>CAZGBQ010000162.1:0-8648 GCA_964524045.1 uncultured Acidobacteriaceae bacterium
CGCGCATCGCGCGATTGGACCGCGACACGGCGCGCACCAAGCGCCAATATCAGGAAACCCTTGGCGCGTTTGCTGGCGGCGCGCTCGATATTCTCGTGGGCACGCAAATGCTTGCCAAGGGCCACGACTTTCAGCGCGTCACACTTGTCGGCGTGGTCAGCGCGGACTCGTCCTTGAGCCTGCCCGATTTTCGATCTGCCGAGCGGACGTTTCAGTTGCTGACGCAGGTCGCCGGCCGTGCTGGCCGCGGCGAACTCCCTGGCCGCGTGCTCATTCAGACCTTTTATCCCGAACACTACGCGATCCAAGATGCCGTCAGGCAGGACTACATTTCCTTCTTCGAGCGCGAATTGCACTTTCGCCGGATGATGGCCTATCCCCCATTCACCTCGCTGGCCAACGTCATCGTACGCGACACTCGGTTGGAGAAGGCCATTTCCTGGTCGCGCCAGCTCTCTGAATATTTTTCCCCGCACGACGGAGACAGGATGCGCATTCTGGGACCGGCCGCGGCGCCGCTGGCGCGCCTGAAAAAAGAGCACCGCTTCCAATTTCTGCTGAAATCACCGAAGCGCTCGGTGTTAACCAAACTCCTGAGCGGAGCGCTCGCCTATTCCGACGCAAGAGAAATTCCGCAGACGGCGGTCATGATGGACATGGATCCTTTGAGCTTGCTATGACTTATCCGTCTCTGCTTGCTGAAGGGAGGACAATCTGCCCCATGAAACTCACACATGGATTAGCCACGCTCGCCCTTTTGCTCCTTTCCGCTAAATTGGTTGCTGCTCAGGGAACGCCGGAAGGAACGCAACAATTTGCCGAGCTTGGTGCGTTCAAGCTTCGCAATGGCGCCATCATTCAGGATTTCCGCCTCGGCTATCGCGCGCTCGGCAAACTCAATGCAGAAAAGTCAAATGCCATTTTTTGGCCGACCTGGCTGGGTGGCAGGTCCGAAGACTTACTGCAGTTCGTGGGGCCCGGGAATGTGGTCGATACCGGTCGTTACTTTGTGATTCTTGTCGACGCCATCGGCAATGGTGTTTCGAGCGCGCCCTCGAACAGCAAGTCACAGCCGCTCTTGAAGTTTCCCGAATTCACAATTCGCGACATGGTGGAATCCGAGCACCGCCTTGCCACGGAGGTCTTGCACCTCTCACACCTTCGCGCGGTCGTAGGGGTTTCTATGGGGGGCATGCAGGCATTTGAATGGGCGGTGACCTATCCTGATTTCATGGACCTTGTTGTTCCTATGATGGGCTCGCCGCAGTCCACTTCTTATGACAAGCTGCTGTGGACCGCCCAGATCGACGCTATCGAGCTTGATCCGGCCTGGAGTCATGGCAATCCCACTGGGCCTGTGGACCGCGGTCTCGGCCTTCTGGAAGAGATTCACTCCATGAACCTCAGCTCGCCGGCTTACCGCGTCGCGCAGACCAAGCCGGCGGAATTCAGCGCCCTGCTCGCCGAAATACGAAGAAACGCTAAGGGCGACGGTGGAGCAGCCTGCGACCGGATCCGCCAACGCCAAGCCATCATTGCGTTAGACATTCCGGGTGAACTCGGCTTGACGCTAGAAGAGGCTGCGGCCAGGATCCACGCGAAGCTTCTTGTCATTGTCTCACCACAAGATCACATGGTGGCTTCGGAGCCGGCCATGAAATTCGCCGCCGCCGCGGGCGCCCCTCTGGTGAAATTGGATTCTCCGTGCGGTCATCGAAGCCTCGCCTGCATTTCGGTGGGGCCGACCGTTGCGCGTTTCCTGGCTGACCCTGCGTCTGTTCACAGCGAAACACTTCAAGAACCGACAAGTCATTAGTAGCCGCTTCGTCTCAAAGTGAGCCAAAATTCAGTGGATTGTTACTCCATGAGACAGGTTTCTCCATTACCCACGCAAATTGCCACCACAGTGCTTCTCAATTGCGTGCCGACCTTTCCATCCACGACAAACTTGCAATTTGGCGAAACGTTGAAAGAAAAGAGGATGGCTGCAGCGCGTCGATTCCATTTCTAGCCCGTGATGAACGTTTGCGCACATCCTAAGCTGCCGCTGAACTTCCGCGCGCCATTGGTATTCGCAATGCACATTTTGCCGCAGGGTCCGCGCATGTGACGGTTGATTTCCGGGAGAAATGGTGCAGAGCCGTACCAGCTGAGCCACTTCGTGTTTCAAAAACCCAGTGATTTTGCTGCGACGGCCTACTCCCTCAACTGCCAAGTCCCCCGAGGGCATACCTCAAAAGTGCGCTACAGGTCGACATGCGGTGCAAGCTGCCCGAAGTGCTGCTTTCTAGCCGTAGGCCCAGATTCTTCCAAGTGCTTCCATCCAAGAGCGTTCTGATTACCTGCCTCACCCTCGCGCTGTTTACCTTTTGCCTGAGTGTTTATGCTCAAGACGAAAGCCCGAAAGGAACGGAAGGAGTGATCTCCGGGACCGTGTACCTGCCGGGCAAAGATGGCCCTGCAAGCCAGGTTGCGGTCAGCCTGAAATCACAGGACGCAGGAGTCTTCCGCAGTTTTCTGACCGACTATGACGGTCGTTTCGAAGTCCACGGGCTACCCTCTGCCACTTACGAAATCCACATCGAGGAGCAAGGTTACGAGCCTTTGCGAACCATGGCGCAGCTTGACGGACCTTCCATGAAGCTTGAGCTTCACCTGATTCCATCCGGACCCCCGCTTGCCCCGCAGAACGCGAATACCGTGTCTGTGAGGGAGCTCATGATTCCCGGCAAAGCCAGAGAGGAATATAGAAAGGGGCTCCTGAGCCTGGCAAAAAAGGAGTTTGTGCAGAGCCTGAGCCACTTTACAAAAGCCGTCCGAGCCTTCCCCGGTTACTTTGAAGCCTTCTATCATCAAGGCGTAGCGGAGACCAGCCTCGGTCATGAAAAAGAAGCAATGCAAGCTTTTCAAACGGCAATTGACCTGAGCGGCGGGAGATATGCCCGGGCACAGTTCGGGATCGGTTACCTGTATTATCTGGAGGGAAATGCAGGCAAGGCAGAAACCATCACTCGGAGGGGGTTAGAACTCGACCCGAATTCCGCGGACGGTTACGTCATCTTGGGGATGACCCTGCTGCGGCTCAATCGCACCGACGAGGCCGAAAAGAGCGCTCGTGAGGCTCTCCTGCGCAACCCCAATCAGGCCGATGCTTATCTCGTTCTGGCGGACACTTGCGCCCGGCGGCGCAATTATCAGGAGCAAATCCAGGATTTGGACACCTACTTGAGACTGAATCCCGCCGGTCCGGCAAGCAAGCGTGTGCAAGAAGTGCGCGCTGCCTCGCAACGCCTCCTGAATCGCCCGCTGCCGCCCACGCTGCCGCTACAAAACGAAGTGCACTGAGACGGCCAGCGAACCGGTAGTCCTTTTCAGCTCAGCGAGCTGCAGAAAAACAGAATCGACAAGCTCATGTCGAAGCCCGTTTGTACCAGAAAAGATAGGCTGGGAATCCGATGGCAAACAGAATGATGGCGGCGAGGAGATTCTGAAATTGCGCAGGATCACGGAATGCAAGGAACACGGCGTTACTGACAATGGCGGCTGCTGCAAGAACAAATAGGATCGGCGTCCAGGGATATCCGGGGACGCGATAGGGAACTGGCTTGCCTCTACCAGCACGCCGAATGGGAAATATGGCCGCTGCGCCCAGTCCATAGAAAATCCATCCGATGAAAATCACTCCTTCGATCAACTTTTGAAACGAGCCCAACTCCCCGGCGCAGACGAGTACTGCTGACCATACCCCGAGCGCCACAATGGCGAACACCGGCGTGCGGAAGTGAGGATGCACAACAGCGAGCTTCTTGAAAAAAAGATCATCGTGCGCCATCGCATAGAAAACTCGTGGCGCAGTGAGGATCACGCTGTTCGCGGCACTGAATGTGGAAATGAGAATGGTGAGCGCGACGACCTTCCCTGCCCATGAGCCGAGCACCGCGCTCACCGAGGTTGCTGCGATGGTTTCGCTGGCCGCCGTGGCCGCAGGGCCGAGAGCCAGGAGGTACGCCATGAGTGCCAGCAGATACAGCCCGATCAGAACGAGGGCCCCAAGCAAGAATGCACGGGGAAACGCTTTTTGCGGATCGATTACTTCCCCCGCGCTGTAGGTGCCGAATTGCCACCCTTCGTAGGCCCACAGGACGGCAATCATCGCCAGCCCAAAATTCGACAGCAAACTCGCGCCATGCTGCGTGGCCCCCATGGCAGGGAGCATGTCTGCAGCATGGCGGCCCAATGTCAGAAGCACGGCGCTCAGAATCACAATGACGCTCGCCTTGATCAGCGTCGTCCAGTTCTGCAGGTCCGAACTTTTCCGCGTGCCCCAGACGTTCACCGCCGTCACGATCGCGATCACAACTACCGCGACTAGGGTCTGCCCGGCGTGAGAGACGGGGATGATTTGCGCGAAGTATTCGCTGAATGCGCGGGCCAGAGCTGCAACCGAGCCGCTGGCGATCACCAGAAACAAGCACCATCCGTAGAGAAAAGCCGGGGCGCGGCCAAATGCATCGCGGATGTAGCAGTACAGGCCTCCCGCCTCCGGATTGCTTGCGGCAAGCTCCGCATAGGTAAGCGCACCCAAAAGGGAGAGAACCCCGCCGACAATCCAGACCAGCAGGGCGATGCCGACGGAGCCTCCCACTTGGCGCAGAATAGGCCCAGGCGTCCGAAAAATGCCCGAACCAATGACCGAACCAATGAAAAGCAGGAAGAGGTCTCGTTGTCGAAGCGTGCGGACCAGTTCTGGCATCAGCTGAGTCGCGAGCTCTTGATGCTCGCGGACGGAAGGCATCATACCCGCTGATTCAACGGGGTCAAGGAGAACTTGGAGGAACAAACATCGGTGAAGGCATGAAGCAAAGCGCAAAAATGACTAGCGCAAAAAACGCGATCAGTCTGCGCCTGGCATCCAGCGGCGCTTGATCGTAAACGGTTCCGATGCGCAGGAACTGCATTATGAGCAGCAGCCCGCCCCAAACATACCAGCCTTCCCAATACTTCCACTTGCCGAGGACAAGTAATCCAAGAGGGAGGAGGACAGATAGAATGCGGTGCGCGCGCGTGTTCAAAGAACGCAGAATGTGGCCCCCATCGAGTTGCGCTGCCGGTATCAGGTTGAGCGAGGTAACAAAGAGAGCGACCCACGCGGCGCGGCCAACCGGCGGCAAGAGCAATGCGTCGGGAGAAATCCCAGGGTGAACAATGGCATCGAACAGCCGCAGTAGTAGCGGCGTTCCGTAGATGATTTCTGAGTGCGCTGGATTCGCCAGTTCGGGCACGACTTTCGCGTGCAACACGCCATAAAGCAGCGCGGGGATGGCAAACACAAAACCGACGATCGGTCCCGATGCTCCAACATCAAACAGCGCCCGCTTGGTGCGCATGAGCGATCGAATGACGATAAACGCGCCAAAAGTTCCTGCAAGGTTGGGGAAAGGAACGAAGAAAGGATAGCTCGCGCGAAGCCGATGATAGCGGCACGCAAAGAAGTGGCCCAGTTCGTGAGCCAGCAGAATTCCGAGCAAAGTGGCGGCAAAGGGAAGTCCCACGAGCAGACCCGCCGGATTCTTGTAGAAAAGCCTGAAAGCGTTCAGAAATTCGTCAGTGGAAACCGCTTCGTTGTGAGCGTAGGCGATGGAGAACTGAGTGCCCGCTGCAAGGCAAGTGCACAGTGTAAGAAAGAAAAGCGCGCCGGCAAGAATTAGCGAATTCCTTGAAGTTCGCGGGGGAGACTGTGCGTAATGCCATTGGCGAAAGGGGTCAGCGCGCCAATCCGGGCTAGCTTGTATGGATGGTGGAGAGTTCTCTGGGAGTGGCGGAGTCACGAGGTCTTTGGAATCGCAACAGAAGCGGCCTTCGATAGTACAACACAGTCAGGCAGGATCACGCCACGCAGAAAAAAGAAAATTGTCAGTCGTGTTGTTGACGGAAAGAATTGTTTTCAGGAATGGCTAAGCCGTTTTCTTGTCGTCGTCTTTGTTCTGCAGTTCCTTGCCCGGTTTGAACCGCACCGCTTTCCCGGGAGGAATGTTCACTTCTTCGCCCGTGCGGGGGTTGCGGCCGATTCCCGTCTTGCGCGGCTTGACGCTGAAAACGCCGAAGCGGCGGAGTTCGATGCGCTGACTGCGGCCGAGCGCTTGCTTTAAGGATTCAAAAATCGTCTCGACCGCCTGTTCGGCTTTGGTGCGGCTGATATTTGTCGCGGCCACCACCGCATTTACAAGATCTAGCTTAATCACGCGAATCCTCCCGCTTCCGAGGCAGATGCTAGAGTGTGCGGAGCAGGTTGTCAAGACGGGAGGGGTAATCTACACTAAACGTCTTTTTAGCCCGAATCGTCACGCCGTTTCGTTGTGACGCGGCAATTCATCAGAACAAGAATTGCAATTACATTCTCAGGAGGAAATGGATGTCCGTCAAGCCAGACCGTTGGATCCGGCGCATGTCGCTGGAGCACAAGATGATCGAGCCGTTTACGGATCGCCAGGTGCGCGAGGGAGTGATCAGCTATGGGGTCTCTTCCTACGGCTACGATATCCGCGTGGCTGACGAGTTTCGCATTTTCACCAACGTGAACAGCACCATTGTCGATCCCAAGCATTTCGATCCGCGCTCGCTCGTGGAATTCAAAGGCGACGTGTGCATCATTCCGCCTAATTCTTTCGCGTTGGCCCGCTCCGTCGAGTATTTCCGGATTCCCCGCAACGTGCTCACCATTTGCGTTGGCAAATCGACCTACGCTCGCTGCGGCATCATCGTCAACGTCACGCCTTTCGAGCCCGAGTGGGAAGGCTTCGTGACTCTGGAAATCAGCAATACCACACCCTTGCCCGCGAAGATTTACGCCAACGAAGGACTTTGCCAGGTGATCTTCTTTTTGTCCGATGAAGACTGCGAAGTCAGCTACAAGGACAAGAAAGGCAAATACCAGGCGCAGGGCGGCATCGTCCTGCCGCGATTGTAATTTGCGCTGTCGGCGCCCGGCGCGGCCCCTGGTGTTCGCCGGATTTGAAAGTAAAACAGGAATCAGGAATTCGCTCTTGAGGACTTCCCTATGCGTACATCCTCTATTCTGCTTTGTCTATTGACCGCTGGCTTCAGCATCGCGGCCTCGCACGCTCCCGAGTTGTCCGTCGGCGGCCCTCCTGCTCCGATTCGCGCCAAATGCCCGATGAATTTTGGAATTACCGTTCCCGACGCTGAAAGAACTGCTCAATGGTACGAGGCAACCCTCGGACTGGTTCGGCGGAAGACCGCGACTTTCCCGAAGGGCAAGGCCATCATCCTCGGGTCTCCTGACCTCGAAGTGGAAATCATTCAGCATGAATCATCGGTGGATGGTCGCAAGCAGCTGAATATTCCCGAGGGCTATCTGATGCGGGGAATCTTCAAGATTGGGTTCTACGTGGACGATCTTGATTCGACCGTGACACGCCTGAAGGAACGCAAAACTCACTTCTACATGGAAAGGGGCTACGATGAGGAATTGCGGCTCCGCTTTGCCATCATCGCCGACGGCGACGGAAATACCATTCAAATCTTTCAGCGTGACTCCGCAAAATCACAGCATCCGAAACCACAGTAACCTCCAACTTGGCTTGGCTCATGTGGAAGCATGGCCGGCTAGCGGATAGCCGCGCTCTCGCCACGCATTCAAGCCGCCTTGCAAGGGCCGAATCCGCTTGATTCCATTTTTTCTCAGAAGCAGCGCCACACGGGCGCTCGTCGCTTCGTTGGGTCAAGTGCAGTACAGCACCACTTCGCCGCCGCGGGGAAGACGCTCATTGCTTCCCTCGAGCTCCTTCGCCTCCATATGCAGCGCTCCGGGAATCGTTTCCGGCTCGGCTTCGAAGTCCAACGAGTGGCGCAGGTCCACAATGGTCACCGGCTCTCCGGCATCAATCTTCTCTTTCAATTCTTCGACGGTAATTCTTGAAATCCGCAGCTCCCGCAGGAACCGTTGCCGCGCCACATATTTGTAACCAACATAGGCTCCCAGCGAACCAACGATCAAAACTACCAGCCATCCTCCCAGCGAAGCCAGCCGCGTCGCTACTCGCTCAATCTGCCCGCTGAACATGTATCCCAAGCCAAGAAACGCCCCTGCCCACAGCGACGATCCCAATGCATCGAACAACAGAAACCGCCGGTAGCGCATGCGAAAGATTCCTGCGAGCGGCGGCGTCACCAGCCCGAGACCGGGAAGAAATTTCGCTACCAGGAGCGACCGCGCGCCTTGTTTGGAAAACATTCCCTCCGTGCGGCGCACGCAAGAATCCGGCTCAAGCGAAATCCGGCACAGCAGTTGCAGAATTTTGATGCCTTGGTGCCGTCCCAACTGAAACCAGATGGAATCCGCGGCCACCGCTCCCAGCACCGCGAAAAACAGCGCGGCGAAGTAATTCATCTGCCCCGCTCCAGCCAGCGCTCCTGCGGCCAGCAAGAGCGGCATCGCCGGAACAGGAACGCCTACTTGCTCTACAAAAACCCACGCGAGCAGAACTCCGTGCCCATGATGGATCAAGAATTCGAAGGCGCGATGCATAGTCGGGCCGGGAGCCGGCCTCCTCGTTTATTTTGCTGCGAAGGAAGCAGTATGCCCCCAACTGCCCGCCATGACGAATTCGCGGATTGGCTTGCGTGTC
>CAZGBQ010000163.1:0-8449 GCA_964524045.1 uncultured Acidobacteriaceae bacterium
CGGTGACGCCTCCGTCGAAGCTCGAGCCGAGCTTGCCCGCCGCGCTGAACGACATGGTTGTAAAGGCCCTCGAAATCGATCCGGAGAATCGCTTTGCGAGCATGCGCGAGATGGCGCATCAGCTCGAAGTGTGGCTCGGTCCATCCGCGGAGAGCTCGACAATTTTCATAGCTGCGCCGCGAACACACTATTGGAAGTGGGCTTCGGCGGCGCTGGCGGTCTTGCTCGTCGGGGCTATGGTTGCATTTCGTCTGAAGAGTCCGCCCAAACCAAAAGCCGTCCACGCACCAGTGAGTGTTCTCGTCGCGGATTTTACGAACCATACCGGCGATCCACTTTTTGACGACACGCTGGAACCAATGTTCAACTTCGCGCTGGAAGGGGCTAGCTTCGTCAACGCGTACAACCGAGGAAGCGCGCGCAAGCTCGCCGCGCAACTTCCCAATCCTACCGACAAGCTCGACGAGCAGTCAGCGCGACTAGTGGCGGTGGGGCAGGGCCTCGGAGCGGTGGTTACAGGATCGCTGGGCCGCCGCGGCGACGGCTACAAGCTTTCCGTAGAAGCGTTGGACGCCAGAACCGGCAACTCCATTGCCACGGCCGAAGTGAGCGCCTCTAATAAAGACGAACTGTTGTTGGCTGTGCCGAAACTTGCAGCGCCGATCCGCAAGGCATTGGGCGACGCCACGCCGGAATCCGTCCAGCTCACTGCGGCTGGCGGCGCTTTCCAGGCCGCGTCCCTGGAAGCGGCCCACCAATACGGCGTCGCCATGGAACAGCAATTCTCCGGAAAGATGCCTGACGCACTGCAATCCTTTTCCCGCGCGGCGGAGCTGGATCCAAATTTTGCCCGTGCCTACGCCGGCATGGCTGCAGTAGCCGGAAACATGGGCAAGCCCCAGGACGCCGAGAAGTTCGTCAAGCTCGCCATGGAGCATGTGGACCGGATGACCGAACGCGAACGCTACCGCATCCGTGGCTTGTATTATCTCAGGACGGAAAACTGGCAAAGATGCGTTGAAGAGTACAGCGAGCTGGTCAAGCAATACCCGGCCGACAATTCCGGCCACAATAATCTGTCCATTTGTTACAAGGGCCTGCACAACACGCCCAAAGCCATCGAGGAGTTGAAGCAGGCGCTGCAGATCTTGCCCAATAACCAGCCCGCCCGCGTGAATCTCGCTTTGTATATGTCGTATGCCGGGGATTTCGCAGGAGCGGAGCGCGAGGCGCGCGCAGCGTTGCAATCCAACCCTTCTTATGAAACAGCTTACGTTGGCTTGGCGTACGCCCAAGCAGGACAAAACCAGCTGGAGGAAGCGGTCAAAACCTATCAGCAGCTCGAGAAGGTCAGCAACTTAGGGCAGTCCTTGGCCGCTCCAGGCCTGGCCGACATCGCTTTGCACCAAGGACATTTTGCCGACGCAGCGCACATCCTCGAGCAAGGAGCCGCAGCGGACGTGAAAGCCGGCAGGCCCGATTCTGCCGCCGCCGATTTTGCTGTGCTTGGCTATGCACAGCTTTTGCGAAAACAGAAGGTCGCCGCGCTCGCCGCTTTGAAAAACGCGCTGGCCAACAGTAAGTCGGATTCGCCGCGTTTTCTGGTAGCGCGCGCCTACGTTGCAGCCGGCGAAATCGCGCAGGCGCGCAAACTGGCCGCCGATCTTGCCGCCGAACCACAGCCCGAGCCTCAGGTGTATGCCAAACTGATCGAAGGGGAAGCCCTGTTGCAAAGCGGCGCCGCGCGTCAGGCAATCCAGTTATTCGCTCAGGCGAACAGTCAGCTTGATAACTGGATCGGACACTTCGATCTCGGCAAAGCCTATCTGCAAACGGATTCCTTCGTGGAAGCCGATTCGGAATTTGACCGCTGCATCCAGCGCCGTGGGGAGACCTTGGACTTATTCGATTACGTCCCCACCTATGGCTACTTTCCTGAGGTTTACTATTATCAGGGGCGCGTGCGAGAGGGCTTGAAGAGTCCCGGCGCCGCCAACTCTTATTGGAAGTTCGTATCCATCCAGGAAAAAGGCGACGGTAGCGCGCTCTTCCAGGACGCTCAAAAACGCCTCGCCGACCTCAACGCCCGGTAAGTGCCTCAGCCAATTGCCAAATCCTGCCTGCTTAAGCGGACGACTGTTTCGCGACGCGCCTTAGAATTTCACGAATACCGTCGCGGGGATCGAAGCGCCGCTTTGCGCCCCTTGTTTGTTCGCGTCCGTCACGAAGTAGGTGTAGGTGGTGTTGTTCTTGACATTCGGGTCAGTGAACGTCGTCGCCGGCGGCGTCGGTTTTGTTACCGTGCCGATGTTCGAGAATTTCGCGCTGTTCGCAACAACGCTGCTGAGCGTTGGGAAGGAACCCACGGCACGCCAGATCGTGTATTTTCGCGTCTGACCAGAGCCGGGCGCGGCCCAGTTCAAAACGACCGTATGCGAGCTCGTAACTGCCTTCAGCCCAGTCGGAGCGTCCGCTGTCGAGTTGGCCGCATCTTCATCCTGTTCGATTCCGCCGCCAACCGCCTGCGACAAAGCTCCGCCGCCAATCGCTTGCGACTGCGCTCCACCACCAATCGCTTGGGCATGTGCTCCGCCCCCAATGGCCTGGGATTGCGCTCCGCCGCCAATGGCCTGCGCGTAAGTTCCGCCGCCAATCGCTTGCGGTTTGGCGCCGGCGCCCGTACCGCCGGAAAACCCAAGCGCATTCTCTCGGGCGCCGATCTGAAGAAGGTCGACATTTTGCCAGTCATTAAACCCCTGGAAGGGAGCATCTGGCGCATTCAACGTGCTGCCGTTGAAGTTCACATCCTGCCAGGCCACTGGCTCAATCGCGTCAGGGACGATGAGATTGTTATTCCAATCGATTACCGGTGCGGGCGGAACGGTGCCGTCCACGCGCACCGCCGTTTCGTTTGCCGCCTTCGGCGTGCCATCGCAGTGAGCGGTAGCGAGATGCCCGATTTGCAAGTCGAGCGCGTTGGGCGGCGCGTACCAGCGCGTCAAGTGCGCGGCGGGCGCACTTGTAAAGATATCTGCCCCGATTCCGTTGGACTCGTTGAGTTGGCTTTCATCCAGAGGTGACAGTGTCTGGCCGGAATAATCGATTCCGCCATCGGGGAATCCGCGAACCTGGAAAAGGTAACTCATTACGCTGAGGAAATTCGATTTGCAGTTCACCTCGTAAGTTGGCACGGACGGATTGTTGGCGTCGTTGTAGTAGGTTCCGCCGTGAGTCAGCGTCAGCGTATGCCCCGTTTCGTGCATCAGCGTGCCGGCCTGTTGCAATACGGTTCCCAATTGATTATTGCAATAGGATGGTTTCTGCACGGTCAGCGGCTGCGAGGGATCGGCTTGGCAGTTAGCCGGGTCGTCCGCTCCCCACAGCCCAAACATGACTTCGGAGTCGCCTCCGCCCAGGTCCGAATGTCCCGAGCTGCTGGTCGGACCCGCATAAACAACCACGAGCCGCGGCTCATTGCCGAAGGTGTAAGTGCCGTTGGCCACGCCGGACGTTGTGATACTGAAGGTGGTCGTAGTGACGTTGTTCGCATCGATGCTCGAACTAAGAATCGTGGGATGTAGATAGGTTCCGTTAAGAGCTGGCTGGCCGAGAGCTCCTGCGACGGTTACGCGATCCACGTTTGCATCGCTGCACGCAGGAATGCCGGGATTGGGACAGTCTCCAGGCTTCAGCAGCCCTGCCGGCGATTGGATGGTTACCGTTGCGGGGGCTCCCGAATTCACAACTGAGACTAGCTTTGCGAATACCGGACTCGCCAGTGTCGAGCCGAACGAGGTCCAGTAGGATCGTGGTTCACCTAGCGCATGGCCGAAGAGCACGTAATGGTAGCTGCTTCTTCGTCCGGATTGAAAACCTCCCAGCGGTACGTTGGCATTACCGGGCAGCGTCGCATTGTTCTTGACGAACAAAAGGCCATCCTTCCACCCCACGGCCGGAGTACTTGGAAACTGACACGGTGTCCCTGGCGCATCGGCGCAGACCACCACGCCTTCGGAAATAGCGTTGCCGCCCGTGCCTCCGGCGACGATGTATGGGTCGGGACAGACTGCCGGATGAGTTGTTGAGCAATTTCCCGCGTAATTCGTCGGCCCTACATCAAAATGCACCTGTACACCCTTACAATTCTTCCCCATTACATCGCAATCCACGGGAGCATTTTTGAAGGCATCGCCCACCATGTCCAAGGCGGCCTGCTTGGGGAGATGCGAATGCAAATAAGGACCGGCCGAACCATCCAGATTGCTTAGGTAATCGGTTTCATAAAAAAGGTCTTTCACAAATTTGTTCGCGCCGGGCAGAGCCACAAACTGACCACTGATGGCGTCGACGTAGCCTTGGTTGTCCTCCCAAACGTCCAGCAGTCCATCGCCATCCGTATCTTGCACCGTAGTGCTGAAGATCACCACGCCCCAGTCCACGCAGCCGGAACCGGAGCCGGTGGGCACGACCGAAGTTGTTTCCATCGAATCGTTGGCGTTCACCGCAGCGCCGTAGTTGTTCACCACCCAAGTTGGATTGTCCCAGGAGCCGCCGCCACCGGGCGAGACCATATTCTGGTTATAGATGCCAGGAAACGCCGGGAGGGGCGCGTAAAGAGAAGTAAGATTTACAGCATTCAACATTACACTCTCGGATTTGTTCGGCTGGCCGTCTCCGACGATGTGGGTGATCTTGGCTACGGGAGCGGCGGCGGCTTGATAGAACCCGTGCATCGCCTGGCTCATCGTTGAAGAGCTGTTGTTCGGTGCAACGGCGCCGTCGTAGAAAACAATCGAATTCAGTGGAACGGCCGGCGACAGAACTCGCCAGACAATGACGAGAGAGGCACCCAACGTGAGCGGAGTTCCGCCGCCATTACTTCCACTATCGGCGAGCTGCACGGTATAACTGCCCGGCGCAGCCGCATTCGGCGTCAGGACGTTTCCGTTCGCATCCAGCGGCAGAAACGGCCGGACGTCCGCGCGGTAAGCTCTGATCGTGGTGGCCCCGTTCGATGAACCCGAGCAGCCGCCGGAACTCCAGGATGTGGGCGCGTTCGGGTTGCCCAAGATCGATCCGGTGATCGCGAAACCATTGAAAAATCCGTTCTGACCCGCAAATGTCGACTTCGATTTTTCAACAGTCTCCCAGTATAGGAACGCGGCGACAATGTCGGCTCCGGCAGGCACGCCCGTTGATGGAACGGAATTCGCATCGGGGATCCGAATGGTTCCGCTGGCGAAGCCGTTTACTCCTAGGCCGCGCAAGCCGACACCGCCAACAACATAATCACCAGTAACAAAATAGTTGTTCGATAAATTCAACTGGTTATTGGCATTTTGAGCTGACGCAACTAGAGGTGTGATTAGCGAACAAAGGACCAATAGGGCAGGGAACCAGCGAAGCATGCGCATCGATTACTCTCCTAGCCGCGCACTCTTATCTACCGGCACTAATTCTCAGAGCTGCGATTCGTGGGGGGACGTGGGATCGTGAGCAAAAAGCTCTGGATTTGATTGGCGTTTGCGATCTCCACACCGCTCCGGTGGCCGGGTAATGAGAGCAACGGAAACCTAAAGACAGTACCTATGCAGCGCCCTTGAGTCAAGGCACAGAACTACTAATACTCGCGTGCTGCATCCAGAAAATCGATTCACCTAACGTCTTGCTAAAACGGGGGAGAACCCAGGCCATTTTCGACTCGAATCAGCCCCACTTGGCGGGTACTTCCCGATCGCTTGCTTCTCTAGAGGAGAAAGGTAACACTCTCAGTCGCGGAATTTCCGTCATGCGGCAATTCCGAGTCTAGGCAGCTCTTTACAAACCAATGGAGAGTGAGTTTCGACTCATGTCGACGCTGCGGCACATGATCATAAGAACCAGACCGATCCGGAAGTCCCATTGCCTAATCCTCTCTTACTTCTCTCTACTACTCTTATTGCCCCCAGGAGCGAGCGCGCAGTGGAATCCCGCCAATCCAGTGGTCAGCGTGCAGAAAGAATCGGATGGGGCGCGGCTGACGCTGCAGAATGGAGTGTTGCACCTCCAAGTCTGTACCGCCTCGGTCATCCGAGTGCGCTATTCCCCGGCTTCTTCCGTCCCAGTTCGTCCCGAGCTTGCGGTGATCAAAGACAGTTGGCCCGCAACGAAATGGGAAATGAGCACTTCGGATGAGGCGATTGTGCTGAGCACCACAGAGATTAAGGCGGTTGTTTCGCGGAAGGACAGCAGCGTCACTTTTCAGGACTCCAGCGGCAAGACGTTGTTCCAGCAGACGGAAGTCAGCATGACCCCGGTCAAGGTGAACGGCGAGCAGACCTATCACGCCGAGCTTTACTCCAAGCTGTGGGGTTCGTACGAGTCTTTCTACGGGTTGGGGCAGCATCAGGCGGGCGTCTGGAATTATCGCGGCGAGACGGTGGACCTTTCGCAGGACAACACGAACATCAGCATTCCTCTCTTGTTGTCCAGCAACGGCTACGGCATTTTCTGGAACAACACTTCGCGCAGCCGTTTCAATAATCGCTTCCTCAGCGCGCTCTATCTCAGTTCGGAAGTCGCCGATGCGATTGACTATTATTTTCTCTACGGCCCCGAGTTCGACCGAATCATCGCCGGTTACCGTGAGTTGACTGGCGCGCCGCCGCTCTTTGGCAAATGGGCCTACGGCTTCTGGCAGTGCAAGAACAAATACAACACGCAGGAAGAGTTGCTCGGCGTAGCACACAAATACCGGCAACTTCAGATCCCCGCGGACAACATCGTGCAGGACTGGTTCTGGTGGTACACCATGGGCGAGCCGGTGTTCGACAAGGCGCGCTATCCCGATCCCTCGGGAATGGTAGACGATCTCCACAAGAACAATTTCCACTTGATGATTTCTTTTTGGCCGTTTATTCGTCCGGGGACCAAAACTTATGAGGACATGGACCAGAAAGGCTTTTTCATCGATCGCACGAAAGTCGGTTCCTTTCATCCTGCGCGCATGGCTCTTTACGATGCCTTTAATCCAGAAGCGCGAAAGTATTACTGGAATTTGATGGGCCAGGCACTTTTCAAGATTGGTGTGGATGCCTGGTGGCTGGACACCACGGAGCCGGAGACCGAAGATCGTGAAACAAACGTCTTGGTTACAAACAGAACATATCTTGGAAACGGAGCGCGCTATGCGAATGCGTTCCCGCTCATGACCACTGGGGCGGTCTATCAAGGGCAGCGCAGCGAATCGGACAAGAAGCGTGTTTTCATTTTGTCCCGTTCGGCGTTCGCCGGCACGCAGCGCAACGCCGCCGCCGTTTGGTCCGGTGATGTGAACTCTGATTGGATTTTTTTCAAGAAACAGATTCCCGCTGGGCTGAACTACTCGATCTCCGGTCTTCCTTACTGGACCACCGATATAGGAGGATTTGTTTCCGGCAACCCCGACGATCCCGAGTATCGCGAATTGTTTATTCGCTGGTTTCAGTTCGGCACGTTCAATCCGATCTTACGCGTGCATGGAACGCGTTCCACGAATCAGAATGAACTGTGGTCTTATGGCCCGGAGGCGCAGAAAATCCTGACAAGCTACGACACGCTTCGCTATCGTTTGTTGCCGTATATCTACTCGCTTGCCTGGATAACCACCAGCCAGGGATACACGCCGATGCGCGGATTGATTATGGATTTTCGCACTGATCCACATTCCGCCACCATCGGTGATCAATTCCTTTATGGACCGGCATTTCTGGTAAATCCAATCACCGATCCAGGCGTCAGTTCGAGGCGCGTTTATTTGCCCAAGGCGAAGTGGTATGACTTCTGGACGGGTGATTGCGTTGAAGGCGCGAGCACGATCGACGCCGAAGCGCCCATCGACAAGTTACCGCTGTTTGTACGCGCAGGTTCCATCGTGCCGATGGGACCCGAGAAGGAGTGGTCGACCGAGAAGCCCGAAGACCCGATCGAGCTGCGCATCTACCGCGGGGCAAACGGAGATTTCACGCTCTACGAAGATGAGAACGACAGCTATCACTACGAAAAAGGAATGTACTCGACGATTTCGTTTCATTGGGATGATGCAAGCCAGACCGTGACGATCGGCGCCCGCAACGGGGCATTTCCAGGAATGCTCGCGGAGCGCAACTTTCAGATCGTTCTTGTCGATGAGAACCACGGCTTTGGCATTGCCCCGGCAAGCAAACCAGATGACGTCCTTCATTACTCGGGCAAAGAGATTAAGCTTCAGTTCAAATATCAATACTAACGAGGTTGCCCGCATGCTTCGGCTGCGTCTTGTCTTCGCGCTTTTATTTTTTTTGACACGGCTTCAATGTACTTCCGCCCGAGATGAGTCGGCCAGCGGTGCAGCACTGCCGACGCAGATTCCGCAACATGACGCGATTATCGTCGGAACCGCCTGGTATCCAGAGCAATGGCCCGAATCGCGCTGGGAAGAAGATTTGAAGCT
>CAZGBQ010000164.1:0-1719 GCA_964524045.1 uncultured Acidobacteriaceae bacterium
CTTTCGCCTTCCGCAGCCGTTTCCTTCCCTCGTTGATGGCAATCGCCGTCAGCCACGTGCTGAACTTGGCCTCCGCGCGAAACGATCCCAGATGCCGGTACGCGTTGATCACTGCTTCCTGCGCTCCGTCTTCGGCCTCCGTTTCATTCTTCACGATCGCCAAAACCGTCAGGTAGACCATTCGTTCGTAAGGCCGGATCAGCGCATGAAATAGTTCCTTCTCGCCCGCCAAAATCCGGGCAATCAGCTCTGCTTCTATTGTTCCCTCCGGCCTCATCTTCGCGCGAGTCTCTCTCCTGTGGCGCTGCTCCGTGCTTCAGCGTTAGGCCGTGATTCTTCTCCTCTCGTGGCTATATCTCCCATACGAGTCCGAGAGTGCGCAGAAGTTACATTCCAAATTGAAACAGTTTGCTGCCTGCGGCTCTTCCCGCCCGTTTACCTTTCAATGGCCAAGCCCAGCCAACCCTGCAACCGCGGTGTCTCGCAGAGGTATCCTTAAAAATACCGGTAACTCGAATGTCTGCCAATTTCGCCGTGCGGCTGCGCTGCCCTCTTTGCGAGGCCGACTCGTGGATTACCCTTGCCAACCGCGAGGAGTACTACGAGCAGATCCTTGAAGGAGACTGGGACTTCGAGTGCCGGGAACACGGCGCACAACGGGGCAGCCCAAAAGAAGTCATCGAAGTGGCTCCATTGGACGAAACGTCTCCGCAGCAAACACGCAGACGGACCTCTGCTCTCGTCAATTCCCTTTCCACAGCCGAAACAGAAAAAACACCGCGAGCCAGCGAAAGGGTGTACCTTCGCATTCCCGTGGTGGTCTACGGGTATACCAAAAATAGCGGCGCTTTCCATGAAGAAGCAGTGACGCACACTGTCAACGCCAGCGGCGCGCTTGTCATGCTCAAAACCAAGCTCCAAATCGGCGATTCTGTATTTATGGTTCGCAAAGGCAGCGGGCAGGAGCAGGAAGTCCGTGTGGCGTATCTCGAATCTTACTCGGAGCGAGAGACCAAGGTAGGACTAGCTTTCAGGCGTCCGATTCCCGATTTCTGGAGCAGGTCGCGCAAGCAGCCGCGCGTTCCCAAGACGCTGCGAGTGATCGTCAAGGGCACGGACTCGCGTGGCCATCCTTTCAAACAAAGCAGCTACACCATCGATCTCAGCCACGATGGAGCACGCCTTGACGGTATTGGTTTCCTTACGACTCAGGGCCAGACCATCGAGGTGCACCGGTTGTGGCGCAAGAAGAATTTCCGCGTCGTGTGGATTGGCCAGATTGGTACTTCCGAAGCCAACCAAGTTGGCATTTTTGGCCTAGCGGCCGACAAAGATATCTGGCACGCCTCGCTTCCTGAAGATGACGCGAGCCAGAGTCCGAGCAAGCCCCCGCGCCCCAAGAAGTAGGTAATTTTCGAGTTACAACCGGGCTCGGATTGTTGGGGAGGCAGCTTTGAAGGGGCTTTCTTACTGCGGGGTAGTTTGCGGAAGAAACTCGCTGATTGAGGTCGCTTAATTGATCTGGTAGGAAACGGCGACGGGCTCAACCTTCTGAGTTGATTTGCCTTTGAGTGCGTCATGGATTTGCTGCAGAAGCTCATTCCGCGAAAATGGTTTTTGCAGAAAAGATGCACCTTCCAAAAGACTAGCGCCGTCACTGAATTCTTCCGAATACCCCGACATGTAAATGACTTTGAGGTCAGGCAATAAGGACTTAAG
>CAZGBQ010000164.1:1819-5817 GCA_964524045.1 uncultured Acidobacteriaceae bacterium
CTTCCGAATACCCCGACATGTAAATGACTTTGAGGTCAGGCAATAAGGACTTAAGGCGCTTCGCCAGCTCCGGGCCCCGCATTCGCGGCATTACGACGTCGGTCAGGAGAATGTCGATTGCTTCGCCGAATCTTTGTCCAATAGCGAGACCTTCCTCACCATTCGAGGCACTTAAAACCTGGTAGCCCGCGGCTCCGAGGAATTCAGAAGTCAGCATCCGGACGTCATCCTCGTCTTCGGCCAGCAGCACAGTCTCCCGCCCCGGGCTCAGCTTGGCGGTGCGCTCTTCCAAAGGCCGCGCCTGAAGCTTTTCTGGCACTTGGGGCAAGTAGATCTCAAACCGCGCGCCTGCTCCAGGAGCGGAGTCCACGAAGATATATCCAGAACTTTGCTTGACGACGCCGTAGACGGTCGCCAAGCCAAGCCCCGTGCCTTTCCCCTGCTCCTTCGTGGTAAAGAATGGCTCGAAAATTCGCGCTTTGATGTTGTCGTCCATCCCGTACCCGGTGTCACTCACCGCCAGCATAACGTAGTCTCCGGGCGCCAGGGGCGCGCGCGATTGCGCGTGCATTTGATCGACCTTCACGTTTTCCGTTTCGACGGTCAGGGTTCCCCCGCGAGGCATCGCATCGGCGGCATTCACAATCAGGTTCAAGAGCACCTGCTCGATTTGCCCGGGATCGGCTTGCACCCGCCCGAGTGGCTCGCCCAGGTGGACCCTGTACTCGATGTCCTCCCGCAGCAGGCGCTGCAGCAGCCTTCCCATCTCCACGATCAATTCATTCAAGTCGAGAATCTTGGGTTGCAGCATTTGCCTGCGGCTGAAGGCCAGCAATTGTCGCGTCAGCAACGCCGCCCTGTCTGCAATGCGGCCAATCTGTTCGCAGTTTCCGCGAACGGCGTCCGTTGGCTTGATCCGTTCAAGAGCCAGATCGCTGTTTCCCTTGATTACTGTGAGCAAATTATTGAAATCGTGCGCTACGCCGCCGGCAAGTCTTCCCAATGCATCCATTTTTTGCGCCTGCCGAAGCTGCTCTTCGAGCTGTTCCCGCTGCTCCTGGTTTCGCTTCTGAGTATTCCGCATGCTTTCAAACGCCCGCGTCACACGCGCCACTTCGTCTCCACCGGCGGCTGTTAGCGGATAATTGAAATCACCCTCCTCCAACGCGCGAACCCCTTCCACCAGTGATCCCAGAGGCTTCGTGAACGTGTCTGAAATGAAGTAGACAAGCATGACTCCGGCCAGCACTACGACAAGCCCCAAGCCGACTAGCAAATGGTTCAGTTGAGCAAACGACGCCAGCGCTTCCTCATCCGACTTCAGAACAATAAGGCGCAGATTGGGATGTGCGCCCGGCATCAGCTCCACGAAGCCACTGTAGAAGTGCTCCTTTCCGAGCTGCGCCTCGGCGGGAGTCCTTTCCGCTTTGAACTGCTCTGCTGCTTGCCCCTCCTCGTCTACAGGTAGGGAACTCAGCGTAATGCTTCCCTCGCGCTGAAACACAACTTCGCTCCCTAGAATCTTCCCTAAGTCCTTGGCTCTTGTGGGATCAATCTCCCTGCCGACAATCACTTCCCCAAGCGGCAAGCTGTTAATTGGCGGGTCTTTATAGAAGCGTTTTACGACCACCTGATAGATATGCTTCCCGCTCACCCACCAATCCTGGCTCCCGGCCCCTTGCGCGAGACGCCTGATGCTCTCGTTGGCTACATCCGCCGGAAAGTCTGCAATCCTGCTCTGAAGTGCGGTGATTTTGCCTTTGCTGTCCACCAGGGCGAATAGGTCGCACTCTTCGGATTGCCACGGATCCTGGCTCACCTCTCGGATCACGGCCGGTTCGCCGTTCCTCATAAACGCCAGAATGGCCAGCAGTTCCGCCTTGCGGCCTAGCACCGCCCGCCTCTGATGCTCCATCACCTGGAATGTCAGGATTGCGTTGCGCGCGTCTTCTTCCAACTGACGCCGCGCTTGCGCCTGCATAGACTGGCGCACAGCCAGCAGCGTTCCGCAGGTCATCGTTGCGATGACTAAAACCAGCGATAGCAAGAACTTGCTGCGTAGTTTCATCTGCCTCGCGATTCCTTATGCCTTCGGCTTCGGCCCGAAGCAGTTTGTTATCTAGCTTGCTTTCGTATGCGCCTGCTGACCTGGCGCGTTCAGGTACATGCGTCTTGCAGCCGGATGGCAACCTATCCCGGGCTTTAGCATGTTGGGGTTGGGAGTTTGAGACTATCCCGTGCTCTTGCTTGCAGGAATAGACCTCAAGTACCACGCAGTAGGTACAAAGGTATGTGGGCACAGAGAGACTGCTTTTCTCTTGCTCTTCGCCACGCTGCAGTACCAAGGCCAGTCGAGGAAGCCAGGGGCCGCGACTGGGCTTAAGCGTACAAGGCTGGAACTCGATGCATGATGCGCCGAGCCGCCCGTCGTTCTCTGTTCCCGAATCTTCACGTAAGATACAGCCATGACCTCCACCCAATCTTTTTTTCGCGACAAAGTCGTTCTGATCACTGGCGCTTCTTCTGGGATCGGAGAGGAGCTGGCGTGGCAATTAGGTCAAGCTGGCGCAAAGCTGACCCTCGCGGCGCGGCGCAAGGAACTGCTCGAACATCTGGCCCAGAAAATTGCCAGCACGGGCAAAACCAGACCAGTAACAGTCGAGTGCGACGTCACGCAGGATGGCCATTTGGAAAGCGCCGTCGCGGAAACCGTTCGTCAATGGGGAAAGCTGGACGTGGTGATCGCCAACGCTGGTTTTGGCGTGGTTGGCCCGGTGAAAAAACTGTCTTTAGACGATTACCGCCGGCAGTTCGAGACCAATATTTTTGGCGTCCTGCGAACCATTTATGCGGCGTTGCCGGAAATCGAAAAGACCAAAGGGAACATTGTCATCCTGGGAAGCGTGTCGGGCTGGGCATCTTCTCCAGGCGCTTCGCCGTACACGATGAGCAAATTCGCTGTCCGCGCGCTGGCCAATTCCATCACGCCGGAGTTGCGGCTCTCCGGCGTGAAAGTGACGCTCATCAGTCCAGGCTTTGTGGCCAGCAATATTCGCCGGGTGGACAATCAGGGGGCGCTGCACGCCAACGCAAGAGAGCCGATTCCCGACTGGCTGGTTGTGAGGACGGACAAAGCGGTGCGGCAAATGTTGCGAGCCATCGCGCGAGGGAAACACGAATCGATTATCACCGGTCACGGCAAAGCGCTGGTGGTGGTGGCGCGCCTCGCTCCCTGGATCCTTCGTGTGGCATTTAGAAGAATTGCAGCTGGCCGCGGCGGCTACCGTACAGAACCCAAGAGTGCTGGGCAATCGGCGTAGCGCCAAGGCTGTCTTGGCCATGCGGAACTTGGCTATAGGAGGAAAACGGGCGAAGTCGAAAGACCTCGCCCGTTTTCGTGAATTCCGTAGGGGCGGGGACTTTGTCCCGCCCGACTTCTTCAGGCGGACGCCCTAAAGGGCGCCACTACGGCTGGAATTGGAGCAGAAGCCAACTTCAGGGCAGAAAGATTGAGGGCGCAGCCGCCGTGAGGCGTCTGCGCCCTCGTTCAATTGCGCCGCAAAGTTTTTAAGGCTTCCCGGCTCAATCTGGAAGGGAAGATAAGACTCGCCGCTTTTCTTGGCAAGTGGTTTTTGAAAGTTTCTCTGTGGAAAGCTGTGCACGCCTGTGCAAAAGAGCAGCAGAGCGAAAATGGGAATTCGAGAATCGAAATGGCAGATGGACTACCGGACAGCAGGAGAGTTGTAACCGCTGAATGCTCCAAGTCGTATCCCAAGTAGGTGGAAGGTGGCTTATGGATAAAGCGCAAGTTGGGACCACACGGAATGAGGGTGTCGAACAAGGGAGCACCGAGCACGGAGACATGCGGAATTGGGCTACAACTATCGCTTCGTTGTTGGTAGGCGCGGGATTCTTTGCGTTGTGGTTTTGGCTACTGCCCCCGTGGCTGGGATTCCATGTGGACACGTCGGGCGCAGGGCAGTGGCGCTGGATCGCGG
>CAZGBQ010000164.1:5917-8252 GCA_964524045.1 uncultured Acidobacteriaceae bacterium
TGGCTGGGATTCCATGTGGACACGTCGGGCGCAGGGCAGTGGCGCTGGATCGCGGTGGCACCATCTGTGCTGGGCTTTGCCGTGGCCTGGCGCTGCATCTGGGACTTTGGACGAACGGGGCACGGAACGCCCGCGCCGATGGCTCCCCCGCAGAAGCTCGTGGTGGTGGGCTTTTATCGTTATGTGCGAAACCCCATGTACCTGGGATTCCTCGCGGGATGGACTGGGCTATGGGTGGTCTTCGGACGGGCTAGCAAGACCGCGCTCGAAGTGGCGGCCGTCACAGTGATCGCGGTGACTTTGTTTGTGTGGCTGTACGAGGAGCCGACCCTGCGAAGGATGTTCGGCGCGGAATACGAAGATTATTGCAGGAACGTGCCACGATGGCTGCCGCGCTTGCGCGCATGGAACAAGGGTGGTCACGTCTAAGGTCAGAAGGCAGCATGAGCTCTCTCCGCTTGAGAGTGACTGCAATCGCTGGCTTTACAAATTGAGCACAAATGGCCTTTCGGGCTATTTTTAGTCGCCATTGGACCCCTTACGTTGTAAGGAAAGGGGACAAGTCTATGAACAACAAGCTTTGTGCGCTCTGGGCCTGCCTGCTGCTCGCAGGAGTCTGCGCCGCCAAAGAGCACGACGACTATCAAAAAGGCGTTTTGTTGAGGATGGACTCGGCTGCCTGCGGCATGCAGGAAAAGGGCGGGAAGTCCATGACCGGCGAAATCCTGGGTACGGATTCGCAGAACAAGAAGACCAAGGAAGTCCTGTGCCAGGAATACGTCCTGCAAGGGGAGCGCGTGATTTACCGGATTCGGCCAACGGATGACAAACATCCGATGCTGCTGCCGATCGGAGAAACGGCGCAATTCCGCCTCCACAAAGACAAATTGATCTTGCGAGTGGCGGAGGGAGACGGCAAGGAACGCGAGTACACCGTGGTGTCCATGACGCCACGGGAAGAGAATCGCGACGCCGCCGCAAGCAAGAACTAGCTTCGGCCTCTGACTGCCTTCCTTCCTCGCCGTTCAAGAAATTGTGGCCTGAGAAAACGGCGCCTCGCAAAATTCGCGGGCGCTGTTTTTTCTTTAGGCGAAGGTGTTCGCAGAACTGGAAGGATCGGGGATGTCCAGGGCAAACTTTTGCTTCGCTCGTTCCTGGATCCAGCGATCCGCCTCGGGACGAGATCGAAGCGTCATGGTCTCCCAGCCGATTTCCTCTACGAGGACCTCCCAGACCCGCGCGAGGCCGAAGCCCAAGTCCTTAGGAGAAGCCACCGCGAGAATGGCGCCTGACGGGGCGATGGCTGCGATGCGCTTGTTCTGCTCGACAACGGCGCGTATATCGTCGGAAGAGATATTCATAGCATCGACGCGAGTCAGATCGATGATGCAATATCGCCACTTCTTGATTTCCTCTGGATGGGCCAAGAAGCCAAGGCCAGCCTGAAAAAAATCATCGATGGTCAACACGCCTGTGCAGTTGTAAATGACGCCGAGGCCGTTCTGGCGTCCCTCGATTTCAATGGGCATAAGCCAAGGTTTGATGCGGAGAGATTGCCAAGAGTCACTCAAAAACGCAGGAAAAATTATGGGGCGTGTGCCGCGATGACGCCGAGGTCGGCGATGTTGTCTCCCTTCTTGAGGGATGGGACGGCGTTGACATGAAGCACAACGCCAGAGACCGGCGCGCGCGGCTCGGCGATGACTTTGCCGACGTAATCCGTAATGACGCCGAGTTTCATGCCTGTGGAGACGTACGTGCCGCGCTTGACGAGCGGATACCAGATGCCCGAGCCTTCGGCGAGGACATCGGAGAGTTTTTCGATCCAGACGGGATTCTCGATGAGATGCGGCTCGCCGGGAAGCATTTTGAGCGCGCGCATGGTGCTGAGGGTTCCATTGACAAGGAGATTCACGTCATCTGTTTCGACAGTGCCGGCGTGGCCGGCTTCCACCACGATGGACGGTTTTCCGCGCACAGAGGCAGTGTTATCGAGATAGCGCGTGGCGGCAGGATCGGTGGGGCGCTCGCTCCAGATGATGATGTGGTCGAGTCCGAAGGCGAGAACCATTTCTTTGGAAGTGCGGTCCTGCGCTTCTCGGCCGGTGGGGCCCCAATAGGCGTAGGGTCGGAGGCTTTCATCAAGATCGCCGCCGTGATAGTCGATGAGGTAGTCGCAGCGGCCGACGATTTCTTTCGTGATGAGGTACGAAGCGCGCTCGGTTTGCGTACCGTCGACTTTGCCGGGATAGAAACGATTCATGCTTTTGTTGTCGATGGGATTTACGTGAGGAACTTTTTGTTCGAAGGAGGCGATGTTCACAAGCGGAACAAG
>CAZGBQ010000165.1:0-8201 GCA_964524045.1 uncultured Acidobacteriaceae bacterium
GCGGGCACCGTTTCCGCCGTACTTGGCAAGGACGACCTGATTGTTTCGGACGAATTGAATCATGCATCGATCATTGATGGAGCCCGGCTCTCGAAGGCGACGATCAAAGTTTTCAAACACAAAGACGTGCAGGACTGCGAGCGGATTCTGCAGGAAAACGCGAATTTTCCCGGGAAGAAGCTGATTATCACGGACGGCGTCTTTTCGATGGACGGAGACATCGCCCCGCTGCCGCAATTGTGCGATCTCGCGGAAAAATACAACTGCATCATGATGGTGGACGATGCGCACGCCTCGGGCGTGCTCGGGCGCGGTGGCCGCGGCACGGTGGATCATCATCAGTGTCATGGGCGCGTGCACATCCAGGTGGGAACGCTGAGCAAAGCCATCGGCGCGATGGGAGGTTACGTGTGCGGCTCGCGCGACTTGATCGATTTTCTCTATTTGCGTGCGCGGCCGTTTTTGTTCTCGACTTCACACCCGCCGGCAACGGTTGGGGCGTGCCAGGCAGCGTTTACTTTGCTGGACTCGCCGGATGGAGAAAGGCTGGTCAAGAAACTTTGGGCCAACACAAAGTTTTTCAAGCGCGAATTGAAGAAGCGTGGATTCCAGTTCAAGGGTAGCGAGACGCCGATCATTCCGATTCACGTGGGGGATGCTGCGAAGGCGTTCGAGTTTTCGCAGAAGCTTTTTGAAGCTGGGGTGTTTGCGCCTGCCGTAGGCTACCCGACGGTGGCGGAGGGCAAGGCGCGGCTAAGGGCGATGGTGAGCGCGACCCATAAGCGGGACCAACTGCTGCGAGCAGCGGATATCCTTTCGGAACTGGGCAAGCCGCTGGGCATTGTTTCCTGAGCGGAATGAGCGTCCGAGCCTACCGAGGCAGCCCAGCCCGAACCCTGTAAATCCTGCATACCGGTGGTGATTTTTCGATAGTCCGCGCATGCGCCATTCTCTGTAAGTATAAGATAATAAAGCTATTACTGATAGGCATGCCCCTTGCCCCTAGTAACGAGTTCTGGGGACACCCTTATCTACGAGGGAAGTAAAGACCCAGTTCGCAGTTGGAGGAGTAATCTTAGGAGGTCTTACAATCATGAATCGCGCTGGAATTCTTATTGTGGTGGGGGCGTTGTGTTCGTTGGGCGCAGCAGCGCAATCCCAGACAAGTGGTCAAGCGGGAGCGCAGGCCAGCGGGCAAGCGTCGGTGCAAGAAGGAAAGACGCAGGCGCAAGCGGGCGCCACTGGCTCGGCATCGGCAAACGCGCAAGCTCAAAATAGTCAGGTATCGTTGGCTAGCGGAACAGCGTTCAACGCAGCTTTGAGTTCGCCTCTCGATTCGAGGAAATGTACGCCGGGTGATACGGTACACGCGCATACAACCGAAGCGGTTAAGTCGGAAGGGAAGACGGTGATCCCGAAGGGATCGAAGCTGATGGGTCACGTGACGCAGGCTTCGGCGCGAGCCAATGGGCAAGCGGACTCGGCCCTGGGCATCGTGTTCGACAGAGCTATCCTGAAGAACGGCGAAGAGGTTCCCTTGAACGTGGCGATTCAGGCGCTCGCGTCGGGGCAAAGCAGCGCTTCGGCGGCTGGAGCGGACCTGGACGCCATGGGCAGCACGGGTGGGTCGGCAGCGGGCTCGGCATCCTCTGGCGCACGCGGAGGTCTGAGCGGAGTGACGTCCGCGGCGGGCGCAGCTGCTGGCACGGTGACAAATACGGCAGCAGGCCGCGCTGCGGGCGGAGCGGTTAATTCCACGGCCAACGCAGCGGGAGGAATCACCTCGGCATCGAAAGGCGCAGTTGGCGGATTGAACGCAGCCGGCCAGCTCAGCTCGAATAGCCAGGGCGTTTTCGGCTTGAACGGTTTGAACCTGAACGCCGCGGCATCGAATGCGACCGAGGGATCGGTGATCACTTCTGCTGGAAAGAACGTGCATCTCGACAACGGCACGCGGATGCTGTTGGTAACGCAAGCAGGCGAGCAGCCAGCGGTGAAGCAGCCTTCTGCAAAGCCGGAATCGAAGCCGGAGCCGAACAAGCCTGAGAAGCCGTAAGTTGACGAAGTGAGGAATCGACAGCCGCGCGGGATTCACTTTCTCGCGCGGTCTTTTTTGTCTTGCGAGCGCCTCCCGGCTGTTGCTAGGTCCTTTGCTATACTCGCGCGGATGGCTTCTCCCTCGAAAAGACTGTTCCTTGTCGATGCGATGGCGCACGTCTATCGCGCGTTTTTTGCGCCCATGCCGCAGCGGCTCACAGGGCCGAACGGCACCCCCACCAACGTTCCCTTTCTTTTTGGAAATATCCTCAAGCGCCTCATCAAAGACTACGAGCCGAAATACATCGGCATCGTTTTCGATCCGCCGGGAGCGACATTTCGCGACGCACTGTTTGAGAAGTACAAAGCGCAGCGGCAGCCGATGCCCGACGACATGAAGGTGCAGATTCCTCTGGTGCGCCGGCTTTGCGAAGCGATGCGGTTGGCGGTCCTAGAAGAAAAAGGTTACGAAGCGGATGACGTGATCGGGACCATCGCCACGCAAGCCGCGGCGCAAGGCTTCGAAGTGCTGATTGTCAGCAATGACAAGGACATGATGCAGCTGGTTGGGAGAAACGTTCGCACGCTGAAGACGGGTTCCGGCGGCGCCAAAGGCGACATTCTGGTGGACGAGGCAAAAGTTCAGGAAATGCTCGGCGTGCCCGCGGAGAAGGTCGTCGACTACATGGCGCTGTTGGGAGACACGGTTGACAACATTCCGGGAGCGAAAGGGATTGGTGAAAAGGGCGCGGCGGAATTGATTCGGAAATATGGCACGGTGGAACAAGCGCTGGACCACGCAGAAGAGGTTTCGAACAAGCGTTACCGCGAAGCGCTCCAGCAGCAGCGCGACCAAGTGATGTTGTCCAAGCAGCTCGCCAAGATTGCCACCGACGTGCCGATGAAAATGGATTTGCAAGCGCTGGAGCGGCGCGAACCCGATGTGGCCGCGCTAAACGCGCTGTATCGTGAGTTGGGGTTCGGGTCGCTTCTGAAGGAGTTGGGCGCTCAGGCCGTCGCGCCGCCGTCGGCGGCACAAGCAGAGGTGGCGGAGAAAGCCGATTACGCGCAGCTTGCGAATACTATGGAGTTTCGCGACTACCTGGTGAAACTTCCACCGAAACAACCGCTCGCGGTGTGGCTGAACCTGGAAGTCGGACAGCGGGAGTCGGAAGGCTACGGCACACGCATTGCCGGGATCGAAGTGTCCGCGAAGGCCGGGGAGGGGCGATCGGTCTGGACGGATCAAAAAGGCGAAGCATTGCGTGCGCTCGCGTCAGTGCTTGAGGACGCCCAGCGGCCTAAGATTGTCCACGATCCCAAATTGTTTCCTTTGCTGCTTGGCCGTACGGAAAACATCGAGCACGCTACGCAGCTCTATTCCTTCCTGCTGCGTCCCACGACTGCGAATCACAATTTCGCGGACGTCGTGATGCGCCAGTTCAGCGCAACGCTCGGCGGAGGTGCCGGTGAGCGCGCAGATTACTTGCAGCGCCTCGCACCCGCGCTCCACGGGCAGATCAAAGAGCATCAGCTTGAAGGAGTCTACGAAAAGATTGATCTGCCGCTTGCGGCGGTGCTGGCCGCGATGGAGAGAGCCGGCGTTCGCGTCGACCCGAAAGAGCTCGACAAGATGTCGCAGGCTATGGAGAAAGAAGTCCGGCGCCTGGAAAAGGAAATCTGGGAACTGGCAGCCGTGGAATTCAACGTCAATTCGCCGACGCAGCTTGCGGAGATTCTTTTCGATAAGTTGAATTTGCATCCGAACCCGCGAAGGGGCAAAGCGAAAGCGCGATCCACCGCAGCGGAAGTCCTGGAAGAGCTATCGGCGCAACATCCGTTACCCGCGAAAATCATCGAGTACCGCGAGGTCGCCAAGCTGAAATCAACGTATGTGGATGCGCTGCCGAAGCTGATCCATCCCGAAACCGGACGCCTGCACACGAGCTTTTCGCAAACGGGCGCGGTCACCGGGCGGCTGAGCTCGAGCGATCCAAATTTGCAGAACATCCCCATTCGAACCGAGCTGGGGCGGCAGATCCGCGCCGCGTTTGTCGCAGAGAAAGGAAAGATCCTGCTGTCCGCCGACTATTCGCAGATTGAGTTGCGCATCATGGCGCATTTCTCAGGTGATCCGGTGCTGGTGGAGGCGTTTCGCAACGGCGAGGACATTCACGCGCGCACAGCGCAAGAGGTGTTCGGGGTCGGTCCGCTGGCGCAAACGCCTGACCACCGGCGCGCGGCAAAGGCCATTAATTTTGGAATCATCTATGGACTCTCAGCCTTCGGTCTGGCGCAGCAACTGGGTATCGAGCAGAAGGAGGCCGCGCAGTTCATCAACGCGTATTTCACGCGGTACCGCGGCGTGAAGGAGTATTTGGACGGTGTTCTTTCTGAAACGCGAAAGACAGGCGTGGCGAAGACTTTGTTTGGCAGGATCCGGCCGATGCCAGAAATCACTTCGCCCCAGGTGCAATTGCGAAACTTTGCCGAGCGCACGGCGCTGAATTCACCGCTGCAGGGCACCGCCGCCGATCTCATCAAAATGGCGATGATCCACATCGACCGGCGACTGGCGGAGGAAGCGTTTGAAGCGAAAATGATCTTACAGGTGCACGACGAGTTGCTGTTCGAAGCTCCCGCAAAGGAAAAAGCAAAACTGGAAAAGCTGGTCAAAGAAGAAATGGAAGGGGTTTACAAGCTGGCGGTCCCCATTGTCGTGGAAATTGGAACCGGCCCGAACTGGCGCGACCTCGATTAACATGCCCGTAAACAGAGCGGCCACTGCCGCATTCCATCATTGGCCGAACATCTCCTTGCAGCCTGTTGGCATCGCGATATCTGCCAACAGGTCCTCGATTCTTTTGCGCTGCGAAAATTCGTTGTGCTAACTTAGATCGTCCCCCTCCAAACGAGGTCTCCGATGCGCTCTCCACTTGTCTTTATGCCCTGCCTCCTGGCCTCGATGTTCCTCGTCTCCTGCGGGGGCGGCAGCGCGACGCCACAGATTACCGTCACGGTTGCACCTCCCACCGCGACGCTAAGCCCCGGCGCGACGACGCAATTCATGGACACAGTCACGGGGACCACAAATACTGCAGTGACGTGGCAAGTGAACGGTACGCCAGGCGGCAACTCGACCGTGGGAACGATTAGTTCGACGGGTCTGTACAGAGCCCCCAACTCCATTCCGAACCCAGCAACTGTAACCGTGTCAGCGGTCTCTGTTGCGAACACCGCGGATTCCGGCTCCGCCTCGGTTACCATCGCGCAGCCGGTGGCGGTGGCCGTGAGTCCTAACCAGATCAACGTGGCAATTTTCACCACACAGCAATTCACGGCCACAGTGAATGGAGTCGTGAGCAACGCAGTAACCTGGCAGGTTAACGGAGTCACGGGCGGAACGCAGACGACGGGTTTCATCTCTAGCTCTGGCGTCTTTGTTGCGCCAAGCGGCGTGCCTACGAGGTCAAACGGGACCGGTGTGACCACGACACCGGTTACAGTGACCGCAGTTTCTACTACAAATCCCGGCTCTTCCGGCGCGGCGACGGTCACCATCACTGCGCCCAATCAGAATCTACAGGGCGGGCCGATTCAGTTCGGGACTTCCGGGGGCAATCGAAATGATGTAAGCAATAACTCCTGCTGCAGCGGGACGCTTGGGTCGCTGGTGACGCGCGGCGGCACGCAGTACATCCTGAGCAACAATCACGTACTCGCTTGCACGGACGCTTCGAGCGGCTGCACAGTCGGAAGCAGCATTATCCAGCCTGGACTTGTGGATACGCGCTGCGGACAGGGAGCATTTTCCACCGTGGGGCAGCTCTCGGCGTTCTACAACCTCGAGACGGGAACAGCTCCAAAGATTGACGCCGCCATCGCGCAGGCTGCCGCGGGAGCGGTCGACACAAATGGAAATGTTCTTTTCCTGGGGGCCACGACGGATGCGAACAATGTTCCGCTGCCGGGCGCCCCGCACGCGGGCTCCGGCGTTTCGGCCGCGATCAACATGGCGGTAGCGAAGAGTGGCCGCTCGACGGGTCTCACCTGTTCAACAGTCTTGGCGACGACCACGACAGTTTCGGTCAAGTATCAAAAGGGCTGCGGGACGGGAACGATGTTCAGCGAGACGTTCACGAATCAGGTGGACATCGCAGGGGGTGGCTTCAGTGCGCCGGGGGATTCCGGGTCGCTTATCGTAAAGCAAAACACCGCCGACCCTGTGGCGCTCCTTTACGCAGGGTCCGATACGGATAGCGTGGGCAATCCCGTGGCACAGGTGCTGAGCTTTTTCCAAAGCGGCGGCAATGGCGTGACCTTTGTGGGCGGCGCCACGCATCAAGTCATTGGGTGCACTCTGCCGCTCAAACCCACGTCGGCGATCTTGGCTCTACCCGCGTCGACCGCTTCGCAGGAAGCTCTCCAAATGGCCATCGCCGTGCGCGACGCTCACTCTCCCGAACTTTTCGGCCATCCCGAAGTGCAGGCCGCCGGCGTTGGCGAAAGCTATGACAATCCTAATGAGGCTGCCATTTTGCTCTTTGTGACCAAAGGGCAGCCACGAACCAATCTTCCGCAGATAGTGGATGGTGTTCGCACCCGCATCATCGAACGCGAAATCCTTCCGCAGCGCGGCATGTTGAGCATCGAGGACAGCGCGCGATTGGAAGAATCCAGTCCTTCTCCGCAGATGGCTCATTCCGTTTCCGAGAGCGAATATTCCCGCGCACAGGTCGTCCATGCCGCCCGTGTGGACGAATGGATGAAGCAGCCTGGCGTGCAGGGATTTGGCATTACCTCGAGTGTGGATTCGCCGGGAGAGGCCGCGCTCATGATCTTTTTGATTCGGGGAGCGGCGCATCCGGCGATTCCGCCAGTGATCGACGGCGTGCGGACGCGCGTGCGAGAGTCCAGTCCCTTCCAGGCAGGATTTGGCGAGAAAACTCCGCAGCGACCGTGCTCGGTTCCTGGGCCAGACAGGTCTAGGAGATCTGCTGCGTTTTTGCGGCAACAGCTTTGAACGCGTCTAGCAGAATCTGAGGCAACGCAGAGCTGCGATCAACGAATTTTTTTGATGCTTTCCTTCCGCATTTCGGGGGCGTAGAATCCGCTCAAAATCAAGCCGAGTTCGCTCCTTCGGCCGGCTCGACCTGTCAGGAGGACGCTATGCGTACGCTTTATGCGGTTCTGTGCGCGTTTCTGCTCGCGACTCTCGGAACCCTAGCTGCAGAAACAGCGCTCACTCAAGACAAACCCGCTGCCGCCGAACCCAAGATGACCGCGGAAGATGCTGCGAGGAAGAATCCCGTGGCCTCGACGACGGAAGGGCTCGCGGAGGCGCGGAAGTTCTACGGCTATGACTGCGCCATGTGTCACGGAAAAGATGGCGATGGCAAGGGCGATCTTGTCGCGGACATGAAGCTGGAGTTGCGGGACTGGCGCGACACGTCGACGATCGAGAAAATGACCGACGGGGAGATGTTCTGGATTATTACCAACGGCAAGGGAAAAATGGTGGGCGAGGGTGACCGGACTCCCGCAAAAATGCGCTGGAATATGGTGAACCTGGTGCGCTCCTTCGGCAAGAAGGGCGCTGCGGAAAAGGCGGAAAGCAAGCAACCCTAGCTTCAGTTTTGTCCAATGCCGTATGCATGCAGGGCGATGATCCTCGCGCACGTAAGCGGTGAGCGTTCCAAATGAAAATGGCCTCGCAGGAACCCCCGGCAAGGCGTGTTATCCTCGCGTGACGAAACAGTTGGACGGCCTTTGGCATGCCCTGAGCTTCGAAGGGACGCCGGCCGCTTTCGGCAAGGAGTCGATTCATGGAACATGCGCCGCAATTTCTGAAGCTGGTGAATGAGTCGAAGAAGAAGATCAAAGAAACGAATGTCGCTGACGTCAAGCGGCGCGCCGATGCCGGAGAAGAATTTGTGCTCGTGGACGTTCGGGAGGACAACGAATGGGCCAATGGGCACATTCCTGGCGCAATTCATCTCGGCAAAGGAATTATCGAGCGCGACATCGAACACGTCGTGCCGGATACGAACACAAAACTGATTTTGTATTGCGGCGGCGGTTTTCGGTCTGCGCTGGTGGCGGAGAACCTGCAAAAGATGGGCTACAGCAACGTGGAATCCATGGATGGCGGTTGGAGGGGCTGG
>CAZGBQ010000166.1:0-4261 GCA_964524045.1 uncultured Acidobacteriaceae bacterium
TGCTCGATTGCAGCCACAGCATGATTCTTTACGGCGAAGATCGCTTTACGCCGGCAAAGCGCGTGGCCATGGCGCTTTCGCACTTGATTCGCACGCAATACCCCGGCGACAGCCTGGGCTTGGTTCTGTTTCACGACTCCGCGGAAGAAGTGCCGCTGAGCGAGCTGGCTCGCGTGCAAGTCGGGCCGTATTACACGAACACGCGCGAAGGCTTGCGCATGGCGCAGCGCATCCTTCTGCGCCAGAAAAAAGACATGCGCCAAATTGTGATGATCACCGACGGAAAGCCCTCCGCGCTGACGCTGGAAGACGGTCGGATTTACAAGAATGCCTTTGGCCTCGATCCCTTTGTGGTCGGGCAAACGCTCGAAGAAGTGAACAAATGCAAGCGTGCGGGGATCATGATCAACACGTTCATGCTAGCCAGCGACTATTCGCTTGTGAATTTCGTGCAGAAGATTACGCAGATGTGCCGCGGCAAAGCGTATTTCACCACCCCCTACACGCTGGGGCAGTATCTCCTGATGGATTACATGTCACGCAAAACCAAGCAAATCCATTAGCCTTGAATTCCAAAAGAGCTTCGAAATATTTTGCCCGTTCTGAAGCCCATGCCGGATCTTGCGTCGTGATTTTTCCTTACTGAACGAAGAGGATGATGGGGTCGCCTCGATACGAGGTGCGCAGGATTTCCTGGAAGCCGCATTTTTCGGCTACGCGGATGGAGGGCGCGTTATCCGGGTGAATGATGCAGGTCATGCGCGCTGAACCCAATTGCGGCGCGGCCTGGGTCGCAATCCCTGCGTAGCTCGGCCTAGGAAGGTCTTTGCCGAAATGACCGTCAGCCCATTGAATTGCGGCGCGAGCTCCCTCCGTGGCATAGCCTTGGCCATGAACGCGCGGGGAAAGCACCCAACCGAGTTCCGGCAAGCCTTGTAGAGAGGGCTCGACTTCGCGCTTCCAATCGGAGAAACCAAGTTCGCCTGCAAAACGGCCGGTTGATTTCTCTTCCACCACCCAGTAACCAAAACCCATCCATGCCCAATGGCCGACGTAGCGCAGGAGCCGTCCCCAAACGTCTTCCTCGGAAAGAGGCTTGCCTGTTGTGAAGCGTGTAACTACGGGATCGGACCAAAGCGCGACGGAATCGCGAAAGTCCCCCGGGCGGGGACCGCGCAAGCGTAATCGTTCGGTCTCAATCATCGGCACTTCCTGATTTTGAGGAACTGGAGTTGACATTAGATTTCCCCCCAAGGGTGAAGCTCGCCGAAACGCACACTCCGATCGCCCGCCTTCAGTCTACGCGACTGGCGCAAAAGGTTTGTGGACGGCATCGCCGGAGGGCCGCGCGTTGTGTTCCAAAGCGAGACTCCCGGCCCGTGATGGCACAGATCCTCTTCCATCTCCTCTCAATGCCTTTCTAACCTACCGTATCGTCTGCTCCTTCAACACTTTGCATCAGGTGTTCACCTCCCACGACCAGAAAGCATGGAGTCCGGCTTGCAAGCATTGCAGGGAAGCACAAGTCTGCCCAGCTTCCAGAATGAACGCCCCTTTCGCTGAAAGACTTCGCCAGAGATTCTGGCAAATACGTCAAGGAGTAGCTCTTACTCTTGCGCTGGCAAAAGGCAAAAACGACAGCTGAACCGCCGCTCCCAAGAGCCAAAATGCTCCGCGCCAACTTCCGCCGCATTGAGCGGCGGGAATGGTGGCTCTGGGCCGTAGCATTTCTCATCACGCTGCTCTTGACCATCGCATTGGCCTCCTTTCTGCTTCCCGGGGGAACCTTTCATCAGGACTCCTACGCCCAAACTGTCCTGCCGCAGGCAATTCGTGGTCTCGTTGGCCTGGTGTTTCTCTTCGACCTGTACACCATCTATCAGCATCTGCTGATTCACAGGATTCGGCGCGAGCTCGTGGAGCGCGAAGAGTTGTTTCATCTCATCAGCGAAAACGCCGCTGACATGATTGCCGTCGTGGACATGAACGGCAACCGGATCTTTAACAGTCTTTCTTATGAAAAAGTGCTCGGTTACACGCCCGAAGAATTGCAAGCCTCTTCGGCGTTCGAGCAGATTCATCCCGACGACCGGGATCGCGTCAAGCGGGCTGCGGAAGAGGCCAAAAGCTCGGGCATAGGAAAGACACTGGAGTACCGGCTTCGCCATAAGAACGGTTCCTGGCTGGTGTTGGAATCCACCTCGAGCGTCATCCGCAATGTACACGGAGCGCCGGAAAAACTGGTGATCGTCAATCGTGACGTAACAGAGCGGAAACGAGCTGAAGAGGCCCTCCGGCGATCCGAAGCCGATTTTCGCTCCGTAGTCGAAGATGCACCCTATGGAATCTACCGCGCGAGTATCACCGGGCGTCTCCTGCAAGTTAACCCGGCACTTCGTAAGATGCTGGGCTATGAAAAGGCGGAGGATCTATTACGAAGGGATCTGGCGACCGAGGTTTTCCTCCACCATGGCGAATATCTGCGATTGATGGATCTCCTCACGCGAACGGAAGAGAGCAAAGACATAGAAATGGAGTGGAAGAGGCAGGACGGGACCGAAATCACTGTGCGTTGCTCCGCGCGCTCCATCAACGACGAAAACGGAGCGCCCGCGTACTTCGAAGTGTTTGCGGAAGATGTCACGGAAAAACGCGTGCTCGAGAAGCAACTGCGCATGGCGCAAAAGATGGAGGCCATCGGCAGGCTCTCCGGTGGCATCGCCCACGACTTTAACAATCTGCTCGGAGTAATCATCGGCTACAGCCGGGTACTGAGGAAGGCGCTAGGTCCTGAAAACGCGCTCTGCGAGCATGCGGTGGAAATTGAGAAAGCGGGAGAGCGGGCGGCGGCCATGACCAAGCAGTTGCTGGCGTTCAGCCGGCAGCAGGTCATGACTCCAGAGGTGCTCAACCTCAATACGCTCGTGGCCGATATGGAAAAAATGCTTCCGCGGCTACTTGGCGAAGACATCGAGGTATCTCTTTCACTGGAACCGCAATTAGGCAGCGTGAAGGCCGACCAGAGCCAAATCGTGCAGGTCATCATGAATCTGGCGGTGAATGCCCGCGATGCCATGCCAACCGGCGGAAAATTGCAGATTCACACCGCCAATGTTGTGCTCGATCAGGCGTATACCCGGCACCATCCCGGTTCTAGGGAAGGCCAATACGTTCTCTTGTCCGTCACTGACACAGGAACAGGAATGGACGCCGCAACGCTCGCGCATATCTTTGAACCTTTTTTCACTACAAAAGAGCGCGGCAAGGGCACAGGGCTTGGCCTTGCCACTGTTTACGGCATCGTGAAGCAAAGCAATGGATACATCTGGGTGGACAGCTCTCCCGGAAAGGGCGCCTCTTTTCAGATTTACCTCCCGTTTTATCTCGGCAAAGCCGTCGTAGAACCACGACAGCCCAATACCTCGGAGAAGCTGCGCGGCTCGGAGCTCATCCTCCTCGTGGAAGACTCGGAGCCGCTGAAGAAACTGGCGAAGACTTATCTGGAAGCGGGCGGTTTCCGCGTGGCGTCAGCCGCGAGCGGCGAGGAGGCTCTGGAAGTTGCCGCACGCTCCGGGGAAGCATTTGATCTGCTGCTGACGGATGTCGTAATGCCCGGAATGAATGGCCGCGCGCTCGCCGAACAATTGCTGCGGCGGCGGCCTGGGATGCGCGTGCTGTACATGTCGGGCTATACCGACAGCTTCATCGTTGGTCATGGAGTTCTGGAACCGGGAACGCATTTGCTTCACAAGCCATTCACGGACGAAGTTCTCATTGGAAAAGTCCGCGAAGTGCTAGATGGCAGCAACAAGCCGGGTGGTCGCGCCGCGCCCCCCGATGAGCTTGAACCGGCGGGCATCCCCGGCGGGTCCAGCCGGCAGCACTAGGAGGAACTGGAAAATGGGCAAGCTCTTGGTTGTGGACGACGACCCGGCGCTTCGGCGGCTGATGCGGCTGGAGCTCAGCGACCTGTATGAAATCATCGACTCCGGAGAGCCAGAGCAAGGTCTGGCGCTCGCCTTGGAATCGAAACCTGACGCGATCTTGCTGGACCTTCGCATGCCCAAGTACTCAGGGTATGAACTGCTGCAAACTTTCACTTCCTTTAGTCACACGCAGAAGATCCCCGTGATTGTCGTGAGCGGAGAGGGGGGAGGTCAAACGAAAGAACACTGCAAGCAGTTAGGCGCCACCGGATATTTCGAGAAGCCCATTGACTTCGAAGCATTGCGGGCTTGCCTGCGAGGAGTTGCCAAGAGCC
>CAZGBQ010000166.1:4361-8098 GCA_964524045.1 uncultured Acidobacteriaceae bacterium
ACTGGCGTGGATGATGTCGACGTTGGCGTGGAAGCCATGCGCAATGGCGCAGACGACTACCTCGTGAAGCCTCTCCGCGAGAGCGCCGTTGTCGCCAGTCTCGAGAACGCTTTGCATCGGCGGCGGCTCGAACAACAGGTAGAGAATTACCGGCAGCATCTCGAAGAGATCGTCGCGGAGCGCACAACACAATTGCGAACTGCGCTTCAGCAGGTCGAGCGCGGCTACGAAGACACGTTGCGGTCTCTCGGCGCGGCCATTGACCTCCGCGACAGCGAGACCGCAGGGCATTCCCAGCGCGTTTGCCGCTATTCGCTCAAGATTGCGGAAGCCCTTGGGTGGCCTGAGAAAGAGCTTGGCAGTCTGGCCCGAGGCGCGTACTTGCACGACATCGGGAAGCTTGGAATTCCTGACGGCATCCTTCTCAAACCGGGGCCGCTCACCGCGGACGAGCGTCAGGTCATGCAGCAACACGTCCAAATCGGCTTCGATTTGGTCAAGGACATCCCCTTTCTCGCAGACGCCGCCGAAGTCGTCCTCATGCACCACGAACGGTTTGACGGCGGCGGCTATCCACGCGGTCTGAAGGGAGAACAAATTCTGCCGGGCGCGCGAATCTTCGCCGTGGCGGATACGCTCGACGCCATCACTTCCGACCGCCCCTACCGCCGCGCCTCGTCTTTCGAATTCGCACAAGAAGTAATTCGAGGTCTCACGGGCACGCAATTCGATCCTGGGGTCGTCGGCGCATACCTGGCCCTCCCGGAAGACACTTGGCCGGCCATCGCGAGAAACCAACGTCAAACTGCCGATCTCTCAACACAGTTCCGCGGCCGTGCTGCATTGCCCCTGGGCCTCGACGCAATTCGCTGACGGACGCCCCCGCGCGCGATTGTTGGCCCCCGATTGCTGGACCGGCACAAACCTCTGCGCCGCCAATTTGATTTCATCTCGTTTCAGAGTATGTTTGAGGAATAGACTCGCCCAGCCCATTAGGGAGGATTTTGATGATTCGTCGTTGCGCTTCCATTCTTGTGTGCTCGCTCTCGCTCGGCATGATCTTCGTGGGATGCCAGAAAGCGGCAGACCAACCGGGCGGTCCAGACGCGAATGCAAACTCGTCTCCGTCCGTGACGGAATCCGCAAAGAGCGCGGTAAAGAAAGCGCTCGAGCCGAAACCCCTGGTAGTTCCCGCGGAGACCGTCATTGCCGTCGTATTGGACCAGACTATCAGCTCGAAAACTGCAAGTTCTGGCGACAAGTTCTCGGCGACGGTGGAATCTCCAGTCGAAATTGGAGGTAAAGTAGCCATCCCGAAGGGCGCGCGTGCGGACGGCGTGGTGAAGGACGCTAAGGCTGCGGGCCGCTTCAAGGGTGGCGCTTCCCTGGCGCTGGAACTGACTAGCATCACTGTCGCCGGCCGGGATTATGAGGTTCAAACCTCCGGCGCCGCGATGTCCACCAAAGGCAAAGGCAAGCGCACTGCGGCCATGGTCGGCGGTGGCGCAGCGGGTGGCGCAGCCATCGGTGGAATTGCTGGTGGCGGCAAAGGCGCGGCCATCGGCGCTTTGATTGGCGCTGCTGCCGGAACCGGCGGCGCGGGCTTAACCGGCAACCGCGACATCACGCTGAACGCCGAGACGCCTCTTGACTTCAAGCTGCTTCAGCCCGTAAGCATCCGCGAGAAGTAGCTTCGAAAAAGCCGCTCCGTAACCGTAAGAAGGAACAATAGCCTTTTCGCGCGCTCTGCGGCTAGCCTCCGCGGAGCGCTTTTTTTGAATTCGCTTGCTGACACATACCGTCGCCCACAAAGGAATCCATTCGCGGCGGTACTTACGTGCGTTCTTTGATTCTGATGACTTTGGTTACAAACGTCAGGTGGGCGGCGCCGACTTCGCCTGTAACCTCCCAACAACCCTCGGTCGGAAAAATCAGCGCAGTGGCTTGAAATCCCGTATCTCCATACCCCTCGGGAATGGAAGCGCGCAGAGGTGGTGCTGGCGCGTCGAGCCTCTTGCCGTGTATCTTGAGCTGGCCTCGGAGTCCTTCTTCTCTCCACCAGGGGAATTTCATGCTTAACGAGCCATCGGGTTCTATAGCCCCTGGCCCACCCGGCTGAAACACCACGATGCCATCCGGCCAAAGCCCAACACGGAGAGCTGATTTCCGATGTGAAGTCCATCGTTTGAAAAGTCCGCTGGCTTCGCTAGTTGGCGCAAGCGTGCCGGGGCGCGTCGTCGGACATGCGCAGGCCCCGGCTTTTTCGGGCTTTGACTTGCTGCCGACTGTGGCGCAGCACTGGCCCCATTCGAACCCCAAACAAACAGAAAAAGCAGTATCCCAACTCCAATTTGTCGACTCATGTGAACTCTTTTTCTCGACGGTCCTGAGCGTATCGGCTTTGCGTTGCAAACGCCATGCAAGACGCAACGGCCCGATCCTTTGTTAGCAACCGCGCCAATACATCCGATACCGGAAGAATCCGGGCAGGGACAATTCAAACCTAGGCATTCGACATCGTCTCAATTTCACAAGCATAAGCCATTCCATATAAGATAGAGCTTCTAGCAATCTCCAGGAACACCCATGGAATCCGCCTACATCTGCGACGCCATTCGAACGCCTTTCGGGCGTTATGGCGGAACGCTCGCAGCGATTCGCACCGACGATCTCGCTGCCATTCCCATCAAAGCGCTCGTCGACCGCAATCCGAGCGTCGATTGGAGCGCGCTCGACGACCTGGTCTACGGGTGCGCGAATCAAGCTGGCGAGGACAATCGCAATGTTGGCCGCATGGCCCTCCTTCTTGCAGGCCTACCCAAGGAAGTTCCCGGAACCACGATCAACCGCCTCTGCGGCTCCAGCCTGGATGCCGTCGCCACGGCTTCGCGCGCCATCAAGTCCGGCGAAGCCGACTTGGTTATCGCCGGCGGCGTCGAAAGCATGTCCCGCGCGCCGTTTGTCCTGGGCAAAGCGGACGCGGCTTTTTCGCGTTCCGTGAAACTTGAAGACACCACCATTGGCTGGCGCTTCGTCAATCCGCTCATGAAGGCGAAGTACGGCACCGATTCCATGCCGGAAACCGGCGAAAATGTCGCTGAGGAATTTCACATTTCGCGGGAAGACCAGGATTTCTTCGCGCTGCGCAGCCAGCAGCGCGCTGCCGATGCCATTCGCTCGTGCCGCATGAGCCAGGAAATTGTGCCTGTTCCAATCCCACAGAAAAAAGGCGATCCCCTGCTCTTTTCGGAAGACGAGCATCCGCGCCCGGATACCACGCTCGAAGCTCTTGCGAAACTCAAGCCCGTTGTAAAGCCAAATGGCACTATTACTGCCGGCAACGCCTCCGGCGTGAATGATGGCGCGTGCGCCCTACTTTTGGCTTCAGAAGGCGCTCTAAAAAGCCACGGACTGACTCCCAAAGCTCGCGTTGTCGCTTCGGCCGCAGCAGGCGTCGCCCCTCGCATTATGGGCATGGGCCCTGCGCCGGCCACACGCAAGGTTTTAGCCAAAGCGGGCTTGCAGCTTTCGCAAATGGATGTCATCGAGCTGAATGAAGCCTTCGCTTCGCAAGCCCTCGCCGTCCTTCGCGAACTCGGCGTTCCCGACGATGCCCCCCACGTGAATCCCAATGGCGGAGCCATCGCCATCGGCCACCCCCTCGGCGCCAGCGGCGCACGTCTCGTTACCACCGCGCTTTATCAACTCCTCCGCACAAACGGCCGCTACGCTCTGTG
>CAZGBQ010000167.1:0-5437 GCA_964524045.1 uncultured Acidobacteriaceae bacterium
ACGGCTTCCTCTGGAATGGGACCTCGCGGAATGATGGTGACAAGGACCTTTAGGCCAAAATAGGCGAACAAGCAACCCGCGAAACACGCCGCTGCGGCAAGCATAAGACTCTCGACCAAAAGCTGCCGAATCAGCCGCCCGCGGCTGGCGCCAAGAGATGCCCGGACCGCAATCTCCCTTTCACGGACTGTCGCTCTGGCAAGCAGCAAGTTTGCAACGTTCCCGCAGGCGATCAGAAGAAGCATCGTTACCGCAGCTAACACAGCGTATAGCGTCTTCGAAAAATCGCCCACCACGAAGTCCACGAGGCTGCGCGCCACGACCTTGAACCGCTGCGGATAGAGCTCTCCGGGATTGGCTTGTGCCAGGCGATGCAAGATGCCGTCGACGTCCGCGCCGGCGGCTTGCAGTGTCACACCCTTCTTGAGCCGCGCCAGTGCCCAAATCACGTCGGCGTCGTGCACGGGGAACACCGTGCCATCGGCACCGGGACGCAAATCCAAAGGAAACCACAGGCTGGAGCCGTAGCCGTTGAAGCGCTGCGGCATGATGCCAATGAGTGTCCGCGGCTTGCCATTCAGAAAAAAAGTCTTGCCGAGAACGTTGGGATCGCCGCCGAATTCCGTTTGCCAAAGGTGGTAATTCATCATAAACACGAACGGAGTGCCGGGCTTGCCGTCCCCGGAAGAAAAAACGCGCCCCAGGAGCGGCGGAACGCCGAGAAACTCGAAACCGTTGGTTGTGACGTAGCCTCCGAGAAAGCGGCGCGTGCCTTTTCCGTCGCTATAGAGAACATCGAGCTGGTAGTTTCCAACGATGTCTTCGAACGAGCGGTTTTGGTCGCGAATGGCCAGGAACTCAGGGATGGTGTAGTGGTAGCGTGCAATGTCGTTGGTCGAGGCAGCCAGATCATGGAGGTCAAATTCCGCGGAGTGCCGGAAGTCGCGGTAGGGAAACGGATCGACAACGGCAGCATAGAGAACGCTGAACATCAATGTTGTGGCGCCGATCCCAAGCGCGAGCGCAAAGACCGCCACCAGCGCGAAACGGCGATCCTTGGCGAGGCTTCGGAAGGCATACTGAAAATCGTGAAAGAAATCCTCGATGTGGTTTTCGATGCGGGCCTCGCGGCACTCTTGCCTCACCTGTTCCAACCCGCCGAAGGTGAGATTGGCACGGCGGCGCGCCTCTTGCGGCGGCAGTCCTGAGGCTACGTAGTCGCGGATGCGTTCCTCCAGATGGAAACGCAGCTCGGCGTCCAGCTCTCTATCTGTCTGCCGCTGGTGGAACAAACGACGAAGCCAACCCATCAGTTGACCCTACTCCGCGGTGCTCAGGATCAAAGCGACCGCTTCGGAAAATCGCTCCCAATTGGCCATCTCGGTGCTTAGGCGCTTTCGCCCCTTGCGTGTAAGCGCATAGAATTTCGCGTCTCGCCCCGTGTCCGTCTCTTCCCATTTTGCCTGCAACCAACCGCCGTCTTCCAGGCGGTGCAGCGCGGGGTAAAGCGATCCCTCCGGCACCTGGAAGAAATCGTTGGAGATCTGCCGGATTCTCTGGGAGATGGCATAGCCGTGGATGGGGCTGCCTCCGGCCACCACCTTGAGGATCAGCATGTCCAGCGTGCCTTTGAGAACTTCCGCTTTTTCCTGTTCCATATAATCCCTAGATGTTCTATGCTTATACCCCTAGAAGCCCTACATGTCAATGGGAAATTGACTTTTTTTGGAAAATAGGGGCTGCTTCGGAAACTTTTTGTATTTTGGCTCGTCTTCCAGCAGAGACATGGAAACGCGCGAAAAGGAGATACAAAAAAAGCGGAAATTCCGGCGCTCGCGGACCGCTAAGAATTGGCCGCCGCGCCTCTCATGTCTGAATCGGCGGAATCGAGAAGGGGTTAAACAGATCGCTTCGCTTCTGGTTTGGCGGCCGGAGTGACGCGATCCCGAGGAGAAGCGCTAGCCTCGTGGGCTGCTGCTTTTCATTTAACCCCTCCTCATCTTAGTTGGCTTTGATTTTCCATTGCAACCGCGAACGCACCTCGCCTCTGCGGTCACGGCCGGAGGATCCCATGAAAGCAAGTGCATGCGTTCTGCTGCTGATTTTGACTTCCCAAGTTTGCGCACAGACTGAGCAAACTCCCAATTCGCTTGTTCCGACTGACCCATCGCGCATGCCGAGGCTCGGGGAGACCGTCTCGATCCTGGACTTGCGCATCCCGCCCAAGGCTGTCAAGGAAATCCAACGCGCGCAAACCGCATGGAGGTCGGGTGATATCCGCTCTTCGGCACAGCACCTCGAAAGAGCGTTGCAGATCTATCCGAACTACTTGGAGGGGCACAACAGCCTCGGGGCTCGCTATTTCGAGCTCCATGAGTATGCAAAAGCGGCCGAGGAGTTCCAAAAAGCGATCGATATCGATCCGCGGGTGATGCAGCCCGTCAACAATCTGAGCGTCGCTCTTTTTCTTCAGCAGCGCTACTCGGAGGCTGAGACGGCGGCTCGCCGCGCGCTCGATCTCGATCCGCGCAGCTACACCGCACGCTACATGCTCGGGGCTATCCTGGCCACTGAAAAACACAATCCCGCGGAGGCGATGGAGCTCTTGCGTCAGACCAAGCGCGAGTTTCCCGATTCGTACTTGCTCCTGGCCCAGATTTTGATTCACCGCGGTGCTGTGGAAGAGGCTAAAAAGGAGTTGCAAGACTATTTGGCACTGCCGGTTGCCGAGAAGAAACAAAACGTGGAGCGCTGGCTCGCCCGGCTCAGTCAGACGCCAGCAGTAAACTGAGGGCCCAAGCCACCCCTACGATGATTCGCTATTCGTAGCGCAGCGCTTCTACCGGGTCGAGCCGCGCCGCCTTGATCGCCGGATACATTCCAAAAAACAGTCCGACACTCATCGACACTCCTACCGCCAGCAGTACCGCCCACACGGGTATGTACGACGGCAGCTTCGGCAGCGCTAGGTTGATCGCCAAACTGATAGCTCCGCCCAGCAGCACGCCAATGACCCCGCCTGATCCGGTAAGCACGACCGCTTCGGTCAGGAATTGCCAAATCACGTCGCTGCGCCGCGCGCCAATTGCTTTGCGAATCCCAATCTCCCGCGTGCGCTGCGTCACTGCCATCAGCATGATGTTCATTACGCCCACGCCGCCCACGAGCAACCCCACCGAGCTGATCACCGAAATCAGCAGCGCCACCGACCCGGTGATTTGCCGGAATTCGTTGGCGATTTCCTGTGCGCTCGAAATACCGAAATTGTCGGGCTTGCTGTACGGCACGTTCCTTCGCCGGCGCAACACACCCCGGATTTCATCCTCCGCTTCAGACATGCGTCCCGGGTACGCCACCGCTCCGACAAAATTCTCGTCGTCCGCAGGATTGTGCTTTTGGTACGTGCGGTACGGCACCATCACCCCTTTATCCGCCGACTGATCTTTCACTAACTGCCCCTTCCGCGGCTCAAGCACGCCAATCACTTCGTAGGTCACTCCGGCGATCTGGATCGGCTTGCCCAGGGGATCCGCATCTTGGTACAGGGCTTTGGCCACGTCCGGTCCGATCAGCGCGACATCCGCCCGATGCAGGTTTTCAGCGTCGCTGAAGAACCTTCCGCGCGACGCGCGCATGTTCAACACTTCTTCCGTCGCCGTCAAGGCTCCGTAGTAGTCCACTCCCGAGACTTCTTTGCTTAAATAGCGGGCCGTAACGGGCCCCCGGTCGGGTCCCTCCTCCGTGAACCGGGGAGAAATGGTTGCCGTCACTGCCTTTACCGACGGGCAGAACTCCCCGATGGCTTCCGCATCCTCGAGCGTCAGCGGTTTCCGCGCGCGCTCCTCCGGTGTCAATCTCCCGGAGTGAATTCCCGGATCGAAGCGAAGAATAAACAGTGTTGTCGGCCCATAGTCTGAGAGATACGCATTCACGTCTGAATACAGGCCCATCAAGATTGAGACCACGGAAAGCAGCGCGGTAATTCCGATCACCACGCCCAGCACCGTCAGGAACGAACGCATCTTGTTCTCGCGCAGCGTGGTCAGCGCCATGCGAGCGTTCTCTCCCAGATGCAGGTGCCGCGTAATCTCCACGCCCGTTACGCCTCCTGTCGCAGCGCTTCGATGGGCTGCAGCCCGGCTGCTTTCTTCGCCGGATACACGCCGAAGAAAATCCCCACCGCCGCGGATATTACTTCCGCGATCAGCACCGCTACGAGGGGTACGTTCATGGGTATCGAGGCCGCCACTTTCATGAGCTCCGCAACCCCGTACGCCAGGACGACTCCCATCGCCCCGCCGATCGCCGCCATCACCGCTGATTCCATCAAGAATTGCAGCAGGATGTCGCCGCGCCGCGCTCCCAGCGCTTTGCGAATTCCGATTTCCCGCGTTCGTTCCGTCACCGTCGCCAGCATCACGTTCATGATCACCACGCCGCCAATCACCAGGAAAACGGATACCACGCCGACCATCGCCGTGGCAATCACTCCCGTCAGATTCTTCCAGAGCTGCATCAAAGTGGCCTGATCGAATACGCCGAAGTTATCCGGCTCGTTCGGCGGCAGATGCCGCCTCGCGCGCATGATCGCCCGCGCTTCATCCTGCGTGCGCTCCATCCACTCCGCGTCGCGCGCCTGAATGTTCACCCAAATCGTTTCGTTGGTGCCGAACATCTTGAAGTACGTCTGAATGGGAATGTACGCAAAGTTGTCCTGCGACTGCCCGAAGGCTGTCCCGATGGTCCTCGCGATTCCCACCACTTGAAACGGCCGGCCGTCGATCAGGATTTCATGCCCAACGGGGTCCACGTTGGGAAAGAGTTTCGTCGCCAGATCGTTCCCGATCATGGTCACCATCGCGCGGCTCTGGTCGTCGCCTTCCGAAATGTACCGCCCGTCCCGTGGCGTAACAATGTCAATGTCCACCATGTTTGCCGTAACGCCGCGGATGTTCGTATCGTTGATGCTCTGCGAGCCCACGCGCACTTTCCCGTTGTTGCGCAGCTCCACTCCGACGCGCAGCGGCAGCTTCATGTTATCGCGCAGCGCTTCGTAGTCGTCCCACGTGACCTTCTTGTTGCGCCGGTTGGCTTTGACGTACTCTTCCACGTCCGTGATTAGCGGAAACCGCGTCAGCAGAAACACGTTCGACCCCAGATTGGCCACGCGGTCGGCAATGTACTTGTTCACTCCGGAGATAAGCGAAATTACAACAATCAGCGTGGAAACCGAGAGGATGATGCCCAGCAGCATCAGGAAAGAGCGCATCTTGTGCGCGCGCAGCGTCTCCAGCGCCACTTCCACCGGTTCACGAAACAGCACCCCGCGCTTCATTCCGGACGCTCCTGTTGCCTCATTCTACGCGAATGTGCGGGCCATGATATCACTTCGCCCATGCCTCTAAGCGTTGGCGATGGTACGGCCTCGCCAAGTCTC
>CAZGBQ010000167.1:5537-8064 GCA_964524045.1 uncultured Acidobacteriaceae bacterium
TTATGAGCCGGGGTGGAAATGGTCCGAGCATGTAGGACGCGCGACAGGGGCCAGAAGCTGCACGGTCGAGCATGTTGGAATGGTGCTTTCTGGCTGCGCGACAGCCGCGATGGATGACGGACGGGTCATTGAGATAAGAGCGGGAGATGTGTTTTACATTGCGCCGGGTCACGATAGCTGGGTCGTGGGCAATGAGCCTTACGTCTCCCTGCACTTTCTCGGAGCGGAAGCTTACGCCAACGCCAAGAAGTGAATGCGCCTGGAATCGGGATTCAACGATCGATCACTCTAAGCGGGAACCGCAGGACCGGAAGGTCCTCGTGCCCATCACACGCCATTTGCATCAAAGTTGCCATGTCGCGAAAAATTCATCCTTGGGGAACGCCGCCCTGGAGCGTGGATTTCCGGCCCGTCCAAAGGCCACTTCCCGATCACATGGACTTTGCTATTGTCGGCGGGGGATTCACCGGGCTTTCCGCGGCCGCCTGGTTGCGCAAACTTGCCCCCGATCGGTCTGTCCTCGTGTTGGAGTCCGCGTCGCTGGGCGAAGGCGCAAGCGGACGCACCGGCGGACTAGCGCTCGCAGAAACCGCCGCAGGTTTCCTGCCCGGGCTAGGCGACGTGCTCGACGGCTACAAAAAAATTCTTCGGTCGCTTCCCGTCGATTCAGGGTTGGAGCTTCCCGGCGTCTGGGAATTGGGCCGTTCGAGTGCCGCAAGGAACTCGCCGATTTCTTGGAACGATTCGGGCGAGCTGAAGGTCGTCCGAATGGTGCCAGGCGGCGCCATCGATCCCGGCAAAGTCGTCGCAGGACTCGCACGCGCTGCCGAACGCGCGGGTGTACAAATCTTTGAGCACGCTTGCGTCCACGCCATCGATTTCGCGAACCCGCCATGCCTGCACGTTCGCCGTAACCTACGCGCTCGCACGCGCCAAAAAGAAATCCGCGCGCGGCAGGTCCTTCTTGCCACCAATGCTTTCTCCCTGGAACTCTTCGGACTGCGCACGATCCAGCCGAAACTGACCTTGGCGCTCGCCACTGCGCCCCTCACCGCTGCGCAACTTGCAGCCATCGGCCTTTCCTCTCGCCGCCCGTTTTACACCATTGACCTTCCCTACCTATGGGGACGCCTGCTCGAAAGCAACGGCATTGTTTTCGGCGCCGGCCTGGTCCCCGTCCCCGCTTCCTTTGACGCGCTTTTCGGCAATCCCGCAAGCCTGCGTGCTGGCAGAGGCGCGTCGGCCAATCTGTATCGCTTCGATGTCCGCAAAGGCGAGCCCGCCGAACGTTTTGCTTGGCTGGAAAGCCGCGTTCGCACCTTGCATCCTGCCTTGAAGTCCGTGCGCATTACCCATCGCTGGGCCGGTCCGATTCTCTTCACCGAAGGCATGCGTCCCATCTTCCGCCGCCACCCGCAAAGCAAGAACGTTATGATCCTCGCCGGCTACAACGGCCACGGCGTTGCTCTCTCTGTCTATCTGGGCAAATGGGCCGCCGAAGCACTGCTCTCGCTTCGCGCCCTCCCGCGCTGGTGATTTGGGCTGCAGAACGAACTCGGTGGTACAATTTGCGGCGCTCGACTGAGGGGGGCAGGATGAACAGGATGCTTCGGCGTTCGTTGACGGTCCTCATGACGGTAGCCGCGATGCTGTTGAGCCGGACGGCTTTCGCACAACAGGATCAGGACTTTTCCAAGGTTCAGATTAAAGTCACCAAGGTTTCCGGAAACATTTACATGCTGGAAGGAGCGGGCGGAAATATTGGCGCGTCCGTTGGCGAAGACGGCATCGTGATTGTCGACGATCAGTTCGCGCCGCTCGCCGAGAAAATTCAGGCGGCCCTGAAAGACTTGGGCGTCACAAACAAACCCGTGCGTTTCGTCATCAATACGCACTATCACGGCGACCACACGGGCGGCAACGAGCCGTTCAACAACGCCGGATCGACGCTGATTGCGCACGACAACGTGCGCAAGCGCCTGGAAAGCGGCGGCACAGCCGGCAACGGTGGGTCGATCAAGATGGAGGCGAAACCTTCGCCCAAAGGCGCGCTACCAATCATCACGTTTGAACACGACGTGACTGTACACCTCAACGGCGAAGACATTCGCGCGATGCACTTCCCTTCGGGGCACACGGACGGCGATTCCATCATTTTCTTTCCGAAAAACAATGTCATGCACATGGGCGACGACTTCGTGCGCTATGGCTTTCCGTTCATTGACGTGGCCAGCGGCGGCAGCGTGCAAGGCATGATCGAGGCCATGGAGAAAGTCACGGCGCAGCTTCCCGCGGATGTGAAAGTGATCCCCGGCCACGGCGCGCTCTCAAATCTGGACGACGTGCGCGCGTATACAAAAATGTTGAAAGAAACTTCAGCGGCAGTTCAAAAGGCTATCAACGAAAAGAAAACGCTGGACCAGATGAAGAAGGCAAAGATTCTCGAACCGTGGAGCAAATTTTCCGGACAGTTCGTTAACAGCGATGCGTTCATCGAAACGCTGTACAACTCGCTCACCGGCCACAA
>CAZGBQ010000168.1:0-4045 GCA_964524045.1 uncultured Acidobacteriaceae bacterium
AGAACACGCGGCCCAATTGGAAGAACCACTTGCGGTGGCCGGAGTCGCCCACGCTGCCGCCGATGAAGAATGGCCCGACAGCCGTTTCCGCCAGGAATCCTGCGGCCACATCATCGGGAAGGTTGCTTCCGGTAGTCACGCCGTACATCTTGCCAATTTCGTAAGCTCCGACGGCGTAGACTTTTTTCCCGAGAAACGGCGGAAGCGTGAGCAAGTCGTGCATATAGCCCACGCGGAGCAAGTAATACTGGTTACCCTGGAATTCGTTCTGGCCATAAGCGCTGAGCTGCGATGGCCCGCCCAAAAAGAATTGCGGGATTCCTGTGCTCGTGGTCCCAAACGTTGTGCCGCCTTGAGCTTGAAGAAACACAGAGGCAGGCTGCGTGACCGGCTGGAAGAATCCCAGCTTCAGGTCCATTGAAGGAAAGCCATCCCTGGCGCCTGGGCTGTGGTCCGTCCAGCGGAAATTCGATTCCACGCTAACGCCTCGGCGGGGAATCACCGGATCGTCCGTGTAGTCCAGGAGGTAGTGCAGGCGCGTCCGTCCGACTCGCCCTTCCACGGCGGGAATCTGCGGCGTTCCTAGCCGTAGCTGGGTGTTTAGCGAACCGATTTCATAGCCGACGCGCACTTCACTGAAGCGGCCGAATCCGTATCCCAAATCGCCGCCGATGTTGACTCGGTAGATGCGGTAATCCGCCAGGGGATCATTTTTTGCATAGATTGGAAAGGCCGTGTAGCTGGCGTCCGCGTGTGGCGAAAAAAACCAGCGGCTCTCCGACGTGAACGGCCCGTACAATTCTGTCTGGACGCCGTAGGTGTTCCCAACAAGCACATCCGTCCGCCACTCGGAGCGATACCCGGCGACGTCCATGAGTGTGAAGCGTGTGCCCATGGTGAAATCCACGTTGCCGGCCTGCGAGCCATCCACTTCAAACGCCGGCTGAAACATCGGCGGCGCGTTGTTTTTTTCCACCACTTGCACCAGCAGCCCGGGCTTTCCGTCGCGTTGCGTTAGCCAGTAACCTGCCGAATCGTAGCGCCCGACGCCGGTCATGCGCGTCAGCACGTCGTCGAGCTTATCCGTGTCAAGCGGCGTGTTTAGGAAACGCTGAAGGTAACGCGCCACGTACGCTTCGCCATTGGCGCTGGCGCCTTCGATTTGGACGAACTGCGGCGCAGGAACTTCTTTGCGCTTCCGAGCGTTGCGCGCCTCGACAAATATGCGCCAGTCATCATCCCCCATCGCGAACGCTTCCAGCAGGCGAGATCTTGCCTTCGCTGCGTCGTAGCCGCGATCCATGATCAGCTCGCTTTTTGTGTAATCCACGGAGGTGAACTCGCTGAGCGGCACGGAAACGATGGCATCCGCCTGCGCCAGGCTGCGCAGCTCGCTGTCCGCGATCATTGCGTTCACCGATTGGTTCAGCACCTTAAAGACCGATCGAATGTCATTCGCTTCTACGGGCCCTGGTTCGAGATGCACGGCAATGATGATCTCCGCACCCATTTGCCGGACTACATCGGTCGGCAGATTGTCGAGCAAGCCGCCATCAACGTAAACAGCTTTGCCGTCGCGCACCGGCGAAAACGCCCCCGGAATTGACATCGTGGAGCGCAGCGCTACAGCCAACGGGCCATCTTGGAAAACATGCGGCTTCCCACTGACGATGTCGGTCGCCACACAGCGAAATGGCACGGGCATGTCATCGAAGGAGGCAAGACCGTAGTAGGGAAGTGTGACGCGGTCGATCAGCAGTCCGATTTGATGGCCTGGGATCAATCCCGCGGGGGCCGAAAGGCCATTTCGCAATCCAAAAATGAGCGAATTCGGGTATGCGCGCTGGTCTTCTTTTCGGCGGTAAGACAAATCTTCGTACGGCGTGCGGTCGCCAAGAATCTTGCGCCAATCCAATCCGGAAATGAGGCTCCGCATCTCCTCGGGAGTCATTCCGGTTGCGTAGAACCCGCCCACCAGTCCGCCCATGCTTGTGCCCGCAACGTAATCCACTGGAATGTGGTGTTCCTCAAACCATTTCAGCACGCCGATGTGTGCCAGGCCCATTGCGCCTCCGCCTTCGAGGGCCACGCCAATTTTGGGGCGCTGCCGTGGGGCAGTCTTTGCTTCCGTGGTGGGTGGGGCCAGCGTCTGAACGGACGGCGTTGCCAGTCCTGGCTCCTGCTGCGCGCGAAGAGACGGAGACAGCAGTAAGAGCAGCAAAACAAATAGAGCGCGAAGCATGCGGGCCTCCTTGATGCTCCCTAATGACGCGGCCGGATTGCGGGCTGTGTTGCTCTTCGATGCGCTTGTCCCGCAACAGGATTGCCAATGAGCTGATGAGGGACGGCTCAAGCGCCTTTTTTCTCTTGCAAAATGTTGCCGCCATCCACGACAAGAACTTGTCCCGTGATGTAAGAAGCTTCGGGCGAAGCCAGGAAGCACACGGCGGCAGCGACTTCGTCCGGCGTCCCGGCGCGGCCCAACGGCGTATGCAACGCGGCGATTTTCTCCGATTCCGTCGAAGATGCTGTGGCAATCCATCCGGGCGCTACGCCGTTGATGGTGACTCCGTCGCGCCCCGTTTCGATGGCGACCGCGCGCATCATGCCGTCCATCGCGGCCTTCGCTGCTCCGTACGCCGCAGAGCCAGGGTTGCTTACCAGCGGACCTGTCACCGACGTGACATTCACGATGCGGCCATATTTTTGCCGGACCATGCCGGGCAGAACCGCGCGCGTCATGCGAAAAGCGGTATGCAAAGTGATGGCGATCTGATTCTGCCATTCCGCAAAGGACGTCTCGATAAGTGGTTTGTACTCTATGGTCCGGCCGGTTTGCGCCATTCCTGCGTTGTTCACCAGGATGTCGATTCGGCCCGCCCGCGACATGACAGAATCCACCAAACGCTGCACTTCCGTTTCCACAGTGAGGTCCGCGATGAATGACAGGACTCCATCTTCCCGGGAATCCAGCTCGCGCGCGGGTGTGGATTCGCTCGGTCGTCGATGTAATCACCACGCGCACGCCCGCCTGGTGCAACGGGCGCGCTACGGCAAAGCCGATTCCCTGGGTGCTTCCTGCACCCGTGATCAGCGCAGTCTGTTTGTTCAGCGGCAAAACCATCGAAGAGCCCATGGAACGCATGATACATGGTTTGACTGCGGCGCAGTTCAGCAACGCGTGGCCGTTTCTTTCGCACGCATGCTGAGAGAGGCTGTTATCGCTGCGGCTTGGACAGTTGACGAATTGGATTCTCCATCGCGGCAGTTCCATTGCTGCGAACGCATCAGAAGGCTAGCGTTACTTAGTAGAAGACGGGTGTGGGGTAGCTTTGCCTTGGGGAGAGAACGATGAATCCTTCAACTCCCTCCATCGATAATCAGCAATTCGCCCATGCGCAGACAAAAGCGATTAGTCCCTGGAAATGGGCGTTTCGCATCGTGCGCTGGACAACCTACGGCTTCGCGCTGATCACGCTGATCCTTGTGCTGCATAAGACTCCTCCGCCTCCAGTGGAAACCAGCCCGCAAGCTGCAGCACGCGCCGAGCAAAAACTTGAGGACGCGGAGACGGCCGTTGCCAATGGGCATCCGGCCACGCTTCGCATGGATGAAACCGAGCTGAATTCTTATCTCTCGTCGCACTTGGATCTTTCCATCACCCGTGCAGCAAAACCTCAGGGAAGCCAGCAGAGCGCGCCCAACGGCTCGGCGCCGACGCAGCAGGATGTTGAGCAAATGCGCTCCAATGTGCGCGACGTCAAAATTCAATTGATCGAGGACCGTGTCAAAGCTTATGTGGTTTTCGCTGTGCATGGAAAGGACATGACCCTGCAGCTCGAAGGGCGGCTCGGCGCGCAAGATGGCTACTTGAATTTTCAACCGGTCAGCGGGCAAATCGGCTCTTTGCCGATCCCACAATCGACGCTCGAATCGGCGGTCCGCCGTCTGATGGAGTCTCCTGAGAATCGAGAAAAGTTGAAACTGCCTACGCAGATCGCCGATCTGCGAATTGAAAACGGCGAAGTCGTCGCCAGTTACAAAT
>CAZGBQ010000168.1:4145-5825 GCA_964524045.1 uncultured Acidobacteriaceae bacterium
GTTGCAATCGGCGTGGGCAGCTCACTCTTTGGTAGCGGCATTCCGCCCAAAGAGCTGCTTTCTGCTGCTGCGCTGGACGAATTCGCGCCAGAAAAGGCTGCGGACTATTACCCCCCGGCACGGACGGGGATGCGCGGCAATCACGATGGAACGTTTACCTTCGCCCATCGCCTGCGCGACGGAGAAGCGGCGGATTCTTTCGGCTCTCCCGAAGATACGGGAGAGCACTACGACCTGGTCGTCGTTGGGGGAGGTATCAGCGGACTCGCTGCCGCGTACTTTTTCCGGCAAAGGGCCGGCAAGAATGCACGAATTCTGATTCTCGATAATCACGACGACTTTGGAGGTCATGCCAAGCGCAACGAATTCCGCATTGGCGGGCGCCTGCTCTTGAGCTACGGCGGGACGCAATCCATCGAGAGTCCCGGAAAATACAGCAAAGTCGCGCAAGGCTTGCTGCACGACATCGGCATCCATACCGAGAAGTTTTACAAAGCGTACGACCAAAAGCTCTATTCGAAGATGGGGACCGCCGCCTTCTTTGACAAAGAAACGTTCGGCGAAGACCGCTTGGTTACAGGCATGAATTCGACACCGTGGCCGGAGTTTCTAGCCAAGGCTCCTCTTTCGAACGCTGTGCGCAAAGACATCGCTCGCGTCTATACGGAGAAAAAGGATTACCTCTCTGGACTATCGGTTCACGAGAAAATCGCCAAGCTCAGAAAAACGAGCTATGCCGACTTTTTGACGAAGCATTGCCAGTTGATTCCGGAAGCGCTCCCATTTTTCCAGACTTTCACGCACGATCTGTGGTGTGTCGGTATCGAAGCTGTTCCCGCAATGGACTGCTATGAAGCCGGTGACGATTATGGCTCGTTCACCTACGCGGGGTTTCAAGGGCTAGGTCTACCCGCTCCCGAAAAAGAAGAACCGTACATCTTCCACTTCCCCGATGGCAACGCCTCCGTCGCACGGTCTCTGGTGCGCTCCCTCATTCCGGAAGCCCTTCCCGGAGCGACGATGGAAGACCTGGTCACCGCGAAAGCCGACTACGGCAAATTGGATAAGGACAGCGGCGCGATCAGAATACGGCTGAACAGCACCGTCGTACGCGTGCAGAACGCAAGTGTCTCGAGTGCCTCGCGAGAAGTGCAGATTGCTTACGTGCGAGGCGGCAAAGTCCACGCGGTCACAGGCAAGAACTGCGTCCTGGCCTGCTACAACGGAATGATTCCTTACCTCTGTCCCGATCTGCCGGAAAAACAGAAGGAGGCGCTCTCCTACCTCGTGAAAATGCCTCTGGTCTACACACATGTTGCCTTACGAAACTGGGCCGCCTTTGCGAAATTGAACGTGCACCATATCGTTGCGCCCGGCAGCTATCACACCTACACCGCCCTAGATTTTCCGGTCAGCCTGGGGCAATACCAATTCCCAGGCCATCCCGAAGAGCCCATTGTGCTTTTCATGCTGCGGACGCCCTGCAAACCCGGCTTGCCGCCGCGGGATCAAAATCGCGCCGGGCGGGCGGAACTCCTGCAAACTCTTTTCTCTCAATTCGAGCGTAGAATCCGCGATCAGCTTGCCCGCATGCTCGGCGGCGCCGGTTTCGATCCGGCCCGCGACATCGAAGGCATCACCGTGAATCGCTGGGCTCACGGCTACTCCTATGCGCCGAAT
>CAZGBQ010000168.1:5925-8053 GCA_964524045.1 uncultured Acidobacteriaceae bacterium
AATAGGAAATCAATGTTTCCAGGTCGCAATACTCAAGGTGTTCTTCTGTGTTTTGGCGTCATAATCGCCTCTGCCTTTGGCGCAACTTCTGCCGCGGCGCACGCGATTCTTCTGGAATCCCGCCCTGCCTTGCAGAGCACTGTCGTCGGCCCGGACGTTCCTCTCAAATTGCGGTTTAACGTTCGAATCGATCTCGCACGCTCGCGCCTGACCCTTATTCTTCCGGACGGTTCACCGCAAACGCTCGAAATCGACAAGCAAGCTCCGCCGGATACCATCTCCTCTCAAGCCAATGGGTTGCGGCCTGGCGCGTACCGCTTGCGCTGGCAAGTGCTGGCTTCCGATGGCCACATCACTCGCGGCGAAATTCCATTCGCCGTGACTCAGCCCTGATTGCCCGAAATGGCTCGGCTGCTGCAAATCTTTGGCTTCCTGTCCGTCCTCTTTCGCGGCGCCACCCTGACATTTCAGTCGCTTACGGTCGGCGGCGTCATTTTCTTGCTTTTGGTGTTTCGCTCTCCCAAGAGTCAATCACAGGAAGTCAGATCCGTCTGTTTGCGTTGGATTCGCCGCTTCGCGCTGGCCTTAGCCGCGATGCAAATCTCCTATGTGTTGGCGAACGCGCTGATTCTCATGCAGTCTGCCGGACTTAGGTTGGCTGAGGTGAACGGCGCAAATTTCATTCTAGCGGGAGTCATTGGTATTGCGGGTTCCCTGACGATTGCTGCGTTATCCGGCAAAGCGCGTACGTTGTCCAACTCTCCATTGGCAATTCTCGCGGGCGCCATTATCCTGTCTTCGGTTGTGACCAGCCACGCGATGGCTCGTCTTGACCATCGTCTCCCTCTCGCCGTCGTTACTGCGTCGCATCAGCTTGCGACCGCAGCGTGGCTCGGCGGTTTGCCCTATCTGCTCCTGGCGATACGCCACACCTCTTCTGCCGAGCTAGCTCGCAAGCTCAGTGCGCGATTCTCTCGTCTGGCCCTCGTCAGCGTTGGTGTTCTCGCAACTGCGGGGATAATTCTGAGCTTCGCGTATGTCGGCTCGCTGCAGGCCATTTACGGCACCTCTTACGGCGCTATGGTGGCTACCAAAGTGATTCTATTCGGATTGCTCCTTTTCCTCGGCGCGCTGAATTTTCAATTGGTCCGCCAAGGGCAGGGCAGCGGCATTCTCGCGAGCCTCAAGCGCTTCGGCGAGGTGGAGATCGGCATTGGCATCACCGTGATTCTGGCAGCGTCGTCTCTTACTTCGCTTCCTCCTGCCATCGACTTGCTTCAGGACCGAGTTTCCACTGCGGAAATTTACGCCCGCATGACGCCTCGCCCACCTCGGCTGTCCAGCCCCAGGGTGAGCGAGCTCCCCGAAGACGCTTACACATTGCAGAAAGCGGCCTTCGAGACCGGGTCGCTCTCCACGGCATCATTTGTTCCCGGCCAAGCTGGCACTCGCCCCAACACACCCGCAGAGAAAGCTTGGTCCGAATACAACCATCATTGGGCCGGGATCATTGTCCTTTCGGTGGGCTTGCTGGCCCTTCTCGCGCAGGCTGGAGGGTTCTCCTGGGCGCGCCATTGGCCGCTACTTTTTCTCGGGCTTTCCGTTTTTCTTTTTCTAAGAAGCGATCCGGAAGTTTGGCCGCTTGGTCCCAACGGTTTTTGGGTGACCTTCGCCGATCCGGAGGTCTTGCTTCATCGCATTTTTGCAGCGCTAGTCATCGCGCTGGCTGTATTCGAATGGCGCGTGCAAACCGGCCGCACCGCCTCGTCCAACGCTCGGTTAGCCTTTCCGGTTCTTATCGCTGTTTCAGGCGCGCTGCTCCTCACGCATTCTCACAGCCTTGGCAATATCAAAGAAGAAGTGCTCGCCGAGCTGAGTCACATTCCACTGGCGATTCTGGCCGTCATCGCCGGGTGGTCTCGCTGGCTCGAGCTGCGCCTGCCTGCGGAAAATCGCGTGCGCACATTGCTAGCGCGCGTCTGGCCCGTTTGCATAACGCTGATCGGAGTTGCGCTCTTGAATTACCGCGAAATGTAAATCGGCAAGGGGGCGAGAATTGCCTTCGCAAGAGAAGTTGGTTCCGGGACCTGGACTCGAACCAGGATACTCAGCTCCAAAGGCTGATGTC
>CAZGBQ010000169.1:0-8041 GCA_964524045.1 uncultured Acidobacteriaceae bacterium
GCGAGCTGGATGGAGATCCGGACGAGCGTGGAGAGGCCGGAACTGTCGATTTGAGGAGTTCCGTTGAGGGCGACGATGACCTTGCGCGTGCCTTTCTTAATGACGGACTGCAACGCCGCGTAGAGCTGCTCGCTGGGTTCGCCGATCGTAAGCCGGCCATGCACATCAAGAATGGAAACTCCTCCAGATTCGCGTACGTTAATCTCCATGGGCAGGCGCTCGATCATTAGATTGGCCTGAGTTATTTCTTTTCATTACAGCAGAGAGCAAGCAGGCCGCACGGCATTATACGCTGCCAGCAAAAGAAAGTGGTAAGTCCTAAGTCATAAGTGGTAAGTAAGAGCGCGGAATCAGGAGAGATGCGATGAGACGGAGTTGTGCAGTGTTGGGGATGTTCCTGGCGATGATGAGCACGGGCACGATGGTCATGGCGCAGGATACGCGGCCTTCCGCACGCGAAGCGTCGCTGACGGCTCATGGCCCAGCAAGCGAACCGCTAAGAGTGGTGATTGCCGGGATGGTGCACGGGCATGTGGATGGTTTCTTGGCGGGAGCAGTGAAGCGAGCAGATATCCAGATTGTTGGCGTGGCGGAGACGGACCGAGCGCTCTTTGACGCGTATGCGAAGAAATATGCGCTGGACGCGAAACTGTATTACTCGAGTTTGGATCAAGCTATCGGGACGACGCATCCGGAAGCGGTACTAGCATACACAAACACCTTCGACCATCGGAAAGTCGTGGAAATCTGCGCGAAGTATCGTTTGATGCGCGGGATGCGACCGAAGGCGGTGATGATGGAGAAGCCGCTGGCCGTGAGCGCCGAAGACGCCCGTGCGATTGCGGAAGTTGCCGCCAAGGCGCGCCTGCCCGTGCTTGTGAACTATTTTACGACATGGCAGCCGAGCCGCCGCGCGGCGTACGACGTGGTTCACAACGGCGAGATTGGAGAGGCGCGCAAAATAGTGACGCACGACGGGCACAAAGGGCCGAAAGAGATTGGCGTGGGGCCGGAGTTTCTGGGCTGGCTGAGAGACCCGAAATTGAATGGCGGCGGAGCGCTGTATGACTTCGGATGTTATGGCGCGGATTTCATGACCTGGCTGATGAACGGGGAGAGGCCATTGACGGTGACGGCGGTGACGCAACAAGACAAGCCAGAGATTTATCCGAAGGTGGAGGATGAAGCGACCATTGTCCTGACGTACCCGAAGGCGCAAGCAATTTTGCAGGCTTCTTGGAATTGGCCCTTTGGCCGAAGCGATGTGGAGGTCTACGGGCAGACGGGAACCGTGTTTGTGCGGGGACGCGATGAGATCGAAGTGCGCCGCGCCGAAGATACCGAGGGAAAGAAGGTCGCTGCCAAGCCGTTAACAGAGCCGCAAAACGATCCGATTGCGTATTTGCGGGCTGTGGTGCAGGACGGGTGGAAGCCGGAGGGACCGGGCTCGCTAGAGGTGAACGTCGTGGTGGCGGAGATACTCGATGCGGCGCGAGAGTCAGCGAGGACAGGAAAAACAATCAAGACCGAAACAGCGCGGAAGTAAAGGTCACGGACCGCAGTTACTGCGGGAATCGCCTGTATCAGAAAAATCAATCGGGACGATGAAAATTTCAAACTGCGACGAGCCGGAGAGGCGCGTATAATTTCCCTCTTTGCGACCAAAATCATTGGGCCCTGACGGTTGAATCCAGCACCAGGGGAGCGGACACCTCTATGAAGTGTGCCGGGTGGAAGTGTTGTTTCATTCTTGTTCTGGGGATCTTCCTGCTCGCCTCCGTACCGCTCGCTGCGCAACAGACGCCCGCCCCCGCTTCTACGCCCTCCTCAGAACGCCCTGTAACCCTCTCCGCATCGCTTGTGGTTCCGGAACCAGCAGAAAAAACCAGTGACAAATTGGCGCAGCTGGATAAGGACGTGAAGGCGGCACAATCCGCAGGCGACAACGCCTGGATGCTGGTGAGCGCAGCGCTGGTGCTGATGATGACGGGGCCAGGACTGGCGCTTTTCTATGGGGGGCTGGTTCGCCGGAAAAATACCTTGGCGATCATGATGCAGAGCTTTGCGCTGATGGCGCTGATCACGGTGATGTGGGCGCTGGTAGGATACAGCCTTTGCTTTGGCGGCAACGGGCCGGTGATCGGCGGATTTGAACACGCGTTCTTGCGCGGCGTGGGCGCGGATCCGAATCCGGATTATGCCGGAACGATTCCGCAGATGACCTTCATGGTGTACCAGCTGATGTTCGCCGTGATCACACCGGCGCTCATTACTGGCGCGACCGCCGAACGCATGAAGTTCAGCGGGACGGTGCTATTCATGATGCTGTGGTTTCTGATCGTGTACGCGCCGCTGGCGCACATGGTGTGGGGCAAAGGTGGACTGCTGAATGCATCGCTGGGAGGGAAATTTCCGACGCTCGATTTTGCGGGCGGCACGGTCGTGCATATTTCTTCGGGCGTCTCAGCGTTGGTGTGCGCGTTATACATGGGCAAACGTGTCGGATATCCAAAGCAGCCGATGCCGCCGCATAGCCTGGTGCTGAGTTTCATCGGCGCGTGCCTGCTGTGGGTGGGTTGGTTCGGCTTCAACGCCGGAAGCGCGCTAGCGGCGAGCAGCCTGGCTTCAAGCGCGTTCGTGGCCACACATTTCGGAGCTGCCGCGGCGGCATTGAGTTGGAGCGCAGCAGAATGGTTCAAGAATGGCCGAGCCAGCGCGCTGGGCGCGATTTCCGGTGCCGTGGCCGGGCTTGTGGCCATCACTCCTGCGGCAGGATTTGTTGCGCCGATGCCCGCGCTGGTGATCGGAGCCGTCGCGGGCGTGTTGTGCTTCCTGATGGTGACGAAAGTGAAGGCCGTCTTCGGGTATGATGACGCGCTCGATGCGTTTGGAGTGCACGGCGCAGGAGGCACGATTGGCGCGCTGCTCACCGGCTTCTTTGCGCAGCAGGTCATTAATCCCATCTTTGGTGCAGGAAAAGCCGTCGGCGCGCTGGACGGCCATTGGGGGCAGTTGGGCAACCAGCTTGTCGGCGTGCTGATTGCGTGGGCCTTCTCGCTCGTGGGAACGATCGTAATTCTGAAGATTGTGGACGTAACGACTGGCTTGCGAGTGCCAGAGGAGCACGAAGTGGAAGGCTTGGATATTACGCAGCATGGTGAAGAAGCTTATAACCATGAAACGTGATTGGTGAGCAGAGGGCGGAGCGGAAACATCCATGAAACGTGATTGGTGAGCAGAGGGCGGAGCGGAAACATCCATGAAACGTGATTGGTGAGCAGAGGGCGGAGCGGAAACATCCATGATGAAACTTGAGGCAATCATTCAGCCCTCGCGGTTCGAATCCGTGAAAGACGCGCTGCGCGAAATCGGCGTGGAAGGAATGACGGTGACGGAAGTGCGCGGCCACGGCCGCCAAAAGGGCCACACGGAAGTCTATCGCGGGCGCGAATACACCGTGGACCTGCTGCCAAAAATCAAATTAGAGATGGTATTGCCGGAAACCCTGGTAAGCCGCGTTGTGGACACAATCATGAAGACGGCCAAGACAGGAAAGATAGGCGACGGTAAGATATTTCTATACAGGGTTGAGGAAGCCATCCGGATTCGCAACGAGGAGCGCGGTGAGAATGCTCTCTAATTTGGTTTTCCCAGCCTCCGGGCAACCGGAATTGTGACTGCGAGGCGCACGACGTGACGACCGCCGCCCGCCCGGGGTTTGGTTCCGGCCTCCCACCCTCGAAAAACATGCAAGGCTCCCCTACACCCTTATCCGTGCTTGGCGCACAAGCCGAGGCCGAACGGCAACGCATCCGCCAACAATTCGAAGCAGGCGCGAGCGCGCGTGAAACCCTGCACGCGCTGTGTGAATTGGCGGACAACAACGTGCGGCAGATTTTTGGCGAAGTGCTGCGCGTCCACAACCAAGAGGCGCAGGGACTGAGCCTCCTGGCGCTCGGCGGCTATGGCCGGCGCATGCTATTCCCGTATTCCGATCTGGACATTCTGTTCTTGTTCGGAGGCGAGCAGGCTGAGGAAGAGTCGCGGCCGCTGATATCTGAATTTTCGCGAACTCTGTGGGACCTCGGATTCCGCGTAAGCTCGGCGGGGCGCACTCTGGAAGAGTGCAAGAGGATTGAAGAGGACAACGCCGAGTTTCACCTGGCGCTGCTGGATCGCCGGCTCTTGGCGGGCGATTCCACTCTTTTCGACAAACTGAATACCAAAGTGCTGCCGGCGTCGGAAAAGCAGGCGCGGCCGTTCCTTTTGGGACAGTTGCACCGCCTGACGCGCGAACGATTGACGCGCTACGGCAACACCATTTTTCACCTCGAGCCCAACGTAAAGGAATCACCAGGCGGGATGCGGGATTTCCAGGCTACGTTTTGGCTGAGCCAGATTGTCGAGGAAAAAAGAGGCGTCCGGAATATCACCGCGGCCGAAGAGGAAATGTCTGATACCGCAGTGGATTTCCTAAGCGCGATTCGCTGCTTCCTTCACTACAGCAACGGCCGCAACGATAACACGCTGACGTACGAACTACAGGCGGCCGCCGCGGAGCGCGCGCTGGGGATTGGTGACAACGTCGCGAGAACGCCGTCGGACTGGATGCGGCAGTATTTTCGTCACGCGCGGACGCTGAACCGTCAACTTCTGCGCTATCTGGAGCAGAAAGCGCCGGTTCCTTTGACCCTGCGGCAGCGGCTGTTCAATGCGGCGCACGCCGCGAGGATTGAGTCCGGCGGCGATGGCCGATACTTCCAGGTGCGCGATGGCATGTTGGAAGTCGTCGATCTTGCGGCTCTTTCCGACCGCGCGATCACCTATTCGTTGTTTGCGGAGGCGGCGCGCACGGGCACGCCGCTTAGCCGCGAGGCGGAGCGCAGCATCGGTTATGTCTTGACGCATCCCGAGCTTCCGCCAAAGAACACGGAGTTGCCGTGGGAAAAACTGCGCGAAATACTCGGCTCAGACTACCCGAGTCTTGCCCTGCGGCCGATGCAACGCTTGGGGCTGCTTGCGGAGGTCTTGCCTGAATTTGCGCTTATCGACTCGCTCGTTGTCCGGGATTTTTATCACCGATACACGGTGGACGAGCACACCTTGCGCACCATCGAACATTTGCAGGAATTGGCGGATCCGCCGGATGAGCGCGGCGCGCACTTCATTCAGCTTTGGAAAGGCACGGAGCGGCGCGACCTGCTGATCCTTGCGCTGCTGCTACACGACACCGGCAAAGGCATGCCGGCGGAAAACCATGTCCAGGGTAGCTTGACAGCACTCGATAGCGCGGCGCAGCGTTTGAAACTTTCGCCGGAGGAGAAATCGGAAGTGCAGGCGCTTATCGAACACCACTTAGACATGTCGGCTACGGTGCAGCGGCGCGACATTTTCGATCCCGCGACAGTCGCCGGATTTGCGGAAGCCGTCACCACGCAGGAGCGGCTGCAGCGATTGTGCCTGCTGACCTACGCGGACATTCATGCAGTGAATCCCGAGGCGCTCACTCCATGGAAAGCGGAAATGCTGTGGCAGTTGTTTGTGGCCACTTCGAATTACTTCAGCCGGACGCTCGACCGCGATCGGTTGCATGCGCACGATGAAGTGTCGTTGCTGGGACGGATCCAAGCGTTCGCGGGCGATGCGACGACCGGTCAAATCGAGCGGTTTCTCGAAGGGTTCCCGCGGCGCTATCTCGCCGTGCATTCCGCAGAAGAAATTGCCTCGCACTTCGGACTGTATCGCAAGCTGCATGCGGAGCCGGTGCAGACAGCCGTGGCAGCGAGGCGGCATGGCTTTGCCCTAACACTGCTAGCGGCCGACCGGCCAGCCCTGTTCGCGACGATTTCCGGTGTGCTGGCTGGATGGGGAATGAACATTAATAAGGCGGACGCATTTGGAAACGACGGGGGGATCATCCTGGACACGTTCTACTTCACGGATTTGCATCGCACGCTGGAACTGAACCCGGGTGAAATCGCGCTCTTCCGCAAGAGCCTCGAAGACGTAGTAAACGGCAGGGCGGCGCTGGAATCCTTGCTGAAGGGTCGCGAGAGAGCTGCCCGAGGGCGTGCGCCGAAAGTGACCGTGGAAACGCGCATCAACTTCGACGACTCGTCGTCAGCGCATTGCACGCTGCTGGAAATCGTCACGCAGGACCATCCGGGGCTGCTCTATGAAATAGGCTCGGCGCTGGCCCGCCTGGGTTGCAACATCGAAGTGGCGCTGATCGATACGGAAGGCCACAAAGCGATAGACGTTTTCTATTTAACAGCGCAGGGCAGAAAGTTGACGCCGCAAAAGCAGGAACTCCTTCGCGAAGTTCTGCAAGGAACGCTTTCGTAGAACCTATGCGACTCCCGTAAAAAACTTAGAAAGAGAAGCGGGCGCCGAGTTGGATCTGGCGGCCTGGAGTGGACGCTTCGGTGATGGTGCCAAACTGTGGAGTATTTACGAAGCGATCCGGCGTGCCGAGGTTCACTTTATTGAGCGCGTTGAAAAACTCGGCGCGAAATTGGAAGCGCAAACGCTCGGCGAAACTGAATTCGCGGGCCAGCGCGAGGTCCAGGGTCTGCATGCCCGGGCCGATGACGGTGTTGCGGCCAACGTCGCCGAAGGTAAACGCCGGGGGCGCAACGAAGGCGCTTGGATTGAACCACTCCGTAGATGTGTGCGTGCCGGGGCCAAAAATGGGCTGGCCGGTGAGATTGGCGCGGATGGGGTTTTCGCCAAGCACCGTGCCTGCGTTTGCCGTGTCGCCAAACACAGAGATTGTTAGCGGGAAGCCCGTCTGCACTTGATAAACCGTGGAGAGGGTCCAGTCGTGCGAGAGCGCACGGGCAAAGCCGGATTCGCCAAACCCAGGAATGGCATAGACCGCGCTCAGGGCGAAACGATGGCGGATGTCGCAGGCCAGCCCCTTTTCCGCGGGGAGATTATTGTCATTTTGCGGAATCGAGGACTCGAACATCGGCGAACGAAAGTCCGGCGCGTTGCTCAAGCTTTTCGCAAGAGTGTAGTTCGCGAGCAGACTGAGGCCATGCGCGTAGCGGCGCCGCACGTTGACGTAGCCGGCGTCGTACCAACTCTGCGCCGAGTTCGCGAGCAGATTGATGGTACTGACGGGCGTGCAAATCGCGCCTGCAGGACAATTAGCCGGAGGCGTGGCGGACACCGTGGTCCCGGCCGGTAACACGGAATTGTTGACGAACTGGAGAATCTTGAAGGGGCGGCGTGGCCCGATGGGGCCGGGACCTGGAAGCGCGTTGTTAATGAGGTCGGCGCGCTGGAGGTGGATGCCGCGTGCGCCTAGGTATCCGACCTCGAGCGTGGTTTCGCGGCCGAGGCTCTTCTCGACGGAAGTGCTCCACTGCTGGACGTATTGCGCAGGAGCGTGCGGGTCAAAAGACGTAAAGCTGACCGTCGTCGTTCCGAGGACGGCTGGGTTGAAGTTGAGCGAGGTCTGCGTGAGCGCAGAGTTGAGCAGAGCGGCCGGAGGATTGAAATTGTCAAATTGCTGCGTTTCCGGAAAAACAAAAGGGATGTTATGGCGCTGGTTGCACCAGGTGTTCAAATCCACCGGGGTGAAGAAGATTCCGTACGCGCCGTGAAGCACTATTCCGTAGCTGGCGAAATTCCGCGAAATGCCGAAGCGTGGCGCGAAATTGTGCTTGTTCGAATAAAGCAAGCCATCAGGGTAGCCGCTCTGTCCGCCAATAAAGATCTGCGGGGCGCCGTTTTGGAAAGTGAGATTTGTGTTCGTGTACCGGATATCGCGCAAAGGACTCGCGTATTCGTAGCGCAAGCCCATTTCGATTGTGGTATTGCGTGTGACTTGAAAGCTGTCCTGGACGAAACCGTCGGTTGACCACGCGCGGAGCTGCATCTGGGGGATGCCGGCTTGCCGCTGCTTCACCGCCGGCAAACCGAGCAGAAAACTGGCGAGCGCCGATCCCGTGCCGTCGTTTGCGCCAGTTCGCGTGGTGTAGCCGCTGGTGAACTGATAGTAGCCGCGGTTCTGGAAGAAGCCCCACATCGGCCA
>CAZGBQ010000170.1:0-7923 GCA_964524045.1 uncultured Acidobacteriaceae bacterium
TGACGCGCGGCTCGACAAAGCGTGGTGGAACGAGCTCTACCAAGGCTGGCCGGTTGGGCCGGACTACGCGGACCAATCCAACGTCACCCTGGCTGACCGTTTGAAGGGCCGCTTGCTGATCGAGCATGGCGACATCGACGACAACGTCCATGTCGTGGAAACCATGCGTTTCGCCGACGCCCTCATTAAAGCCAATAAAAACTTCGACCAGCTCATTGTGCCCAATATGTATCACGGCGAAGGCGGCAATCCGTACCTGATCCGGCGGCGCTGGGATTACTTTGTGCAGTATCTTCTGGGTGTGACACCACCGGCGAACTTTGCCGTCCACGAAGACCGCGAACCCGTCTATCCACGCACGCCATAGAGAAACACTGCTTGTTGAAGGACTTTCAGAGCGTACGACCTGGCGTAGCCGGGGCGCGAGGAATCTGCGCGTCCTCGGAAATTCTGAAAAGAAATCGCTAAGGCGCGGGCGCCGCAAATTGTTCCACGCGATCGAAGCCCGCTCTGAAATAATGGTGGAGCGCTTGGTAGGTGTCTTCACTTCGAGCAAAGCGCGAAGCCGGAGGTTCTTGTGAAGGTGGACGTGGCCCTACTGAAGAGCCTGCCCAAGGTTCTATTGCACGAGCATTTGGACGGCGTGCTTCGCCCCGCGACGGTCACTGAGCTTGCGAAAACAACAAAGTATCGGCACCTGCCCACTGAAGATCCCGGGCAGTTGGCGCAATGGTTTCATCAAGGCGCAAATCAAGGCAGTCTGCCCAAATATCTGGAAGGTTTCGCACACACAATTGCCGTGATGCAAACCGAAGAGGCCCTTGAGCGCGTAGCGTACGAACAGGCGGAAGACCTCAGCCAAGACGGAGTGGTCTATTTTGAGACGCGGTTCGCCCCGGTCTTTCACACTCGCAAGGGCCTGACCCACCAACAAGTGGTCTCCGCGGTCCTGAAGGGCCTCGAGCGCGGCCGGAAGGACTTCGGCATTTGCTCCGGCCTGATCATCTGCGCCATGCGCAATATGGACGTCTCACTCGAAATGGCGGAGCTGGCCGTGGATTTCCGCGAACGCGGTGTCGTGGGATTCGATCTGGCAGGAGAAGAGGGCGGCTTTCCACCGAAAAAGCACGTGGACGCCTTTCATTACATTCAGCGCCAGAATTTCAATATCACGATTCATGCCGGCGAGGGCTTTGGCAAAGAATCGATTTGGCAGGCCATTCAATACTGCGGCGCCCATCGCATCGGCCACGGAACTCGGCTCATTGAGGACATCGCCGTGGTCGACGGCAAGGCCGTGAAACTAGGCGACCTCGCCCAATACGTCCTCGACAAACGCATCCCGCTGGAAATCTGTCTCATTAGCAACGTCCACACGGGCGCGGCGCGCAGCCTGGAAGAACATCCCTTCAAGATTTTCTATCAGGCAAAATTCCGCGTTACGCTCAACACCGATAACCGCCTGATGAGCGACACCACCATGACCAAGGAATTCCAGGCCGCTGCGGATACGTTTGGCCTCGCCCTGGCTGACTTTGAGAAGATCACCATCAACGCCATGAAGAGCGCCTTCCTGCCTTACGACAAGCGCTGCGATCTCATCTACTCGGTAATCAAGCCCGGATATGCCCGCGTCCGGGACGCGTTTTCTTCCGAGTAGCAGGTTCTTCGCGCGGCACTGCGAAGTTGAGATGGAACTACTGGCGACGTTGCGCGCGCACCGCGCATCGAACGTTGAAGTACAATAGCAGGAGAGGATGGCAAGGAGACGAGTAGCATGTGGAAACATTTGGCCAAAACACCTGGAGCCTCAAGGAAATATGCCTTTGCTGGATTGCGCCCCTTCTTATTGTTCGCGGTTGCGGCGTTTTCGCTCCGGCTCACCGCGCAAGAACGCGGACCCATGCAAGCGCCACCCGGTACGGTGAGCGGCGCCCCGTCGGCGCAATCCTCCGCCGAGCCGCGCGAACGCCCTTCCCACATCACGAACGAGCCGCCCGCGATGCCCGTCGAGGAAATTGTCCAGAAATTTACCCAGCGCGAGGAAGACTTTCGCAAAGAGCGCGACCATTTCACGTATACGCAAGACGTCCTTTTTCAGACGCTTGACGAAGATGGGCAGGTGGATGGCGAATTCCGCGAAGTCCGCGACATCCTGTTTACCCCCGACGGCAAGCGCTTCGACAAGGTCACTTTTGCTCCAATGAACACCCTCCAGCGCATCACCATGACCCAACAGGATTTCGATGACATTGAGAAGGTGTGGCCCTTCGTTATGACCAGCGCGGAATTGCCCAAGTACGACGTGAAGTACGTGGGCCGGGAGCACGTCGACGAGTTGGGAACTTATGTCTTCGATCTTGAACCCAAGAAACTGGAGAAGGGCCAGAGGTATTTTCGCGGGCGCGTTTGGGTAGACGACAAAGACTTGCAGATCGTCAAGACCGCGGGGACTTCAACCGGCTTGCTCAAGAAAAAGGAAGACCAGGCCTTTCCGCGCTTCGAGAATTACCGCGAAAACATCGAAGGCCACTTTTGGTTTCCGACATACACTCGGGCCGATGATATTCTGCATTTCAAACAAGGCAATGATGTGCGCATCCGGCTTGCGGTGCACTATTCGAACTACAAGCGCTTCAGCACGACGATAAAGATCGGCACTGCCACGCAGATCGACCAGCCCAAACCACAATGATGTGCTGGGAATCGCTCGCTAGCGCCTGCTAAGCCACACGAGCGTCACCCCGATGCAAACGATCAGCACTCCGAGCCAGCGTTGAGCGCTGATTCGCTCACGCAAAAAGACCGTGGCCCCCACGGCCCCGGCCGCATAACTCAGCGCTGTAACCGGCACGACGAAGCTGACGTTTTCCATCGAAAGCATTGCCAGCAAGGAAAAAAAGGCCACGGTCATCAGGGCGATCCCAATCCAAATCCATCCCACGCGCGCAGCGCGCGAGACGAACCGGAACAGCGCCGCCGGACGAAAATCGTGAACCTCGCCAAGCGACTTCATCGCGCGGGAGACGCACAGCTCCCCGCCCGTGCCTGCGCCGATGACAAAGGAGAGAAAAATGAGCTCGCGCACGCTTAGCTTTCCCCCGTCGTTCGAGGATGCGTGTGCCCGACAATAAAAACGCCGATGCAAATCACGGCGATGCCGGCCCAGCGCAACAGGTTGACTTTTTCTCCGAGTAGCAATAAACCGAGGACCGCGACAACTGCGTAGGAAAACGCCGAGGCCGGCTGAACGTAGCTGTAGTCCGCCCAGGTCAGCACTAGCATGTAGACAACAAAAAAAGTGAGCAGGCAGGCGATCCCCAGCCAGATGTAGCCCGAGCTCAGAATGCGAATAAAAATCGGAAGCAGCTCGCCTGCCGTCCATTCTCGCGCGGAGCCGATTTCCTTCATCCCCTTGCTGAGCAGAACATTGCCGAGCGGCGCAAACAGAACCATGAGCATAATGAAAATGTAGGTTTTGGCGTGCAGCCCGGGAGAGCCTTTCATGCGATTGGAGGAATTCTCGTCATCAGGTTCGCTGCAGCGTTGATGTCCTATCCATCTTACTCGATGTAATGCCCGCCACCAAAGCTGGTGGCGCCGAAACGGTTCGCTTTTTGCTATCCTTTTTGCAGGCTCGAAATTCCTCAATTGTTAAAGATTACCGCGGGGATTTGCCCGCGCGAGAGGTGCAATGCTTTGCAGGCCGCCGGCTATTTCTTTCTCGCGCTTGCCGCAACACCTTTTGTCTACTATTTGCTCGTTCTCTTCAGCACCTGGCGTTTTTTTTGGCACGCACAGGACCGTCTATTACCGGATTCCAGTTTCACTCCGCCGGTCAGCAACCTGAAGCCGCTCCGCGGCCTCGACCCGGAGGCATATGAAAATCTGTCCAGCTATTGCCGGCAGGACTATCCGGAGTACGAGCTGATTTTTTGCGTCGGCGACGCGGACGATCCCTCGGTTCCGGTCCTCGAGAAGTTGAAACGCGATTTTCCCGATCGTCAGATCCATATTCTCATCGGTTCCGGGCGCAACGCCATCAACGACAAAGTCGGCAAGCTGGTGCGCATGGTGAGCGAAGCGCGCCACGAAGTGTTGGTCATCAACGATAGCGACGTGCGCGTTGAACCACACTACCTGCGCACTGTCGTTGCGCCGCTCCGCGACCCTAAGGTCCGCGGCGTGACCACACTCTACGTTTCCACCGAAGACAAAACCTTTACGCAACACCTCCAATCCATCGGAATGATCTGCGATTTTTTCCCCGGCATCTTCGTGGCGCGGCAACTCGACGGTATCAAGTTCGCCTTTGGTCAGACCATTGTCACCACTCGTTCCTGCCTCAAAGCCTTTGGCGGATACGAGGCCATCGAGAATCAGCCGGCGGACGACCTTCTGGTCGGGCGTTACATCGCCCAGCAAGGGTATGAAGTCGAACTCTTGCCTTACGCCGTCAAAACCGTTCCCGACTATCATTCTTTCAAGGATCTTTTCATCAAGCGCCTCCGCTGGCTCACGGTGATGCGCCATATGCGCCCCTGGGGGCACCTCGGCCTCGTGTTCACACAAGGGCTGCCGTGGTCCCTTGCGGCGCTGCTGATGCATCCATCTGACGGGATTGGCGCTGCCTACATCGGAGGCTACGTTCTGTTCCGCGTGGTCACCACTTTGCTTGTGGGCGGGTGGGGATTGCGGCAGCGCGGCTTGTGGAAGGAGCTGCCGCTCATTTTCCTTTGGGACGCCACGGCGCTGATCATTTGGCTGCTGACGTTTGGGCGCCGGCGGATTCGCTGGCGCAATGTTGATTACCGGATTCGAGACGGCCGCCTCGTTCCGATCGCGGCGAATCCGGCCAATGCTTCGCGTTAGATTTCTTAGAATAACCCGGATTTGGAGCGGGCAACGGATGTGTGCAAAAGTCGCGGTCGCAGGCGCGGGGATTTACGGTGCGACGGTGGCCATTCGTCTCGCTGAACAGGGCCACGCCGTGCGCCTGTTCGATCCTCTCGGGGTTTTGCGTGCTGCTTCGGCGATCAATCAGTATCGCGTCCACGCGGGCTACCATTACCCGCGCAGCCCGGAAACAATCCAGGAGACTCTGGAAGCCCGTGCGGAGTTTATCGGCGAGTTCGAACCGGCGATCGTTCGAAACAGCACCCATTACTATGCTATTCCGAAGCAGGGTTCCCGCACCCCGCCCGACGTGTATGAAAAGGTGATGCAGGATCATGGCCTTTCTCTCAAGCCGTGCCGCCCTGCCTGGATGAACTTTGATTTCATCGATCGGTGCTACGAAGTCGAGGAACACATCTACGATCCCGATGTGCTGCGCGAATTGGTCGAAGCCCGCATCCGCGCTCTGAACATCCCGTTCGAACGCCGGCCGTTCTCCGCCTGTATGCGTCCAGACTATGATTTTGTAGTCTGGGCAACCTATGGCCTGGGGCCGAGCCGGGGGGCCTTCAAGATCGCGAAGTTTCAAGTCGCGGAGAAAATGCTTATCGAATTGGCACCAGCGCTACGGCATGTCGCGCTTGTCGTTGTGGACGGCCCGTTCACGGCATTCGATCCCTATGGCAGTTCGAACCGCTCACTCTTCGGCTCGGCAAAGAACACCAACCACTGGACGACGACCGACCCGGAAGAGTCGATTCCCGAGCCGTACGCCGGAATCCTGAACGCGCCGGAATTCCGGCCGGTACCCTTCACGCGATTTGAGGACATGCGCAAAGATTGTTGCGATTCAGTTCCCGACGCCAAGGAGGCGAAGTACATCGGCTCGCGTTTTACTATTCGCGTCGTCGAAGACAACCCGGAACGCGACCGGCGCATTCTTTGCTTGCAGGAAGAGGCGCCCGGAGAAATCCACATTTTCTCGGGGAAGGTAGTTAGCGCGGTGAAGGCCGCGCGGCTCGTTTGCGAAAGGATTGCACGTCATGAGTGACGCTCCGGCGTACGTCATTCTTGGCCGTGGCCGCTGGGCAAAGAGAATGGCGCCGGTCATCGCTGGCGAGGGCAGAGCAGTCCGAAGCGTCGAGGAAACACGGCGGCACCCAAGCGAGAGCGATTCTGCTTACGTTGCGCGGCTCGCTCAAGCGATGAAGGCAAGTCGGGCGCAAATTGCCTGGCTTTGCGTTACGCCTGGCCCGCATGTCTCCTTGATGATTCAAGCCGCGCTGGAAGCGGGTCTGCACGTCATTGCAGAAAAGCCTTGGTACGGGTCAGAGGAAGATACGGAGCGTCTGGAATCCTTCGCTCGCGGGAAACGCAGACTCATTGCGGTCCATTTTGAGTACTTGGTACATCGGGAAGTCGAAAAGTGGAAAGAGAGTTTTTATCCTGGCTCAGGATTACGTTTTGGCGGAAACTTCTTCTTGAGCCGCGTCGACCGCAGCGGCATCCCGCCCATCGATAACCTTGGATGCCACTTGCTCGCGATTCGCGAATACGCTGTTCCTAGCTCGCAAATCACCGAAGTCCAATGCGCCTACGAACTTCCAGACGAGCGCCTCGTATGGCTCGAGCGCGATGGCGAGCGGATAGCGTCAATCGACCTTCTGAAAGGGAGCGAGCGCATCATTCAAGAGTTCATGAAAAAAGTAGAGGCCGCGCGAAATGACGCGTCCTTTCCCTTCGATTTGAATTTTGCCCTGCGCGTCGCGAAGCAAGCGAGCGCCCGCAAGGCAGGCAGTTGGGCTTGATACGTTAAGCTTTCTTGGCTTTGGCCTCCGCGCGCAGCTCCGCGGTTGTGGCTTTCGCTGGCATGCTCATTTGCAGCCGCCGCTCGTTCCTTGGTTCGCGCCAATTCACCTGCGGCAGCATTAAGGAAGCGTCCACCCGATCGCGGTACTTGAGTGCGATGTTCATCAGTGAGTCCAGAAGCGAATCCGAAAGATAATGTGGCTGCAATCCCAGGCCGATCAGCTTGGAGTGCTTCGCGTTGTAGTAGTGCTGCTCGGCCTCGACGCGCGGGTCGGGTATATGGTCGACTTCGATGGATACTCCCATCTTTTTTGCGGCGCCTTCGACCAGCCGCGCCAGGTCCATAATCGAGAATTGTTCGGTGAACTGGTTGTAAACACGGCATTCGCCCCGCGCCGCGGGATTGTGGCAAGCGATCTCGACACAGCGAACCGTATCGCGAATGTCCAGGAATCCGCGCGTCTGCCCACCCTTCCCGTACACCGTGAGAGGCTGGCCGATGGCGGCCTGTACGCAAAAACGGTTCAGCACGGTTCCGAAAACGTCGTCGTAATCGAAGCGATTGATCAGCGCCTCATCGAGTGCGGTCTCGTCCGACATGGTTCCGTAAACCACGCCCTGATTCAAATCCGTCGCGCGCAGCCCCCAGATCTTGCAGGTGAACATGATGTTGTGGCTGTCGTGCACCTTCGAGAGGTGATAGAACGATCCCGGCTGCTTGGGGAAGGGAACCGTGTCCTTGCGTCCGTTGTGCTCGACCGTGATGTAGCCTTCCTCGATGTCGATATTCGGAGTCCCATATTCGCCCATCGTACCGAGCTTAATTAGGTGACAATCCGGCAAGAATTCGCGAATCGCAAAGAGCACGTTCAGCGTTCCCACGACGTTGTTCACTTGCGTAAACACAGCGTGTTTGCGGTCAATCATCGAGTACGGTGCCGAGCGCTGTTCTGCGAAGTGCACGATCGCCTCAGGCTCGAATGACTTGAAAGCAGAGGAGAGAAAATCGTAGTCCGTCACGTCGCCGACGAACATTTCGATGGTCTTGCCCGTGAGATTCTGCCACACGCGCAAGCGATCCGTCAGCGGGCGAATCGGCGTAAGCGTCTGCGCTCCCAACTCGTGGTCCCATAGCCTCCGCACATAGTTATCAACAATGGCGACCGCGTGGCCCTTCTGCGACAGGTACAACGCCGTCGCCCAACCGCAATAGCCGTC
>CAZGBQ010000171.1:0-7777 GCA_964524045.1 uncultured Acidobacteriaceae bacterium
CCGTTCTAAGTGGCAAGCAGTTCCTGCAAGCACCTCCTGAATCCACAGACGAGCGTCCGCAAGAGGCGGACGCTCGTCCTGTTTTCTTATTCCCCAATTCGTCGTATCCTTGAGTGACACCGAGTTTCTCCCCGCATTTTTTCTAAGGTGCCGTTGCAACCCATAGGGGTATGGTTCGCGCGGCCAAAAAGGTTGTCAAAAGGTTGAAGTAAACATGAGCGAAGTGAAGACCATGCGCCCCGTTTGGAAACCTGCGGGCAGAGTGCACACCGGCGAGCAGCCGTTCAAATATCCGTTGAAGCGGGAATTCGTCGAGCCGGATTGGCGCCGCCTTCCGGGCTACAAAGATGTGACCGCCGCGGAATGGGAAACAGCTCTCTGGCAGCGCCGCCACACCGTCAAAAACCTGAAGGAAGTCCAAGCCGTTTTCGGACCGCTGCTGCCGCAAAGCCTGCTCGAAAGCATGGAGCGCGACATCAAAGAGCGCGCCACCATGTCCATCCTCATTCCCCCGCAGATGCTCAACACCATGGACGAAAAGGATTTGTGGAACGATCCCGTCCGCCGCTACATGCTGCCCGCCTTTGACGACCGCAATCCCGACTGGCCGAGCCATCCCAAATCCAGCCGCGACAGTTTGCATGAATCCGACATGTGGGCCGTCGAAGGCCTCACGCACCGCTACCCCACCAAAGTTCTTGCGGAAATGCTTTCTACTTGCCCCCAGTACTGCGGCCACTGCACGCGCATGGATCTTGTCGGCAACGATGTGCCCCAGGTCGTCAAGCTGCGTTTCCAGCTTCCGCAGAAAGACCGCTACGAGCAGATGCTCGGTTACTTGCGCGCTACGCCTTCCGTTCGCGACGTGGTCGTTTCCGGCGGCGACATCGCCAATATGCCCATCGCGCAACTCGAGCCCTTTGTCTCTGCGCTCATGGATATCCCAAACATCAAGGACATTCGCCTGGCCACCAAGGGTCTCATGGGCATTCCCCAGCATTTTCTACAAGATGACGTTTTGAAAGGTTTTGAGCGTCTAGCCAAGAAGGCGCATGAGCGCGAAGTCGACCTGGCGCTGCATACCCACGTGAATAACGCGAGCCAGGTTACGCCGCTGGTGGCCAAAGCAACGAAGAAAATTCTGGAGATGGGATTCCGCGACGTGCGCAATCAGGGCGTGCTTCTGCGCGGCGTGAACACCAACGCGAAAGACCTGCTCGAGCTCTGCTTTACGCTGCTCGATCGCGCCAAAATCATGCCCTACTACTTTTATATGTGCGACATGATTCCCAATTCCGAGCACTGGCGCCTGGCCATCCACGAAGCGCAGCAGTTGCAGCACGACATTATGGGCTATCTGCCGGGCTTCGCCACGCCCCGAATGATTTGCGACGTGCCGTTTGTCGGCAAGCGCTGGGTGCACCAGCTCAAGGACTACGACCGCGAGAAAGGCATCTCCTACTGGACCAAGAACTACCGCACCGGTATCGAAACCGACGACCCCGAAGCGCTCAATCGCCTCTACGAATACTACGATCCCGTCTACACCCTGCCCGCCGCTGGGCAGGAATGGTGGCGCCGCCAAGCCCCTGTCTTCGCCGAACCCTAGAAACAGAAATGTCAGCGCGACTGAGCCCAAGCGGCGGGTTTCGCACACGATGTGGATGCACATAAGCGGTAGTTTCCCGAACCATAGAGGCGAGAGAAATGTCCGCGACAACCAGCTCTTCGGTCTCAGCTAACGACGACCTGCTAACGGTTGCCGCCATCAGCGTCCTGGCCGGGATGCTCGCGAATGTGCTGCACGAAGGGCTGGGTCACGCTGCCATAGCCCTGCTCACCGGGGCAAAATCGGGTGTTTTGTCCACCGTCGCGTGGTCCAGCGCTCAAGACTCGCGCTTGGTTGCCGCCGGAGGAACCCTGGTAAACCTCGCGGCCGCCCTGGTTTTTTGGAATGCTCTCCGCAGCGCGAAGACCGCTTCAGTTCGATGGCGCTTTTTTCTGCTGATAAGCCTTGCGTTCAACCTCTTTGACGGCACGGGCTATTTCCTGTTTTCAGGTTTCACAAATTTTGGTGACTGGGCTGTGGTCATCAACGGTCTACCGGTTCACTGGCTCTGGCGCGGGCTCCTCATCGTTGGCGGAATGGCGTCCTATTACGGGGCCGTACTTGTCGTGGGGGGCGCGCTGGTGCGGTACGTTGGTGTTCCCAAGAACGACCAGCATCGGTTGCGGAACCTTACGTTGATCCCTTACATCTCGGCGATTCTCTTGTCTTGCGCGAGCGGGCTTTTGAATCCGATGGGAATGAAGTTGGTGTGGCAATCTGCCTTGCCTGCAACCGCCGGGGGAGATTCCGGCCTTCTGTGGATGAGGTACGCCATTCCGGGAAAACCCGTGCCCGAGCGGCCATCGGATGCGATTGAGGGGAGCTATATCTGGATCGCCGTGGCCGCAGCCGCGGCCACAGTTTTCATCTTCGTGTTAGGCCGGGGGATTTTGTTACACCGCTAGAGCCCGCTGGAATCTGGCTAGCTGAGAGAGAAGATCGGCGTTTCTAGTGTGGTGGTAGCGGCTTAATTTCCGCTTGGCAAATCCCCGCGATGACTAAACCAAGCGCTACGGCCAGCAAGCTCTCGCTGATAATCCACTTCGCCACCAACAAGTGCGGCACGGGCAGAATCACCCAACCGCTCAGCGAGCTGTAAACAACCACCGCCAGCGCCAGCAAAATGCCAAAGCGCACGCCTTGCCCCATCCACGGTTTTGCTTCCCGCCCGCGCACGTAAATCAACACCGCGGCAATCACATAAATCAAAGTGCCCAGCAACATGGCCCAAGTGCGCGCAACCTGAGCCTCTTGCGTACGCCAGAGCGCTGCGGTCGCCAGGTAATCCGGCTTCAGCCAAACGCCATGAATCAAGGACAGACCCACAAGCTGCACCACGAATCCCGCAACGACGGCGAACATCATCTTTTTCATGGAGATACACCTCCGCCTTGGCTTGATAGCTTACTCCCGAACTTGGCTCTTGGTTTAGTTTGTTGGAACGTGGCGAACTTCGTCGCTCGCGATGCCGCCCGGTTCCGGTACAGCTACCAGTTTTTTCGGAGATATTGGCCAGAAATGGTGGCGCACGCAAGCGCACGCTTTCGTTGAGCGCTAATACCTACGCAGCGTCCTGAAACGCCTGGCAACTATTTTTCACTACAAACAGAGATTGGCACCCTAGCAGCCGGGGAGAGTCTTCCGAGGAACTTAACTCGGTCAGAACTCCTGGTCCCCAACCGCGGCCTTCCGCGCTATGGAGGTCTCTGCATGCGAACCAAGCTACTCTCTCGTTTGTTGTGCATTCTCTTCGTCCTGCTGGCAGCCCAGCCGATTCGACAAGTGGACGCGCAGTCCAGCAACGAGAAACCCGGCCGCCAGCCCTACTATTCCGTGCTGACGGAGGGAATGCTCTCCGGCCCGGTTTTCCCTTACCAATTCCAGTCCGTCAAGCTCCGTGTGGAAGTCCGGAATCTGATCATGGGCCATTCGAAAGCGTCTAATGTGCCGACGCCCACGGACATGGTGATGGAGCTGCGCGAAGGCGCGGTCACCACCACGATCAACGGACAAAAGCAAGAGCGGACCATCGGGGACTTTTGGAGCGTCGAGAAAGGCGCTTCCTTGTCGATCGAGAGTCCCGGCCAGGTAGCGGTCATCCGTGCGGTGTACCTGTATCCGGGGTCGAAGTGAAAGGAGGACGGCAATGAATCATCTGCTTCGTTATAGCGGAGCCGGGCTCCTGGTGGTCTCTTTAGTGTTTCTCGGCTGCGAGCATCGCGAATGGAAAGAGTACGGACGGGACGGCTCACGGCGCGCGAACCAAGAAGACGAAGATGTTTTGAACGTGAATACGGCGAAGACGCTGAACTTTACGAGTACGGGATGGGTGTTCCAGTCGCCGGGCGGCTCGTTTGTGGCTTCCCCAACCGTTTATGACGAAACGGTCTATGTCGGCGACGGCGTGACGGGAATTTTCTATGCGGTTCATGCGCGGGGGCCGAATCAAGGAAAAGTACGCTGGCAGTATCCGCCAACCACCGCCCCGAGTCCGCCGGACGCTTGCGGGACGACCACAGCGCCGCTGGTGATTTCGCCGATCGTAGGAAGCGGCAATCCGTCCGGCCCGGGAATCGCCTCGAGCGCGGCTATCACCGACGATGTTCCGGGACATCGGGCTGCGGTGATTTTCGGCGCTCCTGATCCGAATTCGAATAACGGCGATGGGCGGCTCTGGGCCCTGGACGCGCATACGGGAGAGTGCATTTGGAAGTCCGTGGTGATTGCCCCGACCAGTGGAACAGCCAAGATCGGCTACTCGTCCCCGGCGATTGCGCACCACCGGGCATACGTTGGCGCGGCGGCCCGCACACCGGACGCTCCCATAACCATCGGACAGATCTACGCCATTCACCTCTCGGATGGCTCACGCGATTCTTCGTTTAGCTTTTCCTCCAGTGGCCCTCCGGCGGGAGGAGGAATCTGGAGTTCTCCGGCGGTTACGCCCAGCGGGAACTTAATCGTGACGACCGGGAATAGCTGTTTTCACAGTTTTCCGGACTGCACAGGCTCAGTTCCGAGCCCGGATTACAACATGAGCATGGTGAAGCTGGACTGGCACAACGGCAACGTGCTCTGGCAGTTGCAGCCCGTGGATATCAACTACGACGACGATCCAGACTACGCGGCCACGCCGCTAGTGGCCAAAACCCACTGCGGTGTAATGGCCATCGGCGTTCAGAAGGACGGATATCTGCATGCCGTAAACGTGCGGCACGGCGGTTTTCATACCAACGCCGCTTGTTCCTACACGGGCCACAGCCTCGAGTGCCCGCGATGGACCTTTCCTCCCGTTCCGAGCTTACCGTTTCAAACTGACGGCCACGGGGACACGCGGTTTATCCGCCCCGGCGCGTTGGCTGGAAACCATCTCTACATCACCTCCGGCGGTTACAACCTGAATGAGATCGCGCCGGTGGATATCTACGGAAATGCTCCGGGGCGCATTCTCCTGAACCGCCTGTACTCCCTGAATGTTTGCTCGGCCGATGACGACCGCGTTCGCTGGGTGTTTGATCTGAATGGGTTCGGAGCGGGTGCGCCGAGCGTGGCGCACGGATTGATCTATGTTGGCGCGGATACGGAGTTCGATACTTCCTCGAATCCGCACGAGCTCTATGTACTTGCCGATCCCGAAGTCCTTCCGGCAGCAGGAACGGCGTGTTCGTACCCGTTGGGGCCAGCCAGCTCGGGGTTTCCACCGGGTCCGGCGTGCACCGGAGCGGGGTTCAAAATTGTCAATGTGCCGCAGACTGTGGTGCATTTCCCGTTGAAGGGTGCGATGCCCGCGCATCCAGCGATTGCCGAAGGCCGCGTCTTCGTGGCCACCACAGGCGGGTACCTCTATGGGCTGGCTCCGTGAAGGGCCACGGCGTGAGGAGCGAGGTGATTCCATGAGCGCCCAACGAACCTTGCGAATAACGCAAATCCTGATTCCAGCGATGGCTCTCCTGTTTGCGGCGAGCTGCTCGAACAACGAGGAAGAGCCCAATCCTCCTGAAGAAACGCGAACCGCCCCTAAGCTTCGCGCCCCCCTTGAATACAAGGACGTTGGAGAGACGAAGGGCGGGCTTCGCCGGGCTACGCTGTTTTCCCAGAAAGTGGGAGCGCAGGCCGCAGCCCTAGAAGTCCATAGCCTGCTCTTGCTGCCGCGCGAGGCGGCGCTTCCGACCGACCGGGAAACGCTATATGAAGTGCGCACGGGCACGGTGATGGCAATTAGCGGCGCAGAAAGAAAATCGCATCCCACAGGAGACATTTGGCTCGTGAACAAAGGCGCTCATGTCACTCTGAAGGCGCAGGGGGAAATTGCGGTGCTGCGCGCCATCTCCTTTGCGCCGCTTCCCAAGTAGAGTGAGCGGCACTCTGAACAGCGCGCTACTATCGCGTTGACAGGGGAGCGGAGCTACTTTAAAATTAACGTTTGTCTCTAAAGGGAAGGGTGTGACTGAGCGCGATGAGGACGTACGTAGCCAAAGGCGAAGAAGCCGAAGCACTGAAAACGGGCGCAAACTGGTTTGTAGTGGACGCAACAAACGCCGTGCTGGGGCGGCTGGCGACCCGGGTCGCGCGGATGCTAATCGGTAAGGATAAACCCAGTTTTACGCCGTACCTGGATTCCGGCGACCACGTGGTCGTGATTAATGCGGACAAGATCCGCCTGACCGGCAACAAGATTGAGCAGAAGGTCTATCACTCGCACAGCGGCTACCCCGGGGGATTGAAGACTGTGCCGGTGAAGCGCGTGCGGGAAACCCGGCCGGAATGGGTGGTGCGCGAAGCCATTCTTGGGATGCTCCCGAAGAATAAGCTGCAAGCGCGCCGGGCGAAGAAATTGCGCGTGTATCGCGATGCGGCTGGCTTGGCAAGGCATGCCGGGCAAAAGCCCCAAGCGGTCGCGCTGTAAACGGGATTCTGGGTTTTTCCTCACGTTGCTGTTCTTTTCTACGTTGGTCCGGTGCAGGCCTTCGCAGGGAATCAGCCGAGCGTGGAGTTAAACAGGTCAAAGAGTGGCTATGGCATGAAAAGCGCCACCTGCGGCGAAGTATCGAACGCAGCGTGTAACGGTTTCAAAGGTCAGGAGGAGCGTTGAGCACAGCAGGTACGCCTGTAACGGGCACACAAACATGGTTTTTGGGAACAGGGCGGCGCAAGGAATCGGTGGCGCGTGTGTTCCTTCGCGCGGGTTCGGGAAAGTTCACCGTGAACGACCGTCCCGTGGAGCAATACTTTCCAAATCATGCTTGGAAGCATGAAGCCACCGAGCCGCTGAAGTTCACGAGCCTCGCGGAACAAGTGGACGTCGTCGTGAGCGCGAATGGCGGCGGCGTCGGCGGACAAGCCGGCGCGGTGCGCATGGGTTTGTCCCGCGCGATTGCCCGGTTCAACCCGGAGCTGCGGCCTTCGCTGCGCACGAACGGATTTTTAACGCGCGATTCGCGTATGAAAGAGCGCAAAAAGTACGGGCAGAAGGGCGCGCGGAAGAGATTCCAGTTCACCAAGCGTTAGTTCTCGGTGGGCTCTTAGACTTTGAGGGGTCATTGGCTTGTCATCCTGAGGGCGAATTTGGTCCGCTCCGAAGGATCTCAGCCGATCAGACCCACAAACGAGCTCCAGCGGCTCGGCGCAAGCCAAACCGCTGAGATCACGGCCGGCAAGAAGCCGGCAAAAAGGCTGTTCTGCAGCGAAGTCGTAGTGGGTCTTCAAACCCGCTCCGCGAAAGCTCGCTGCCGCAAGCAGCTATTCAAATAGGAGGAAACTTGGCAGTAGAAATCACCATGAAAGAGCTGCTGGAGGCCGGGGTTCACTTCGGTCACCAGACGCGCCGCTGGAATCCGAAAATGAAGGAGTATATTTTCGGGGAGCGCAACGGCATCCACATCATCGATCTCCAGAAAACTCTCAAAATGTTTCGCGAAGCGAGCCGCTTCGTGAGCGAAATTTCCGCGCAAGGCAGAAACGTTCTTTTTGTGGGCACCAAGCGTCAGGCCCAGGAAGCGGTCGCCGAAGAGGCGAAGCGCTGCGGCGCGTTCTTCGTGAACCACCGCTGGCTGGGCGGGACGCTGACGAATTGGGCGACGCTGCAAAAGTCTATCAAGCGCCTGAAGCTGCTCAAGGCCATGACCGAAGACGGCCGCATCAAAGAGCTTTCCAAAAAAGAGCAAGCGC
>CAZGBQ010000172.1:0-1933 GCA_964524045.1 uncultured Acidobacteriaceae bacterium
GCGATGATCAGCGTGCTCTTCCAGTTCCCAAGAAACAACAGAATCATGACGGCCGTGAGGCAGGCGGCGATCAGCGCCTCGCGAACCACCCCTTGGATGGAGGCGCGAACATAAAGCGACTGGTCGAAGAACAGGTTGACCTTCAGATCTGGAGGGAACGCTGACTTACTGTACTCGAGCATCCGCTTCACGCCATTTACAATGTCAATCGTGGAGGCTCCACCGTTTTTGAAGATGCTCATCAGCACGCCGCGCTGGCCGTTCGCGAGCACTACGTTTGTCTGCGGAGAAAACCCATCCCGGACGTGCGCCACGTCCTTCATATAAATGGTCGCGCCGTTGACGGTCTTCACCGGCAGGTCGTTCAGTTCCTGGATGGTCTGGGGGCTGCCATTCATCTCCACGTTGTATTCCAGCGGGCCGAGCTTCGCGGTTCCAGTGGGAAGAATCAAGTTCTGAGCGTTGACCGCGTTGACGATATCGACCGCGGAAAGACCTTTTGACTGCAGCGAAGTGGAATCGATGTCCACGCTGATCACGCGCTGTTTGCCGCCAAAGGGAAAAGGCGTGGCCGCTCCCGGAACAGCAGCGAGTTGCGTCCGGATAAAATAGTTTCCGAAATCGAAGAGCTGCTGCTCGCTCATGGTGTCACTGGTAAGCCCGATTTGGACGACAGGCACCGTCGAAGCTGAGTAGATAATGACCAGAGGCGGCGTGGTTCCCGGCGGGAGAAATCGCAAAAAGGTCTGTGAAATGGCCCCGGCTTGCGCGAGGGCTGTCTGAATGTTTGCGCCCGGCTGAAAGAAAACCTTGATGATCGCAATGCCATTCAGCGACTGCGACTCGGTGTGTTCGACGTCGTTCACCAGCGTTTGCACGCCGCGCTCGACGTTTGCCGTAATCCTCTGCTCCATTTCCTGCGGCTCAAGCCCGTTGTAGGTCCAGACCAGGCTGATGACCGGGATGTTGATTTCAGGGAATATGTCGGTAGGGGTGCGCAGAAGCACCACGGGGAAAAGCAGAATGATGACGAGCGCCATCACCACGAACGTGTAGGGTCTGCGCAGCGCTAATCGAACAATCCACATGGTTCTCTATCTCTACGGGCTGACCTGATGCGGGCGACAACTCCCGCTCGCTGGGCTGATTCTCCTGGCGTTCTACTGCGTGTTAGATTCCCCGGGGCAAGTCTTTGGGTACGTTACCGGATACGACGCATCAAAAACGCAAATGACTAGTCCCGTGTTCCATGCGGCGTCCGAAACCAGTCAGTGCTAGTTAGGAAGCTCGGTTGGCGGGCTCTAACGCCAGTGCCCTGGATTCCCTGAACTCAGTGGCGCTCCGGTCGCTTCAAACCTTCCCATTCGATGCCAGCATTCTGTCACAAGGCACACTGAACCTCCCAATAAAAGGCCAGCCCAAATTGGATGGTCATTCCCGTACTCGGGAAGATGAACGGATATTGAACGGAAATTGCGCAGCCGAAACTTGCCGATTACTTGTGGGTCATGGTGAAGACGCCGTCCCAGTTCTCGGGCGGCTCTTCGAAAAGATACTCCTGGCACCGCTTCCAGTAGGCTCTTGAAGGGCCATCCTCGGGCCATTTGTCCAGGATCGTCTGAAAGGCCTTTTGCGCCGCCAGCCAATGGCGTTGATTGTACAGGGCGCGGGCACGCTCGAAGTGCTCCAGGCGCGCGCGCAATTCCTCGGGGCTGCCATAGGCCGAACGCTCGCCATTGCGGCCAATCAATTCGTAGATGCTGACGGGCTGAAGCTTGCCCTTGACACGGATGAGATCGAGTGCGCGAAATACCAAGCCGTCATTCCCAGCGGCTGCGTAGGTGGATTCGTTCACGATGATGTGCGTACCGTAATCCTTGTTGAGTCCCTCGAGGCGCGAGGAAAGATTCACCGCATCGCCGAGAGCCGTGTA
>CAZGBQ010000172.1:2033-7716 GCA_964524045.1 uncultured Acidobacteriaceae bacterium
CGCACCCGGCGCTTTTCCTTTTCCTCAATCAGTGAACGATAAAGAGAAACGAACAACACATTCGACGCCAGCGTTACCGCGGGCACGGTGAAGTTCAGCCACCAGCCGTGCAGAAAAGCCCAGTAATCCACCGCCACCAGAGGCGCGAACAAGAAAGCACCAAACCCCATCCACCGCGGCGCAACCAGCGCCATCCAGACTCCCAGGGGGATTCCAAAAGCCAAGATGATCAGCACGTCGGCGAGTGTCTGCTTGGCCCTGCGGACCAGAAACGATTGGTGCAGAATGTCATCGATGACGTTTGCGTGGATTTCCACGCCGGGATAGTCGAGGCCCCCATACGGTGTGGTTCGTAGATCTCCGATACCGGTCGCCGTCGCGCCAATCAAGACAATCTTTTCCAGGAAAGTTCCAGGGCGGAATTTCTTCTCGATCACGTCGGCTAGCGAATGGTGCGGATACGTATAACCCGGTCCATGGTAATTGATTACTACGCGCCCCAGATCGTCAGTGTGAACCCGGGCCGCTTGTCCAAATAGAATTCGATACGCTCCCACCGGGCCGTATTCCAGAACCACTTGCTCATTTGGAAGACGGAAATACGACCGCACTGCCTGCACGTCGAGCGAAGCATAAATGTCCCAGTCGTTGAAGTCCTTCGACCGCCCGTAGGGGATCAGGAGATTCGATTGGCGGACAACGCCGTCCACGTCAGGGTAGACATTGAAAAAACCAGTTGAGGAAGCTTCCGCACTCAGCGCGCTTGTAAGGACCTCGAGGTTCGCTTCTGTGCCTTTAGGAAGAAGATTATCCGGCGCAAACTTTTCCATAAGACTCATGCGATCCCGCTTGCCGGTTTCAGGGTGTAGAGGGCGTACGCTGGGGAAGGAATAGAAAGCAATTTGATCGGCATAAGCGTCCAGAGTCTTGTCATCCAGGCCCCGCAGGTCGGCTTCCGTATGAAGAAAGAAGTTTCCCAATACTACCGCTCCAAATCGCTGTATCGCGGCGGCGAATTGATTGTCCGCATCGTACGCTGCGACAAGTTTCTCTACCTCCGCCGCCAAAGTTGGATCAATGCGTTCGCCACGATTTTTCTGGGCCTCCAGCTCAGCCCACAGCGCTCGTATCGGTGCTGCGCTTTGATCCGGCTTGCTGAACGTTACGTCGAATGCGGCAACCCTTGCGCCATCTTCTCGAAGCGCGTCCAGCATCTTTGCAAAGTAGGTCCTGGAGAAGGGCCATTTGCCGAGCACCTCCTGGGAATGCTGATCGATGTCCACGATCGTGATTCGCGAATCTATGGGTGTGACGTCTCGCGGACGGTAGCGGAAGCGCGTGTCGAGCGAAGCGAATTCGAGGCGTTGTACAAAATTGAAGATTGGAGTGGGGCGCTCGCCAAAGAAAGTGAAGTAATAAAGCGTGAGCGCGCCGAGTGTGACGACAAGACTAATGATGAACGAGACGCGGTGGCGCCACCAGGATTGCAGAACTTCGTAGAGGCCGAAGAAGCCCCGCCGCTGCCAAAAACTCTCTGACGGAGCCGCCATCGCGTTCGAACGCTATTCGCGGAATATGAAATTCAGTTTCACGCCGGAGACTTCGATTACGTCGCCGTCGTTCAGCCGCGCAGGCCCCGAAATAGGTTTGCCATTGACTTTCGGCACCTTGTCGCCTGGGCCGAGGTAGTACCCGTCATCGCGTTGATTGATCTGCGCCGCCATCTGCGGCTTGAACCAGCCCTTCAGCTTGATTGTGGCCATTGCCGACTTTCCAATCACTGTCAGCCTGTTCGTCAGAATGTATTCCTTTTGGTCCGTATTCCCGCCAAGAACCATCAGCGTCGGCACTTTCACGCGCGCGGCCGCAAACTGCATCGACTCGCCCATCGCCGCGGCTTGCTGAAGCATCTGCCGTCGCTCTTTCGTGTCCAGCACCATCGTCTCGTTGATGCGCGGCGCCGCGGTCTTGCGTCCCGAGTCCCACGGCAGCGGCGCGTCTCCGCTCGTATCCACTTTAATCGTATGCTTCCCGATGTGAACTTTGTCGCCGTCATGTAAAGTGGCGCGCTCAATGCGCAGGTCGTTCACGAACGTGCCGTTGAGGCTGTCAAGGTCTTCGATCACCATCCGTCCGGCCTCGTAATAGATCTTGGCGTGGTAATTCGAGACCGCGAGGTTGTCCACGGACAAGTCGTTATCCGGGGCGCGCCCGATGGTCACCGGGCGGCCGCCCACCGGCACCTCTCTGACAATTCTGTTATCAAACATGAGGCTGAGCTTTGGCATCTCACTTTCCTCCGTTGCCATTACTTGCTGAACTCTTGCGCGCTCCCCGGCGCAACCACGAGAACCACCCCTTGGAATCCTTAAGCATCCGCACGATCACGACCGTGATGTTGTCCGGACCACCTCGCTCGTTGGCGAGAGCAATCAGCTCCTCCGCGCCGCGCAAGGGGTCAGTTTCTGCTTGCAGCACGCCGGCTAACTCCGGCTCGGTGACCACGCGCGTCAGTCCGTCCGAGCACAACAACAGAACGTCGCGCGGAAATAGAATGTGCTCCTCGGCATCCACCTCGATTTCCGGCTGCACCCCCAGCGCGCGCAACAAAACGCTTTGCATGTCGCTCTCTTCCGCTTCCGCCACCGTCAACACGCCTCGCCGCACCTGCTCCGCAACCAGCGAATGATCCCGCGTAAGCTGCAGCAGCGACCCGCCGCGCAGCAGATACGCGCGGCTGTCGCCCACATGCGCGATGCTGAGCTTCGCGCCGTCGATCCACGCTGCCGTCAGCGTTGCGCCCATGCCGTGTTGCTCCGGATGTTCTTCGGCCGACCTAAAGATGCTTCTATTCGCCAGGTGCACGGCCGTCGAGAGTCGTTTTGTGTTGGCGCTCCAGTTCGGCTGAACCTCCCCCAGCACGCGGGCCGCAGGGTTGGCTTCGGCATCGAGACAGTGGTTTACCACCGTTTCCACTGCCATCGTGCTGGCAATTTCGCCATGCGCTTCGCCTCCCATTCCGTCCGCCAGCACAAACAGGTTCAGAGGCGTGACAATGCGGAAGCAGTCTTCGTTGTTCGAGCGTACGCGGCCAACGTCGGTCATGCCTCCACACGCGATTCGCACACGCGCTCCCATGCACGCCTTAGAATTACACCCATGCCTGCTTGGCCTGAGCCTGTTCCCAAGCTAGCACACCCCAAGGCTTCGGAAAGGCCGTGAACCCTACTGATTACTCGCACTTAAGCAACAAGGGAGCCGTGGGAATCGGCCTGTTTTCTTGGACTTAGAGCCTTACTGATAAGATTACTCATTCGTGGCTGAGCGCCGCGCCCACAAATTACCTTAGAATGCTTCTTCGGTACTCTTTCAGTCAGGATCCCAGGCCATGTCGACGTTTCTGATCGGACCACTCCTCGCCCTTCTCCCAAGAAGGTGGCGCGACACGCTGCCCTTTCGCGACTCCATCGACTGGCGCAAGGCGTCCATTATCAGCGGATTCGGAGAGGCCTTCTTCGCGCTCGCGGCGATGCTCTTCTGGTATTCGTATTCAGCGACGACCTGGGTTTCTCGCGCAATGGACGCCGCCCTCGCGGGCAAATTGGGCGAGAACGTGAACGACCAGGCGATTGGATTCACCGCTATCGTGATATTTGCCACGCATCCTCTGACCTGGCTGATCGCCTATCTCGGGGCCGAAGGGAGCATGCGGCTGGTCGGCGCGGCGTGCACCGAGAACAACCTTGGAACTCTGCCGCTGTTTGTGCTGGACAAGATTTTTCTGAAGATGAAGGGACGTAGTGGACCGAGCGTTGCGCAAGCTGCGGGTTACACGCAAGGAAACTTGTCTTCGTACGTGGGGGCGATCCGCGAAAAAGTCAACTCGTCGCGAACTCCGAGCCTGCCGGATGAACTCTGTGTCATTCGGGAAGCCGCGGAGGAATTTCTGGAAATTCGGGCCTGCCGAAGAAAGGCGGATTGGACTCCGCCACGAACCGTGCGCTATCAGGACGTCTTTTACCGCCTGGAATCCTGTCACAACGGCGCCTCACCGCGCCCTTTCTGCTACCGTTTGCGACGATTGTCAGCGGGAGTCATGGGCAGGACTGTGCTGCTGTATTCTCCAGAGGAAACGCCGATACTCGCGAAGAATTAACTTTCGCGAATCAATCTCTCGAAGGATCGGCATCTTGACGCATCCTTTCCGCGCAAGACGTTCTCCACTACAATTCCACGCATGCCCGCCCGCCGCCGACCCTTGTTCGCCGCTTTCCTCCTCGCTTGTTTCTTAATACCAGCCCTGAGTGCGCAGGAGGCCCCGCCCGCTCCATCTGCAGCGCGCATTCTGCTCTTGCCGCGGCGAATTGTTTCCGGGGAACGTGCGACGCTCGCCGTTCTGGACGTGAAGGGCCGTCTAACCCCGGGAGTTACTGTAACTTTTTCCAATGGGGACCAGGTCAAGACGAATGCAACGGGCCGCGCGGTCTTCGTAGCCCCGTTCGATCCAGGAGTGATTTTTGGTTCGATCACCGGCCGTCCGGGACGCGTCCCAACTGCTATTTTTGTGCCGGCAGAAGCTGCCGCGTCTTCGCTGGAAGTATCATCCGCACCACGCTTCGCCTCGTTGGCTGACCGTTTCGAGGTTTTCGGCAAGGGGTTTTGCGGTGATGCCGACGCCAACCAGGTGACGGTTGGTGGCCAGCCGGCGTTGGTGCTCGCTTCCTCGCCTGTATCGTTGGCCGTTCTTCCGCCCGCCGATCTAGATGCCGGTCCGGCAGCCGTCGAGATTGCATGTGCTGCCCGCAAAGGGCCAGGATTTTCCGTGACCTTTGTCGAGCTTGTCCTCAAAGCTGACTCTTCGCCTCTAAAACACAGCGAGCATCGCTCCCTCTCCGTCCGCGTCCGGGGAACCACGCAGAAAATCGCGCTGGAAGCCCGCAGCCTAGCTCCCGAGATCGCCCAGCTTTCCGGCGGAAATCTCGTCCAGCATCAGAGTAGCGGCGGAGCCGAAAATGTTGCGCAATTTGAAGTTATTGGCCAGAAAGCTGGCAACTTTCTCGTCTCCGTCCGCCTTGTCCCCTCCCTTTCCCGCCCCAGTAATACGCGATGACTGGTTCAGCGCTTGCAAGCGAGCGGAAAGTCATCGTCTCCAATGACAACCACAGTGCAAAGCCTGAAGCACAGCCTAAGCGGATTTCTCAGAGGTAGAGCTCGCTGAGGTGACGCTTGCGGAAGCGGCCCTGGCTTCATCGGCGACTTCGGCAGTAAGAGCGAGCGTGCCCTGAGCTTTGTCGAGCGGAGCTTCGTCGCGCCCAACGCCAAGCATGCCCGCAAGCATGTCCTGCGCCTTATCGAGCCGCTTCTCGCTTTCGTTGAAGTTGAACTGCGCATTTTTCAGGTGCCCGCCGAGCCTGGCGAAAACCAGGGCAAAGTTGTCCATTTGTTTTTGCATGCCGGCGAGGCTGGCTTGCAGGCGCTTGGCGTTTTCTTCGATCTGCATGCCCTGCAGGCCCATCAAGATGACCTGCAAGTGCGCGTACAGCGTATTGGGCGAAACTACAATCACATTCTTGCTGCGGCTATACTCATCGAGCGGCTGGCCCTTGGCATCGGCGGTCATCAGCAGTTCGTAATACACATTCTCGCTCGGCAGGAACATCAGCGCGATTCCAAGAGTTCCCTC
>CAZGBQ010000173.1:0-1300 GCA_964524045.1 uncultured Acidobacteriaceae bacterium
GCAACATCCCCTCTAGTTGCTTATGGTCATAGGCGCGGGCAATAATTTTCTCGTCGTCCTCAGGGCTCGCCTTGCCCGGCGTCAGCCCCTCCGCCAAGAACAAAAACATCTCCTCTTCCAGAAATCCCGGCGTCGGAAAAAACTCCAGAAGCATTTCCAAGTTCTTGGCACCGTACCCGGTTTCTTCCTTTAACTCCCGTTCTGCGGCCTCGCGAGCCGTTTCTCCTTCGTCGATCCGCCCGGCCACTAGCTCCCACAAATACTGCTTCGCCGCGTGCCGGTACTGTTGGATCAGTAGCACTTTTCCGTCCGGTAGCACCGGCAAAACCACCACGGACCCGGGATGCGTAATCATTTCCCGCGTCGTTCGAACGCCGCTCGGCTCAATCACTTCATCTCGCCGGATTCCAAACACTTTTCCAGCATAAATGGTCTGGCTGCTCAGAACCTGTGTCTTCTTTAGCGGCTTTCTGCCTGATGCTTTTTTCATCGATTCCCCATGCGTCTTTGTGCGTGCGTTGCCATCGTAGCCTGCTCCTTGGTTTTCCCCGCGATGTCCGCCCGCCATCATAACCGGAAACGCCAATTCCGCACCGGCCGATCCCTTCACGAGTCGCTAATCACAAGTCGCCAGTCACTCTTTCTCTGATAACATCTTCTCGATGCAAATCAATACCATCATCGTCGATGACGAGAAGCCCGCCCGCGAAGAACTCGCTTATCTGCTAAAGGGTTTCCCCGAAATCAATCTTATCGGCCTGGGCCGCAACGGCGTGGACGCCGTCAACCTCATCAAAGAACATTCTCCTGACTTGGTCTTCCTGGATGTGCAAATGCCGGGCTTGGACGGATTCGGCGTTTTGAAAAAACTAGTAGAAAAAAAACTGCGCGTTCCGCACGTAGTGTTTGCGACGGCGTTTGATCATTACGCGGTGCAGGCTTTCGATGTAAACGCCGTCGATTATGTTTTGAAGCCGTTCGACAAGGCGCGCATTTCGAAGGCCATTGCGCGCGCGCGCAAAGCATTGGAAACGCAAATTCCCGCCGCGGACCGCCTCGAACAGCTTGTGCAGCAACTCGGCGCATCGAAACCGGCGTCTTCGCAACCCATCAAACTGCTCGTGAAGTCGCAGCAGCGTTTGTTGCTAGTGGGCGCTGAGGACTTAATCTGGGCCTCAATCCAGGACGGCGACGTTTCCGTCATGGCCAAGGATGTCGAGGGCAGTTCGAACTACCACACGCTGGAAGAATTGAACGCCGCGCTCGATTCCGAATCGTTCTGGCGTCCGCACCGCTCCTT
>CAZGBQ010000173.1:1400-7716 GCA_964524045.1 uncultured Acidobacteriaceae bacterium
ACGCCTGCCACGCGCCTGGATGAATTCGTGCCGGCATACCAGTTCGGAGAGTTCCATTCCATCCACATCCAGGCGCCGCGCGAGCACGTTTATGCCGCAATGCAGCAAGTGACTGCTGACGAGATTGCGCTATTTTACACGCTAACGTGGATTCGACGGTTCGGGCGTTCCGGACCCGAAAGCATTTTGAATCCGCCGCAAAACGAACCGATTTTAGCGCTGGCGATGCGAACGAGTTTCATGAAGCTGGCGGAGGAGCCCAATCGCGAAATTGTACTGGGCACGCTTGTAGGCGCTCCGAAGGGAACGCAACTCAAGAAGGATCCCACGCCGGAGGATTTCAAGGCGCTTCACGAACCGGGCTTTGCGCCGGCGGCCATTAATTTTCGTGTGGAAGATGCTGGCACTGGGGAAACGATTTTGACCACGGAGACGCGTGTGTATGCGACCGATGCGTCCGCGCGAAAGAAGTTCGCCGCCTACTGGCGCGTGATTTACCCTGGAAGCTGGCTGCTTCGCGTCACCTGGCTCCGCGCCATCCGCGCTCGCGCCGAGCGCCCCTTGCAGTAGAACGTTTCCCCTATTCTCGTGCCGTCCTACCTGCAACATACAGCGCTTGACAACTGACTTGGATGCGCTAACGTCCGATGCTGGGTCCGGATGCACAGCGGAATTCGCGCAACGGAGTTCAAGCAGGTGATTCTGAGGAGGGATCATGGACATCGGAAACATTGCCGCGGTCGCGTTCCTCATCGGACGGGTTATCGTTGGCTGTTTTTTCCTCATGAATGGTTTCAACCACTTCGCGCAACTCAAGATGATGGCCGGGTACGCCAAAAGCAAAGGCTTACCTGCGCCAGAGTTCGCAGTGGGCGGTTCGGGCGTGCTTCTCTTATTGGGCGGACTGAGCCTGCTCCTTGGCTTTCACCCAACGATTGGAGCGGCCCTGCTGGTGATTTTCCTTTTGGGGGCAGCGTTCGGCATCCACAATTTCTGGACGGTCCAAGATCCGCAAGCCAAGATGGGGGAGATGACTCACTTCCTAAAGAACATGGCCATTCTCGGTTTGGTGCTGATGACTTTAGCCATCCCGAGGCCCTGGCCGATGAGTCTTGGTCATTAAATCGAACACGCTTCTGCAAAAAGACGCTTCCGCGCGAAACAACTTTGCCTCGCCTGCTTCCTGCGATAACCGGTCATGTAGAGCCCGCCAGTGGCAGGCAGGTCGCCGCTAAATGCGAAATGCCTTCCCCTAATCTTTAGCCTTCTGCCGAGCAAGCGAACGCAGCCGTTGTTGTCGCAGCCCGGCAACTCGTTGAGCCACTCGCTTCGAAGAGTGCTATGCTGCCCGCCAAAGGCCCACCAAGGGATGTTTTCGACCAACTGGAAGCTCCAGAGATCGCGGCTTTTCTGCCGCGATGGGAGGTGTTTCATGGTTATGATGAGAATCTTTTCAGCGTTTTTGTTACTCACCGGATTTTCCGCGCAACTCAGCTCCACACAACAAGTCACACCAAAGCCGGGCGGCGGCAAAGTCCGCACCTACTATGTCGCAGCCGAAGAAGTGGAATGGGACTATGCGCCCGACGGCATCGATCATATGACAGGGAAGCCGTTCGAGGATTACGCAAAGGTCCATACGGAAAGAGGACCGCACCGCATCGGCACGAAGTACCTCAAAGCATGCTTCCGGGAATATATGGACGATACGTTTCAAAAACTAAAGGAACGAAAGCCGGAAGACTACTACCTCGGGATTGTAGGTCCAGTGCTGCATGCCGAAGTCGGGGACACCATCCACGTCCTCATGAAGAACAAGGCGACTCATCCTTACAGCATGCATCCCCACGGCGTCGCGTACGAGAAATCGTCAGAAGGGACAGCCTACGGCGGAGTGCCCTGGGAGGAAACGGGCGTTGTCGCGCCCGGCAAAACTCATCTTTACACCTGGGAAGTTCCGGAGCGCGCCGGCCCACGGCCGAACGATCCGAGTTCAGTCGTATGGCTCTACCATTCGCATGTCAACGAGCCCAAGGATGTCAACGCCGGATTGATCGGGGCGCTCGTGATTACACGTCGCGGCATGGCCCGCGCCGACGGGACCCCGAAAGACATAGATCATGAGTTTGTAGCGCTGTTTATGGCGTACAACGAAAGCCAAAGCTGGTATCTCGACCACAACATCGCGACCTATACGACCGACCCGAAAGGGGTAAAGACGGATGACATTGCTCCGGTGGATGGCACAAGCCGCTACATTCTGACCGGGAGTGGGTTCGGCGACACCACAATCAAGTGGTCCATCAATGGCTACATCTTCGGAGACATGCCGAAGATGACCATGAAGCGAGGCCAGCACGTGCGCTGGTATCTTATAACCATTGGCGATGGGTTCAACTTCCACACGCCGCATTGGCACGGCAACGCGGTAACCACCGGCGGGGAGACCACCGACGTGGTCGCTATCTCGCCTGCTCAAATGGTCACCGCAGACATGGTTCCCGACAAGGCTGGCACGTGGATGTTCCACTGCCATGTGAGCGATCACATGGCCGCGGGCATGATGACCCATTACGAAGTCCTGCCGTAAACATCGCTCCGAAGCCGCATGCTTGGCCGCCTGAGTTACCGGCGCTTGGTGTCGATGCAAACCCACAAGTATGATGAGAAAGGTCCTCGTTTAGAAAGCAACAGGCAGATTAAATAGGCGCGCCGTGGAGAATGACATCACGTTGAACGATGACGCCTCGCATCGGTTGATTGCGGAGCCGACGACGATCCTTCGGGGCTTGGTTGGCTCAAGTGTGCACGGTCTGGTGCTCGACGGGACGGACGACAGAGATGAAATGGGCGTGTGTGTTGAGCCCCGCCGGTACGTAGTGGGCTTTGGCAAGTTCGAGCAGTGGGTATACAGGTCCGCCGAGGAGCGGGAAGGCCGCGCGGGTGCTCGTTCCCGGGCAGGCGACCTTGATCTTACGATTTACAGCCTCCGCAAGTGGACGCGTCTGGCCCTGCAAGGTAATCCCACGGTAATGCTGCTGATGTACTTGCCGGACAGTGCGGTGGTCCTCCGCACCAGTGTTGGGGAACAACTCCAGAAACTTGCGCCCGCATTTGCATCGAGGCGCGCAGGGAAGCGGTTTCTTGGGTATTTGGAAGCGCAGAGACAAAGGCTAGTCGGCGAGCGCGGCCAGCGTGACATAAATCGCGCGGAGCTGGTGGAGCAGTTTGGTTATGACACTAAATATGCCATGCACATGCTGCGGCTCGGACATCAGGGCGTCGAGTTTCTCGAATCGGGGCGCTTGACGCTGCCCATGAAAGAGCCGGTTCGCAGTCACCTGATGGATGTTCGACGGGGACGCAGCAATCTGGCCGACGTGCTGGAGGAATGCAAACAGTTGGAGGCGCGGATTGGCGCGTTGCTGGATTCGTCGCCGCTCCCTTTGCATCCGGACCTAAGAACCGTTGAGCGCTTCGTCATGGATACCTACGAGGCTGCCTGGGCGTCCGCCGCGTCCTCCTAAATGCTTGGAATTAAGCCCGTTACGCGAGGCCACCTGGGTATCCATTGGGTCTTCTCAAGAAAAACTGTTACCGCTACACCCGCGGCACCTACGCAACAACCTACGCTGCCTCATGCCTCCGGCGCCTGCATTAACTTGTTCTTGGTCAAGGGTTTACTGGAAAACCAGCCCGGCTGCTAATTTTTCCTGAAGATTTTCCTTGACAAATTCTTATTTTGTGATATAGTATCTTTTATTGAAACGTGCGCCCCGACTGCGGTCGGGGCGTTTTGTTTTTGGGAATGCGGAGAGTGGGCACGGTTTGCCGTGCCCCTACATTTGCCGTTCCAAGCCGCGCATATCCTCGTTGGCGGCGTTCTGGTATCGCACCTTCCGGACAGCCACCGGAGCATCGTTCCTATTTCGTAGCGCCGGCATCCTGCCGGCGTTTTTGTTTTCTCCGTGACCTCTGTGCGTTTCTGTGCCCTCTGTGTTAAGTCGTCGCTCCTTTCTTCTAGCTGTTAGCTGTCAACCCTCGACTCGTGGTTTCCCTTTGTCGTCCTAAATCTCACCTTCTGGAACCGAACATGAAAACCAAAAAACCGAATGCCGAACTCGTGTGCAAACAAATCGAGGACCTGCTGGTCCCTCGCCTGCGTCTTTCTGTCATCGACCGCTCCGTTTACTACCACCTCGTGCGCCACAGCCGCCTGGAAGGAAAGCTCCGGCTCCACTTTTCCATTCGCTGGCTTGCGCGCGGTGCTCGCCTCTCCGTCGGCTCCACTCGCCAGGCTGTGCGCCGCCTTCTTGGTCACGGCGCTTTGCGCTTAATCCATCGCAGCAAGGCCGGTCACGTGCTCGAGGTTCGCCTGCCCCATGAGATTCGGGCCGCCCTTCCCGGTGGAATTACCGATGGCGGGTCTGTGCGTTTGCCCAACACCGCAAGCCTCGAAGAGACAGATTTCATGCGAACCCTGGAACTTCGCCAGGCCATCCACGACCGCGAGCGTGGCCTCTGCTTCTATTGCCTCCGCCATCTCACCTCCACGGTACATTGCCTCGACCATGTCGTGCCCCAAGCCGCGCTGGGAAGCAATTCCTACCGAAACCTGGCCTCCTGCTGCCTGGAGTGCAACTCGCACAAGGGACAAGCCTCTGCCGAGGATTTTCTGCGCCGGCTCTACCGTGAACGCCGCTTGACCGAAGCTGAACTTGCGGCCCGCCTCCGAGCTCTCGACGCCCTCGCCGCCGGCAAGCTCCCGCCTCCGGTCGCTACCACCGCCAACCCGCTCCCCCGCAAAGGCCGCCCGCCCCTCCGCCCCGTGGCTTCATGAGGCCCGATATCGAATGTCGCAAGGCGAAGTCGGCATGGGTTACGAAACGATAAAGGCTCTTAGTGTCACTAGCCACTATCGGTCGTTAGGTTTAATCGATTTCGTAGGAAATAGAGGAGAAGCGGCTATGTCCAACATACAGGTTACCCATGATACTGATCTCAACAACGCGAGAAGCGAGAGCAGCCTCGTGATCAATCCGAACAATCCGCAGCAGATCGTGGCAGGGTCGAAGAAGTTCATCAACTATCACACATACGACTTCACCCTCGCGACTTCGTTTTCCACTGATGGAGGCTTGCATTGGAACGACTCCGCTCCGCTCGCCTTGTTGCCCGGCTGGACTGGGATCTCGGATCCCGCCATGGCGTGGGACGATTCCGGCAATCTGTTTCTAGTGGGGCTCGCATTCAATAACCCTCCCGGGGCTACCATCATCGGCATTGCCGTCTACAAATCCACAAATGGGGGCCAGACGTGGAGCGCTCCTAAACTCATCCACACCAGCCCTGGCGACGATAAGCAGTGGGCGGCTGGGGACGGTAATCCAGCGAGCCAGTTCCATGGAAGGGTTTATGCCGCTTGGGATGGACCTGGTGGGTTGTGCTTTGCACGCACCTTGGACCATGGAAACACATGGATTGGAGCAGGAAGCTCTCCCGCAGGCACACCCATTGCACCGAGTTCCTTTTCACCCGAGGTGAACGTCGCGGCGGATGGCACTGTCTACATCGTATTCCTGAATCAGGAAGTCGGAAACGAGGTCAAGATGGTCAAATCGACCGATGGCGGGAACAGCTTTCAAGCCACCCCTTCTCCAGCTACGGGAATCAGCTCGTTTGGTATCACCACACTCCCGGGCGGCAACTTTCGAGTCGTCACCGTGCCTACTGCTTGTGATTCTGGCTCGACGATCGTTGTAGCTTGGTCCGATAAGCGGGAAGGCAATCAAAGGATCTACTATGCAGTTTCGACCAACGGAGGGGCTTCGTGGAAGACGCCACCCTCCGGGCAGCCTTTGCTAACGGGCCTCTCCATCAATAGCAGTATCTTCCACTTCCACCCCCAATTGGTCTTCAGGCCAGATGGGGTCCTCGGATGCGCTTTCTATGAGTTCGGCAATAAGCCGGTTGTGCCGAAGATCGATACGAGGATGGCGCTTTCATTCGATAACGGTGTCTCATTCTCGCAGCTCTTCACCGTTACCGACCAGCCGTGGGACCCCACCGTGGATGCTCCGTGGGCCCATGGGGATCCGAATCTCACGTTCATCGGCGAGTACTTCGGCTTGGACGCGAGCAGCCAGGGATTCTACCCGCTGTGGACTGATACGCGCACCGGTATCCAGGAACTCTGGACCGATAAGGTTTTCCTTCAGCATGTAGTGTTATTTGAGCACGCCAATTTTCACGGAGCGCACAAACACGTATTCGGCGCCGAGTCCAATCTCAACGCGGGGGACGACAACTTCTTCAA
>CAZGBQ010000174.1:0-7653 GCA_964524045.1 uncultured Acidobacteriaceae bacterium
TAGTAATCTGAGGGTTCATGCGAATCGGGGCGGGTCCAAGTTTGAAAGCTCTCGCGGTGACGTGTCTGCTTGCGTGCGCAGCTACCGGCGCGTCAGCCCAGGACGAAGGCGAGCTTTCCGCCAAGCAGCGGCTACTCCCGAACATCGGCCCCGGCTTGCGCGCCGTTAAGCAGGGCGCGGACGGCCGCCTCTACGTGCTGGCTTCGCCGTCTCCCGGATTAGTAGTTTTTGATGCAGCCGGAAAGCAGGTTTTGTCCATCAATGAAGTTGCCGCATCTGCAGGCGCAGAGAACGCAAACCATGGGTTGATTGGCTTTGGCGAAGACTGCGACGTGGACGCCGAGGGCAGAATCTATGTGGCGGACCGCGCCGCCAATGCCATTCGCATTTTTTCTGCGGAAGGCGCCCCGCTCCGGTCGGTTGCAGTGAAGAACCCAATTTCGGTGGCGGCGATGCCGGAAGGCGAAATTGCCGTGGCTACGCTGCGGGAGCCGCACCTCGTGCTGGTGTTCGACAAAAACGGAAAAGAGGTGCGGGAGTTCGGGGATCCGGAGCCACTCTCCGAACGCGCGGATTTGAACCGGTACCTAAACATCGGACAACTCGCTACGGACGCCCTAGGGCATCTTTACTATGCGTTCGCATATCTGCCCGAACCAACCGTGCGGCAGTATGACCGGCTGGGCTACGGCGGGCAGGACGTGCAGTACACGGCGATAGACGCGCTGCCGACGGCGGTGGCGGCGCGAAAAGAAATCGAGCGGCAGGAGCGGCGGACCAAAGAACCCTGGTTCCGGAGGATCATTACCGGAGTGGGCGTGGACCGTTCGAACGGGGAAATCTGGATGGCGCTGAACAACAACCTTCTGCACTTCGACGCGCAAGGGAGCCGGCGCGCGACCTACAAGATTTATACGCAGCAGGGCGCGCGGCTCGAAGCCAACACCATTCTCATCCAGAACGACCGGTTGATTATCGGAAGCGATCCTCTCGGGCTCTACCTGTTTGACCGTCCGGACAAAAAAATCAACAAAGTGAATTGAGTTTTTCCTCAGGCGCAGTCGCCGCCGTTTTGCGCAGGATTTCCATACTGAAGGAATCTTTTCAAAAAAATCCGCGAAAAACGCAGCGTTCTTGAGTGATTGCACAACAACAGTGCTTGTGGAAAAACTGTGCATGGGATGTGCAACACGCGTGGCGTCTTCGCGCATTTTTCGCTTGCTCCCTGCAAACCAATCGGAGACAATCCCCGCCTGTTTGTTAACGGCAGTTCGTGGGCCGGTAAGTCCTAAAGGGCCGCGCGCGGATCAACAGGGTCAGAGGGGAAGGTTCCGCGCGGGCAAGAAATCCCGAAGCCCGAAAGAAAAACGGAGAAGGAATTGCTTTCCACAGGATTTGCACATCTGTGGAAATGGCACAAGGATCTTTTTTGCTCTCGATGACGACCGCACCTCAGCTTGGCCGTGAACGCGAAATCATAAATGCCTGGGATAAGTTCCTGGAACGCGTGAAATCCCGGGTCAGCATCAACACCTTTACGACCTGGTTCCAGCCGACGCGGCTGAACCGCGCCGAAGGCGAGACGCTCTTTGTGCAGATTCCCAGCGCGGTCTTCCGGCAGGTGTTAACCCGCACGTACGGGGATATCGTCAAAGCGGTGTTCCTCGAACTCGGGACGCCGAACCTTAAGGTTCAGTATGTCTGCACGGAAGAGGAGCCGGTACAGGCGGCACCGGCCGCTCCGGTTCGGCCGGGCCAGGCCAAGCTGGATTTTGAGAGCAGCGACCACCAGCTCAATCTGCGGTACACGTTCGATACCTTCGTAGTAGGCAAGTCGAACGAGTTCGCTCATGCCGCGTCGCGCGCGGTGGCCGAGCAGCCTTCGAAAGCCTACAACCCGCTGTTTCTCTATGGCGGAGTGGGCATGGGCAAGACGCACCTGATGCACGCGATCGGGCATACCATCAAGAAGCGCAACGCGGCGATGCGGCTGAGTTACGTGAGCGCGGAGAAATTCACGATTGAAGTGATCAACTCCCTACGTTTCGACCGCATGATCAGCTTCCGCGAGCGCTTCCATACCGTGGACGTGCTGCTGGTGGACGACATTCAATTCATTGCAGGCAAGGAACGCACGCAGGAAGAGTTTTTTCATACCTTCAATGCGCTGTACGAGCAGCAAAAGCAGATTGTGATTTCGTCCGACTGCCTGCCGAAAGACATCAACTCGATCGAAGAACGCCTGCGGTCGCGGTTTGAATGGGGCTTGATCGCGGACATTCAGCCACCCGACCTGGAAACGAAGATCGCGATTTTGCAGAAAAAAGCGGAAAACGAGCGCTTCCATCTGCCGGACGACGTGGCGGAGTACATTGCGCGGGCCATCAAGTCCAACGTGCGGGAGCTGGAAGGCGCGCTGACGCGTTTGATGGCCTATGCCACGCTGACTGGAGCTACGATTTCCTTGAGCACAGCGCAGCAAGTACTGCGGAACATCATTGCCTCGCAGGAAAAGCGCGTCACCATCGACCTGATCCAGAAGCGCGTGAGCGAACACTTCGCACTACGGGAACAAGATTTAAAGGTCCGCAGCAACACGCGTGCCATCGCCTTCCCCCGGCAAGTGGCAATGTACATCGTGAAGCAGCTCACCACCGCTTCGCTGCCGGAGATTGGCCGGCAATTTGGCGGCAAGCACCACACTACTGTGCTCCACTCCATCAATAAGATCGAAGAGTTGCGCCGATCGGACAAAGATCTCAACCGGACGATTACGCGGCTGATGGACGCGCTGCAGTAGGAGCTGCACTCCCTCTCGAACATTGCCCGGACGCGACAAAGCTTTGCAGGTTGCTTGGGGCTTGGGCAACTCCCCCCGAAGTGGCAAACATGAATCCTTCAGCGCGAATGGTATTGCATAAAACGCTGTGAAAAAAGACTGGAAAAGGTATGAAGAATTTGTGTAGGAGCAAGGATAACTTTACCGAAGCTTATGCAAGTAAGATGTGTGCGACCTACTTTTCCACAGAACTCACATTCAGCTACCTCAATCTACTCGCTGCAAATGTGAGGAGGAAATAACTTTGCGGTGGTTTCCACAGATTCACAGCACTCATCACAACAACAAGGCTCTTTTCGTCTAAACTTTCTAAGACCTCTTTGCAGGAGTGATAGAAGGCTGTGAATATTGCAGGGGGAGAAACGTGTACGGAGCCGGGACGTTCACAGGGGAACGAGTATTTCCACAGTCGCAGGCCGTAGCGGACTTTATACTTTTTGAAAAAGCGAGTAGAGTACGTGCCTGTGGCTAGTCCGCAGTAAATTAGGTTAGGTCCAAAAAAGGGCGCCGTCCCCGCCCGAGTCGAGGGTACACTTCACCATGACCGCACCCGGAACGGCACGTGAGGATTCTCAAGCGATGGAATTCAGCGTCACAAAGTCTGCGCTGTTGAACGAACTGAGCACAACACAGGGGGTCGTGGAACGCAAGACCACGATTCCTATCTTGTCGAATCTACTCGTTGAAGCCACAGGAAGCCAACTGACGATTACCGCAACGGATCTGGAGCTGAGCATCCGCACGTCTTGCGAAGCCAAGATCAAGAAAGAGGGAGCAGGGACAATCCCCGCGAAGAAACTTCTTGAACTGGTCCGGCTTCTTCCCGAAGGCGAGATCAAAGTCAAACTGCTGGAAAATCACTGGGTAGAGATCGTCAGCGACAGGAAGAAATACAAACTTGTGGGCATGGCGAAAGAGAATTTCCCAGCGCTGCCTTCCATGCCACACACGCTGGTAAAAATCCCCGCGGCCATTTTGGAAAGCCTGATTGCCAAGACGAAGTTTGCCATTTCCATGGAAGAGTCGCGCTACACGTTGAACGGCGGCCTGCTGATTTTGCGGCCCGACACGCTGGCGATGGTGGCGACCGATGGCCACCGCCTAGCGCTCGCCGAAACCGATCACAAGCTCGCGGGGCTCAATGGTGAATTGAAGGTGCTTGTCCCAAAGAAAGCCATGGACGAAGTAGAGAAGCTTTCGGGCGGCGCGGACTCTGACGCGCAAATCGAATTTGCCAAGGACGAGAGCCATCTGTTTTTCCAGGCGGCTCACCGCCTGCTGATTTCGCGCATTCTGACGGGGCAATTCCCGAATTACGAAGCGGTGCTGCCTCGCGATAACAGCAAACATGTGGTGATCGAGCGCGCCGAGTTGACGGATGCCGTGCGCCGCGTTTCGCAGCTAGCCGACCAGCGCTCCCACGCCGTGAAATTCGCGATTTCGAAGGAAGGTGTCGAGCTTTCCGCGTCCAGCCCGGAGTATGGCGAAGCCAAAGAGACGATCGAAAAGGAATACAGCGGCGATCCCATCGCCATTGGATTCAACTCCAGCTACATGCTCGATTTTCTCGCGTCTGCAGCCGATGGCCCCGTCAGCATCGAGCTGAAGGACGAGCAATCCGCCGGGCAGATGCGACCGCTCGCGGACGAGTCCTACCGTTACCGCTATATCATCATGCCCATGCGGATTTGACTCTGACTAGCTGCCCCTGCGTCTCTTGGGAAATTTAGCGATTTTTGAGACGCGTTCCTCTTTTGGTCTCCATTTCCTCACGTCTTCTTCAATTTGGGAAATATTAACACCGGAGTTGCTGAGGTATTCCTGCAGCGCCTCTATTAACACCTGATTTTGGCTTGTTTTAACTCCAGTCTTCCTCCAGCGATCCACCAAGAGCTGTTGGATACCAATGTGCAGATACGGAGGTAGCTTTGCGGATACGCCCTTTGCTCCTTGCGGAGTTGTTTGCCGACGGCCCATATTCCACAGGATATTCCATTTTGAAGAGGGAAAGGCGAAGTTTTCTTTTGACATTTGCATAAAAATATTTATATATGGAAATATAGTGAAAGTGAGTGCAACCACAGACTGTGAAGGCCCAACCAAACTACACAAAGCTGAGAGGCGGTTACTATACGCCTCCCCCCATCGCGGAGGTCCTTTCAAGTTGGGCGATTCGAAGTTCCAGGGATAGGATCCTAGAACCAAGTTGCGGAGACGGTGTCTTTCTTCAGCAAGCAAGCGAAAGATTAATCGCTCTTGGTGCCGCCCAACCAGAGGTCTGGAAACAAATATGCGGATATGAGATCGATGCTAAGGAAGCTGGGAGGGCCATAGACCGCCTTGCCGCCCTTGGAATCAAAAAGCCAGGCGAGATAGTCCGGCATACAGATTTCTTTGCTGGTGCCGCGAAACACGTTGTTAACCGTCCATTTGATGTTGCTCTTGGAAATCCTCCCTTTATTAGGTATCAGAACTTCCCGGAAGCTCAGAGGAATATTGGATTTCGCCTTATGGCATTAGCGGGCATGAAGCCAAATCGTCTTACGAACGCCTGGGTTCCTTTTCTCGCTGCTGCGTCACTCATGGTCGGTGCCAAGGGCCGTATAGCGATGGTAATTCCGGCGGAACTTTTCCAGGTGGGATATGCAGCAGATCTGAGACTGTTCCTTACTCAGCATTTCTCGAGAATTAGGCTTGTAACGTTTAAACGACTTGTGTTCGAGGGAGTTCAACAAGAGATTGTATTGTTGCTCGCAGAGCGTTCCCCTGATCTAGGAGGAGGGGTTGACGTGCTAGAGATGGACGACGTCTCGCAGTTGAAGGACGCTCTCTCTAAGCCACCTGACCCTAATTCGTCGAGATCGGTTGACCATTCTACAGAAAAATGGACTCAGTATTTTCTAACACAAAAAGAAATCGATTTAGTGAGAGCGATAAAGAGCAACACACGCTTGAACACTATGGAAGATGTCGGTAACACCGATGTCGGGGTCGTGACTGGACTAAATGAGTTCTTTGCAATAAGTGGGGAGAATGCTCGGGGACTAGGGCTTCAGCGATATAGTCGACGCCTCGTCAGTCGCACTAACCACCTAGAAGGGATAATCTTCCGAGCCAAAGATTGGGAAAGAAACGAAGCAAAGGGCGAACGTACATACCTTCTGGACCTCCCGGCTAGCGAGCCCGCTCATCTACCGGAGCCGGTGAGACAGTACGTCGCCTGCGGTGAGACGAAGGGGTTCAATCTGGGATATAAGTGTAGGATTCGAAAGCCCTGGTACATAGTTCCGTCCGTATATGAGCCTACTTGCTTCTTAACACGGCAAGTTCACGCCTACCCCAAACTGACCGTCAACGAGGCAAATGCCACGAGCACGGATACCGTTCATCGTGTTAGGTTTCTTAACGGTGCCGAGCCCAGACTGGTCGCCGCAGCATTCTTGAACTCACTTACTTTCGCTTTTGCCGAGCTCCTAGGACGCAGTTATGGCGGCGGCGTTTTGGAACTTGAACCCAGGGAGGCAGACCGCCTTCCTTTGCCTTTAATAAATGCGGAGAAGTTGGATTCCAGCGAGATTGATTCCTTGGTGAGAAAAGGCCACATTGAAAATGTCCTATCTATTACGAATCAAATACTTTTAGTAAACGGTTTGGGATTTTCTCGAAAAGACGTTCAGGTTGTGGATTCAATCTGGAAGAAACTCATGACTAGACGTGTGCGGAGGAGAAGTACTGAGGCCGCTTAGTCATCGTGGGGAGGGAGGCCCAAGTATCGAGAGAAATAAGCCTGTTGGACGCGGCTGGAAAATTGTTCGATTCTCACGGAAGAGTCAGGCGAAGGAACGCCCCCTTCTACATGCCCAGTTTCAGGATTCCACACCACGAGGGAAACTGCCTCCGCAAGATGTGCCTGCTCAGTGACTGCCGCCCTTCGATTTAGTACGTCCAAACTACGGACGAGAGCCGAACGCTGCGGTTCAACGAGTGCCGGGCTTGGAACGGCGACAACGAATGCCACGACTGCATACGGAAAACGCGTGTGCACTGTCGCTGCCTCCGTGGCCAGATCATTAATCATATTCTGATAGTTCTTCCGGACACTGTCCAAATCATTCAAAGTCTTGCCGTCGAATGCGAATCTCACTCCGTCAGGTCGATAGCCAACGTCGAAGTTTTGGGGCCGAATCCCGCCAATTATTCGGATATCTCCCTGCTCGATGCAGTTGGATTGTGGAGGAAGGAGTGACGTCGAGCTCTCGGGAGCCACAACAGGAATGCCGCCAAGCATTACTGCCAACGGACCAGCTATCGCTGAATTCAGGAACTGCCCCAATTGAATGGACGAATATGGAGGAGTTCGGGATAAACGCTGACCGTTGGCTTGCCACTGTGTTCCAAAAGCCTGTAGTTCACTACCGGAGAGAACTATGGAAGGCATGGGCGCGAGAGGTGCCATAACCGCCAGGGAGTCTACCGCATCGGTAATCTTCGGTTCAACTCCGAGCCATTCACAGAGCATTGGCCGGCCGAGTTTCACCCTCCACCGCTATATCATCGTGCCCATGCGCATTTGACGCGAAGGAACGCGCGAAAATACAAAGAAAGGCGCTCATCGAGCGCCTTATTTTGATCTCACTGCCTCACCATTACGATTTTCTGCAAGTAGAAGAAAATAAATGCCTTACATTGTAAGCGCGAGGGCAAATAGGCTTGAGAAAAGCTCATCGAGCGAGTATAATCCTGGTGTGTCGATGCATCGTTGGGGGATCCTCCGAATCGACACGTCCGCCAGGGAAAAGTGACCCGGAAATTGG
>CAZGBQ010000175.1:0-4645 GCA_964524045.1 uncultured Acidobacteriaceae bacterium
ATCGTCCTCGCCGAGCGCGGCCTCGCTCCACTTTCGCTCTTGCTGCGGCCATTGGTTCAAGCCAGGCCGCTTGATGAGCCGCAGATTCTGCACGATGGACCCATAGTCCTTCAGAATGTTTTGGAAATTTGCGCCGGGAACATCGAGATCAAAAATATGAAAGCGGGGATTACCGGAATCGCGAGGGTCGAAGGCCGCCACCGATTGATACGCGTTCTGATGGCCGTTGCTGATCTGGCCGCCGGACCGCATGTACCCCAGATGAGTCTTCTGATCGGTGGCAAACATTCCGGCATTGATCGCCGCGGAAAAATTGTGCTTTTGCGACCAGGCGCGCGCAGTGTGCCCCGCGGTCTCGCCGGTCTGGTTAATTCCCACCGCTTCGAGTTGCCACAAGTTTGGATCGATGCGCAGGATGACGATGCTTGTGCTTCCTTTTGTTGCTGGTGGATTCACCGGCGAATACTTCAGGTCCATCCCTGGCGCAATGGTTTGCCAATTGGCGGCCGGGTGAGCCGCCAATGCGAGTGAGAGAACCAGAGAGAATGTTGCCGAGAGAATCGCGACCCGCTCACGCAGGCGTAGCGAGATCATCTTCGGTCAGGCTTCGCGGCCGTGTTCCAACTGATGTTGGTATTCGGCGGCGTCGAAGTGGCCGAGCGATTGCGCGACGAGGCCGTCGACGCCGAACCGCCATTTTTCAAAGCCGCTGATGCGAACGCGGTGGCCAGTCCCGCCCGGACCGTTATTGGTCCCGACGAGCGTCCAATGGTATTCGGCACGGTCGCCGTCGACGAAGATGTTGTCCATCAACACTTGCAAATCTGGAAAGGCGCTCATGAACTCCTGGGCCGCTTGCGCGATGGCGCTTCGGCCCACGGCCGGAGCGGCGCCGTTTATGCTGAGGGAGCCTTCGGGGGAATAGAAACTTGCGACGCGCGCGGGGTCGTGGCTGCACCACGCGGCGGTATAACGCTGCGCAAAGTCGCGGACACTCGGTTGAGGCATCATAAATACTCGGACCGTTTAGCGACAGCCTCGCTGGGCGAAAATTAGAAAGAGACGCTACGGGCTCTGTACATTTGAGAGATTCTTGAGCCCGCGGAATCTGCGGAGGGAGATTGTACACTTGTTTTCTATTGACAGGACGGGCGGTTCGCCGACGCGACAGTTCGAGGCGAGAAAGAATCAGGCCTTCTTGCGGCGAACGAGTTGCGCTGCGAGGTGAAGCAGCACTTGGCGGTCGGCCTCCGCGATACGCGGGAGGAGTTTCCCGAGGCGGGAAAGCAAGCGCGCCCCTTCCCCTTCGGTACCCCAATTATCGCCGTTCGCTTTGAAGGCCGGGGGAAGCGATGGAACCTTGGGAGGCTCTTCGCCGTCGTAGAACAACTGGTAGAGGGGCACTTGCAGCGCCAGCGCAAACTTTTCGAGAGTGGGAATGGAAGGAACGGTGCGGCCGTGCTCGAGGCGCGAGACGTAAGAGCGCTTCAAGCCTGTGCGCTTTTCAATGTCTCCCTGAGAAAGCCTTTTTTCTTCGCGAATGGATCGAATACGCTGGGAAAGAATCATGACGGACCCCCTTTGCGTGCCGGAACGCCTGGCGTCTTCCTGCTTGCGGCTGGGGCGCAAGGAAAAGGTCGCCGCGTGAAGACGCGGGGGCTCATATTATCAGGTGTAACGTTATATCTCAACAAACATAGTGTTACGGCAAGTTCATTGAAGAGGCGACCCTGATGTTTGAGCGCTACACAGAGAAAGCTCGGCGCGTCATTTTCTTTGCCCGCTTCGAGGCAAGCCAATACGGCAGCCCCCATATCGACACGGAGCACTTGCTATTGGGGCTCTTGCGAGAGGACCGTGCTCTAGCGAAACGGTTCGTCGGGGACGCGGCTGCTGAGTCAGGAATTCGCGCAGAAATCGAGAAGTGCATCACGCCACGCGAAAGCTTCTCTACTTCGGTGGAAGTGCCGCTTACGGCCGAATCCAAAAAGGTCCTGCATTTTGCTGCAGAAGAAGCCGAAAGGCTTGGCTCAGGCCACGTTGGGACAGAGCACCTGCTGCTTGGGATGCTGCGGGTGGAAGGTTCGCTCGCGGCCCAGATCTTGCATGACAGAGGCATGAGTGTCCTAGTGCTGAGGGAAGAACTGGCAAAGCAATCGGGAGCTTCAGGGATCAAGATGCAGGCGAAGCCAGACACGAATGCCATGACCGCCTTGCACAGTTTCCTTGCTGGACTAAAGTGGAATAAGGCCGAGGAGTTGTCGCCTTTCTTCGCCGAAAATGCCCAGCTCGTGGATGTCCACGGGAAGCGCTGGAATCGAGCGGAAATCCACAAGAACTTTGAAACTGTGTTTGCTCCTTACGCCAAGAAAAATGCGGCATACCCGATCGAAGAGACAATGCAAGGCACGGGTGACGCCATGATCGCCATCGTCCTTTGGAAAAACGCCATCCTCGCCAGCATGGAGCGGGTGTGGATGCACCGCATGAGTGTGGTTCTTGTTCCCGAAGGGGATGAGTGGACAATCGCACTCGTCCACGTAACTCCCGTCAAACCGTCCTGAGGAAAGGTGTCATTCGAATTCGCGGCGGGGAGGGGATTGTACGGGGCCGACGCGGCCCGCAGCGATGTCCGCGCGGAAATAGTTTTCGCCTTTGACCGGAGAGCCAGCGAGACGGCGAAGCATGGCGATCTGGCCGACATGCGTGAGGGCGTCGGCGACAGGCCCCTGGAAAAGCCCTTCCGCGGAACCGTTGAGCGGCTCCGAAGAAGCGAGGTACTCGTCGAACTTCTTCAGCGCCGCGAAAAAGCGCGCGGTTTCGGCTTCCCAGGGAAGCGGAGTGGAATCGTGCCAGGTCTGATTGCCTTGGGCAAGGGAGAGCGCCCAATCGAACAGGTCCCCGAGGTGGGCAAGAATTTGCGCCGGCGTGCGCGTCTTGTCGCCGATATGGAAGCTGGAAAAATGGTCCGGCGCATCGCGCAGGGCCTTGCCGCCGCGATAAGCGATGGTGGCAACCGTGTGCCGCAGAAGCTGACGGGCTGGTTCTGAAGATGCGATCACAGGTGACGCGCTCATTGTGCGATTCCCTTCCAGCACGGGCTGTGTTGCACATTATAAGCGAGATCGGCGGGCCAGAAGAAATTAAGCGCGCAGAAGAGACTGAACCTTAGTTCTTCGGCGAGTGAAGCCGCACAGGTTAATGCTTGGTGTAGACGCGAACGTAATCCACGAGCATTTGCTGCGGAAACTGCGTGGTGTTATCCGGTGAGCCAGGCCAGGTGCCCCCTACGGCCACATTTAGAAGGATGAAGAATGGATGATCAAACACCCAGGTACCGCCGGCGGGCCACTGCGACTGATTCACGGTCTCGTAAAGACTCGAGTCCACATAAAACCGCACGGTGCCGGGCTGCCACTCCACCGCGAAAATGTGAAAGCCATCGGCAAAGTTTTGTCCGGCAGGAAGGTTGAAGGCCGCGCTTGCGTCACTGGTAGGGCTGCTGGTGCTGGGGCCGTGCAGGGAGCCATGGATTGTGCCCGGCTCTCTTCCGATGTTTTCCATGATGTCGATTTCGCCGCACACGGGCCAGCCCGCCGCAGTGATGTTGTTGCCGAGCATCCAAAACGCCGGCCACATTCCCTGTCCTGCAGGAATCCTGATGCGCGCTTCAAAGCGGCCATAGGTCTGGCTGAATAAACCTTGCGTCTTGAGCCGCGCCGAAGTGTAGTTGTTCGAAGTGCCGTCCGAGCAGGTGAGCGCTTGCTTTTGCGCCGTGATGACCAGGTTTCCGCCCTGGATTTGCGCGTTTTGCAACGAATTTGTGTAGCACTCCAGTTCGCTGTTGCCCCATCCTTTGCCGCCTAAATCGTACGTCCATTTCTTAGGATCGGGCGCTGAGCCATTCGGGCCATTGAAATCATCGGACCAAACAAGAATCCAGCCAGCGGCAGGTGGCGGCGGAAGAGGCGGAGGTGGGTAGATGCAGATATGGCAGGCACTTAAAGGAAGACAGGCGAGAAGTGTTATTAGGAGAAGGATCGTTGGTCGTGGGACGATTCCTGCCATCAGCCAGCCGACACGTGCACAGACCGAGGTTTGCACTCTACGCCAGATTCAAGGCGCGCTTGAACGAACCTTTTTCGCTGTCGATTTTTTTCTGAAGCTGAAGAATGGCGTAGAGAAGCGCTTCCGGCCGCGGCGGGCACCCGGGAACGTAAACATCAATGGGGATCACCTGATTACAGCCTTGCACGATAGCGTAATTATTGAAAACGCCTCCGGAAGTCGCGCACGCGCCCATGGAAATCACCCATTTTGGCTCAGGCATTTGGTCGTAGAGCTGGCGGATTACTGGCGCCATCTTTTGGGACAAGCGCCCGGCCACAATCATTAAGTCGGCCTGTCGCGGGGAAGGGCGAAAGACTTCCGCGCCGAAGCGCGCCACATCGAATCGCGCCGCCGCCATGGACATCATTTCAATGGCGCAGCATGCGAGACCGAAACCCAGCGGCCAGATCGAACTCTTGCGCGCCCAATTCACCGCCTTGTCAAGGGAAGTGAAAATGATGCCTTCGTCCTGGAGCAAGCTGCCAAAGTCGTCTGGCTTCGTCAGCGTGACATGTTTGCCGAGAGAGGTGCTCAT
>CAZGBQ010000175.1:4745-7617 GCA_964524045.1 uncultured Acidobacteriaceae bacterium
AAAGTGTAAGGGTACTCGAACGATTTCAGGCGGCAGCTTCTTAGGCCTGGAGGCTGTGCTCAATGAGTCTTGTGAAATGGATGTACCGCGGCGGCCAGCCCAACTGGCTGGCAAGCGCGGCCAACCGCTGCTCGGCCGCGCTTCACGCGCTCGGGATTGCTCCGAATTATTTGGTTACGCTGGAGGTACGCGGCCGGAAGTCCGGCCGCACCGTTAGGCTGCCGCTAGTCATGGCAGTCATCGAAGGCGAACGGTACCTGGTGTCCATGCTGAGAGCGGACGTGGATTGGGTTCGCAACGCGAAGGCCGCGGGCGGCCACGTGGTGTTGTGTCATGGACGGCGCGAGCAGATCCACCTAGAAGAAGTTCCCGTGAACCAGCGCGCCCGTGTGCTGAAGATGTATTTGCAGCGGGCGCCTGGCGCGAGGCCACATGTGGCGGTTCCTAAAGACGCGCCTCTTTCTGAGTTCGAGCGCGTGGCTGCCAATTACCCCGTGTTTCGCGTTGTTCGAGAGAGCTTGGGATGACGCGCCCAGCTGATTTGTCAGTGTGACGGCTACTGCTTGTCGTAAACAGCGGTCGTGCTGATCTTATTCCCGCTGGCGTCCGTTCCGCTAATAGTAACCGTCCGGCTTTTCCCGTCTGCGGACACGACAATCTTCCCGCTGGTGGTGACTTTGTCACCCTTCTTCTGCGCGACCTCCAAGGTGTGCTCATCGACCTTCTTGTATGACCGCGTGTCCACACTCGGATCGCCGGTGACCGGATAGTCTTTGCCGTCAAACTTGCCGGTCCACTCGCTATGGACTGGCTTGCCATCGCCGCCGGTGCCATCAGTGGTCACCTTAATGCTGTCCCCCGCAGCCTCGTACACCACCGTGCTGTTTTTCTGCGCCCCTGCACCGATCTTGGACTTGGCTTCGTTCAACTTCCAGGTTCCCATGAATCCGTCGGCGGCGAAGCACACTGCCGCTCCGACAAGGCACAACGCCAGGGTGAATACCGTTGCTCTTGCTTTCATGTTCCCTCCTGATTTGGAAAAAGCAAATGGTGGGCCTGGGCTTGCTTTTGTCGGGGCGATTCTAGCGCCGGGACTTGTCTTTAGCAACTGGAAGTACTTCCCTACCAGGCGCCAGCCGCGCTCCGTCTCCTTTTCGCACACGGCATAAAGGAAGTCGCGTTTTGACGAACCAACGGTCAAAACAGGGCGTGCTGCGGGATGGTACTCCACCATACGGACCGGGTGTATGATGAAGCACCCCGCATGGGTTGACCTCGCCGCGCAATGCAACCAGCTCGCTGTCGCCATTGCTTGGCGCGCCATAGACCCAAGAATGGGAGCTTTCCATGACGAAACGCCCCTTCGCTGTCGCCATCTGCTTGTGCATCTTCGCGCTGACTTTTAGCTTGCAAACAAGAACGCAAACCCAAGCGTCAGGCACGGCGCTCGTCGAAGCGTACGTGTCCGCGTGGAACAGGCGTGATTTCGCCGCACTCGACAAGCTGCTGGCGCCCGACGCGCTTCACGAAGATATGGCAAGACCGTCCCGGGACGTAGGACCTGCGCAAATCAACCAGTCTATCCGCACGACGATTGAGGCTCAGCCAGATCTTCACTGGCGGCTGATCAGCGTGGTCGACGGCGGCGGCTCGGTAATAGCCGCGGAATGGGTGTGGTCCGGAACGTTCACGGGCGACAGCCCCGTAGCGCCTGTTGTGCCGAGGCGGATCTCGGGACGCGGCGCTTCGGTGGTGGTGATTGAGAACGGGCGCATCAAGCGCCTCTCCGACTACTACGACTTCGGCAGCATTTTTCGTTGAGACGCGCTTCGCCTGGCAATCCACGCGCAAGATCCGCGAGAATAGGAACTCCAGCGTCCACCGAGGCGGTTGGTTCAGCGGGCGGGAGCAGCAGGCTTCAAGTCATATTCGTCGGCAGCCACGGAACGCATGTCTCGCATATACCCGATCACAGAACCCGGCCACAAAGTGGTGTTCTCGCCAGTGTGCGTGTCCTGATACCAGCTGCGGCAGCCACCGGATTGCCACACCGTGCTCGCCATGCGGTTCTGGATGTTCGCAGCAAAATGTTTTTGCGACTCGGCGCGAACTTCCATCGCGCCGGTCTTACGTTCGCGCATCAGCTCGAGGCATTTGATGACGTAGCCGACCTGCGCCTCGATCATCAACACCACCGAATTGTGGCCTAAGCCCGTATTGGGGCCGAGAAGAATGAAAAAATTGGGGAAGCCACTCACGGTCACTCCGAGATACGCGCTCATGCCGTTGCGCCAGGCGTCATGAATCTCGACGCCGCGCCTGCCAACCAGTTTCATGCCGATAAACTGGTCGGTGACGTGAAACCCGGTGCCATAAATCAGGACGTCCACGGGGCGCTCGAGGCCGTCTTGCGTGACGACGCTCTGCTCGCGGATTTCCGCAATCTTTTCGGTGACCAGCTCAACGTTAGGGCGCTTGAATACGGGATAAAAGTCATCGGAGAGCAGAATGCGCTTGCAGCCGATCTGGTAACGCGGCGTCAACGCCGCGCGGAGCTTTGGATCGGGAACACTTCTTTCGAGATGGCGACGCGCGACCTTCTCCAGATAGGCGCGAACGTAGCGATCACCCAGGAAACTGAGAACACGCCACTCGAGGCTGCAAAACAGGAATTTGCGGACCAACCAGGTCAGGCCGGGCGCACGTCGGAAGCGTTGCCGCCATTTTTCTGAAATGGCGAAATCGAGACGAGGAACAATCCACGGAGCGGTGCGCTGAAAAACGTAGAGCTTGGCGGTTCGGGGCGCGATGTGCGGAATGAATTGAATGGCGCTCGCACCCGTGCCAACCACGGCGACGCTCTTGCCGGTGA
>CAZGBQ010000176.1:0-7587 GCA_964524045.1 uncultured Acidobacteriaceae bacterium
GCCCGAACATTCCGAGCTTCTGAAAAATCATGGCCCAGGAAATGACGGAGAAGAGAAGAAGAAGTGCCAGGACGCCGCGCGCGACCCATCCCGTTTGCGTAAGAATGCCGCTGAGATCAGTCGCAAAAATCGCTGTGAACAGAAAAATGGCGTGCTCCTCAGTGAGAACGAAGATTTTTCTGGGCGTTTAAAACCGTAGCACACGCACCGAGAGCCTGCAACCAATTGGATGCGAATGTGTCTAACTCTGCTGCTTATTGGGAAACAGGGGCCGTTCGCTGGCCCTGAGGGCAGGCTGGTGTCCGTTAAAACGGGCCCGCCGATGTGAACCTGGCTGCAGCACGGTCCGAAGAAAACAGGTGTGATAAACTGCGAATTGAGCATGACAAAACCGTTTGACGTCGAACTGGGAAGTTTGATCGGGCAGGAGTCCAATCCGCGCCTGACGCCGATGAATTTTGCACACGCGCAGGAGCGCGGGACATTTTTCCTGGAAACGTTCGGCTGCCAGATGAACGAGCATGATTCCGAAAAAGTGGCGGGTGTGCTTCTCTCGCGCGGGTACCGGCAAGTGGAAACGCCGGAAGCGGCTGGATTGATTCTGTACAACACATGCAGCATTCGCGAGAAGGCAGCACAAAAAGTTTTCTCGCGTCTCGGCGAGTACCGCGAAAAAGGCGGCGAGAAGATCATAGGCGTCCTGGGCTGTGTGGCGCAGCAGGAAGGCGAGGATATTTTCAAGCGTGCACCATGGGTAAGTTTGGTGTGCGGCTCGGCGAGCTATCGCAAGCTGCCAGAGCTGATTGCACAGTTGGAGTCAGGAAATCAGCGAGTCACGGGCCTCGATCTGGACACGGACGAGACGTTTGAAACGGAGGTTACCCGCCGGGATAATCCGTTCCGAGCGTATCTGACCATCATCGAAGGTTGCGACAAGGCTTGCACATACTGCGTAGTGCCGTATACGCGCGGGCCGGAGCGCAGCCGCGCAAGCGACGCGATCCTGCGTGAAGTGCGCCAGCTGGCGGAGCTCGGCTACTCCGAAGTTCAATTGCTTGGACAAACGGTGAACTCCTACGGCGACCCAACATCGCGGCGAATGCGGTTCGCAGAATTGCTGTTGGCAGTTGCTGACGTTCCAGGAATCCGGCGCGTGCGCTTCACAACTTCCCATCCGAGCGACTTCACACGTGACATCGTTGAGGCCATCGAGTCGCAACCAAAGCTTTGCGATCACGTGCACCTGCCAGTGCAGTCGGGTTCGACGAAGGTCTTGCGCGAGATGCAGCGCACCTACACTCGCGAAGAGTACGTGGAAAAGATCGCCATGATTCGCGGCGCGAGTCGGCCCATTGCTATTACAACGGATATTATCGTCGGTTTTCCGGGAGAATCGGATGCTGATTTTGAAGCGACCCTGAGCCTGCTTGACGAAGTGAAATACGACGGGATGTTCGCATTCAAGTATTCGCCAAGGCCTAACACACCTGCGCAGCGAATGGACGACGCGATTCCGGAGGAAGAGAAGGGCCGGCGGCTGGCAATTCTGCAAGAGAAACAACGGGAAATCCAAACCGCCAAGCACGCGGCTACGATCGGAAACTCGCTGGAAGTCCTGGTTAGCGGGAAATCTCGGCGGGAAGGTCAGTGGTCGGGATATACCAGTTCGCATCGACTGGTCAATTTCGCTTCCGCGGCGAGCGAAATTCTGGGAACCTACGTTCAGGTCCGCGTAACCGGAGCAACGCCGAACAGCTTGGTGGGGGAACACGTCACTGTGTCCTAGGGAGGCCTTCATGGAAGTGGAAATGAAAATCCGCGGCCTGATGATGGACCCGGTGACGAGTATGCCCATCGTGGTGCTGAAAGATGTGCAAGGCCAAGCCATCCTGCCAATCTGGGTTGGTGTTTACGAAGCAAACGCCATCGCGCTGGAAATCGAGAAGGTGCAGACGCCGCGGCCCATGACGCATGATCTGCTGAAAAATGTGCTTCTGGGCTTGGAAGTACGCGTTCAGAAAATCGTCGTGAATGACTTGAGAGACGACACCTTCTACGCGCTGATCTGGGTCGAGCGTGAAGGACAGATGATGACCATCGATTCGCGGCCGAGCGACGCACTGGCGCTCGCGCTGCGAATGGACTGCCCCATCTACGTGGACGAGATCGTCCTGAAGAATTCTAAGGTCTCTAACGCATTCTCCGAGAAGAACACGAACGAGCAGCTGCGCAACTGGCTCGAGGGACTATCGGACGAGGACCTCGGCCGTTACAAGATGTAGCCGGGCTAAGAGTCTTCCTTCCTGCAACTCTTCAACGTGTTAAGACTGGATCGGTTTCCGACTTCTGAGTCGGCATAGGACCGCCGGGCGCTATCCGCTTTTCCTCCGCTAGAGAAGGGATTTCGACAACAGGCTTGTCCTGGTAAGCCCAAACAGGGATGAGTGCGACGGTACGCAGAAGCATGGCGACACAAACGACGTACCAGCCCGCGCCTGGGGAATGAAACTTTGCCGGAATGCCCATAGCCTCGATGGGCGCGGAGAACAAAAAGGCGATCAGATGAAAGGGCAAGCCGCAGAGCATGGCGACGACGCCAGCTATGAAAGCGACCAAGAAAAGTTCTTTGAAGACTTTGCCGGGCCGCCAGTTGGCGTTGGGAGAAACGCCGGTGACCGCGCCAATGAGCGGGGATTGTAGTGCAGCGAGTTTCGCAGGCAAGGGGCGGGAATCGGCGGAAGCTTTCCACCAATTCTGCAGGGTTTTTTCGAGTTGGATGGTTTTGCGCTTGAATTCGAGAATAGAGCCGCCTTCGATGCAGCCGAAGTTGAATGCGCCGCTACGGCCGAGGTCGCTATCCTTCCATGCGATGTAGATTCGTCGGTTGGCTACCAGGGCGGGGATGCTCGGGCCGAGAACGATGGAGGTCACTTGGGCGCGGCGCAGGGCAAACTTGGTTTCTTCGCCGTAATAGCAAAGGCGATCCGAGCGGATGAACAAGCTGCCAATGTCCCAATTGGAATTGAGCTCATAGATGCGGGGCGAAGCAGAAGGAGCAAACCCCACAGTGAGGCCACCCCAAGCGTTGGATTCCACGCCTTCGTTCAGGAGCTTGGCTTTCAGGTGGTGGCCCAGGACGCGAAGACCGGAGACCGGCGCAAAATTACCAAGAATCAGATGCGCGATAAGGGCGCAGACCGGACCGGCAAGATAGAAAGCGATGCGCTCGACAGGATCGGTGGCGATATGACGAGCCAGCAATGCGAAGGCAGCGGGCACAAGAATCATGGCGTGCAGCATCGCGAAGGTGGCGTTGACGCTGCTCTTTATTTTTTTCTGAGTGGAGAGAATCTTGGCGCCCGGTGTCACAGTGGGCGGAAGAATGTAGTGGTCCGCTTGAGCGACGGTGGCGCTGGCGATGTCGTGAATCTGCTCGGCGGGTATACCTGCTTTACGAGCGATCGCCTGAGCGCGACGGAGCGAAGAGGGATGCGTGAGCCACTTTTCGCTCCAGTTGCTCCAGTGGAGCGGCATCATGTTCAAGCTGGAAAGTTTGAAGAGCGCGGAAATTGCGGAATGTGGGTCGCCGGTGAGTTGAACAGCTCCCGCGTCAGCGGCGTATTCAAAGCGGCGCGACCAGAAAAGCGGGACAAGAGTGACGACGGCGAGGATAAGAGCGTACCGTAGAATTGGAGAAGTCAGACCGAAGGGAATGAGGAAAGCGGCGAGAAAGAAAGCCGCAAACATGGTTAGAAGCCGGGCAGTGGCGATCTTGCGCGGGTGCTTCAGCTTCAAATGCGTGAGTTCGTGGCCGAGCACGTAATTCACTTCGGCGCGGGACATGCGTTGCAGCAGAAAGTCGGTGAAGGCGATGGTGTTTCCGGTGCGCGCGAAAGCATTGGCCATCTGGCCCTTGCCTGCGGGTACGACGTAAACCTGTTGGAGCTTCACTCCAAGATGTTCCGCCATTCCGAACGCGTGATCGCGCAGGTCGCCGGTCGTAAGAGACTGCGGGAGAGTGCCCATCAATTTCTGGAGCGCTGCGGCCGCCAGGACACGCACGACGAAAGCAGAAACGAACCACAGCATCGCCTTCTGAAAACCAGCAGTGTCCAAGCCGAGGGTTTGCAGACCGGTTAGGAAAAGGACGAGGGGAACAAGTCCCGCCGACACGGAGAAAACACCCTGGAGTATGAGTTCGCGCCTTGTCCATTTCAGACCGCGAAGTTTTTCCTGAACGGGATGGGAAAGCGCGAAACAGAGAACCCAAATGAAGCAGGGCGGAACCCAATCCACAAGGATGGAGGTGCTAGGGACACTCCAGACCGCCGCGAACCAACCAGTGGAAAGGAATTTCAGCAAGGGTACGACGTGAACGGATTCTGAGGCGATCCACCAGCCAATGAGAGAGCCGCTGAGGGTCCACTGCAGATAGCGCATGTAGCTGAACCAGACGGCAGCTTTGTCGGCAACAGGGGCTGACAGCGCTTTGCGCCCGAGCCAGAAGAGAAAAAGGACTGGCACCGTCAGAACCAAGATCAGAACGACAGCAGCGCGGCGGCCGGAATTTGGCGCGTAGCCATAAGAAAAGCTAATAGCGTCGGGGATTGTGGAGTTGAGCGGCCAAGAATAAACACGATGGCGGTCGAGCAGGTGCTGGATCTTGGAGGATGCCTTGAAGCTCCCGCCAAACGGGGAGTTTGCATGGGGCTGGGAGTCGAACGTGTCGGTATCTGGTAGCTGAAGCATGATAACCAGGCGCTCGACGCATTTGGATCGCGCATAGTCGGTCAGGGGGGCAAGCGAGATGCGGCCCTGGCGTTGAAAGGAGACTGCCGTTAGTGGAAGTTGGCAAGAACCATAAGCTGCGCTGTGGACGCCACTGAATCGGGGATTGAGAGCCAGTTTGCATCCGAGGGATTTCTCGATGGCGCCTACGATTTCAGGTTGGGTCGCGGATTCAACGGTGATGTAGAAGCTGACTTCCGTTCGGTTCTCTTCCGATAGAGTGACAGTGAGACTCGCGGTGGGCTTTGGCTTATAGTCTTCCGAGTCGTCATTGGAATCGGGAGCAACAGTAGGCGGTTGCTGAGCGCGTAAGAGTTGAGGCGCCAGGAGAAACACTCCGGCTGTGCAAAGTAGACTCAGCCAACGCATCCGTTTCGCCATACATTACCCCGCTAAATGATGAACCTTGTTGCGGATCAGGACGTGACTGTGGTGGTTCGTACCCTGCCCACGAATCCAGAATAAGGGGTGGCAGGCCGAAGCCAAGAGTTGCGTCAAGGGATATGATGTCGGCGTTACGTGGAGTATCAATAGCTCAATTCAGGCTCTCGGTTCTATTGACACCAGTGAGTGGCTTAGGCTGAACCGGCGAACCCCTTAACGGTGCGGCGCCAGACAATCAGCAAAACAATTCCGATCAGGATCAGGGCCAGGCTCAGCCCTGACCAGATGCCGAACGCGCCCCAGTTCCTCCGAAAACACAGCCAAGTGCCTAATGGCAGTCCGATGATCCAATACGCCGTGAAATGGCAGACCATTGGAGTTCGCGTGTCGCCCGCGCCACGCAGCGCGCCCGTAGCCACCGTCTGAATTCCATCGAACAACTGAAATGCGGCTCCGGCGATGAGGAGAAGGGAAGTGCTGCGGATGATCGTCTCGTCCGGCGTGTAGACCAGCGCGATCCAACGGGGAAAAACCAGCAAAGCGATGCCCGCAAGGGTCATGAAACTTGCGCCGAGAAGAATTGCTGTGTAGCCTGCGTGCCCGGCCGCCTCCGGTTTTCCTCGTCCAATGGCATGACCAACACGAACGGCTGCAGCCGAAGAAATACCGAGAGGCACCATATACGTAAGTGCGATTGTGTTTAGCGCGATTTGATGGCTCGCCAGAGCCACGGGCCCCAGCCGCCCAATGAGGGCGGTGGCGAGAGCAAAGACACCGATCTCGAGAGTGATCTGTACCGCGGCGGGGAGCCCGAGAGCAATCAAGCGGCGAATGCGAAGGAAATCGATGTTGACGGGTGTCTTCAGCAATTCCGTGCGGTGACGGCGGTCGTACCAAAGAAGATAGCCCACGAGAACGGCCGCCAAGTACACACGCGAGATGGCCGTCGACCAGCCCGATCCCACGACGCCCATCCTGGGCGCGCCCCACTTGCCGTAGATGAGAATCCAGTTGAACAGCGCGTTGATGATATTCGCAGTCACCAGCGCGAACGCAATCGGCTGCGCCATGTTCATGGCTTGCAGGCAGCGCCGGACCGCGAAATACAACAGCAACGGGAAGAGCCCAACCGCGAGCGCCTTCATGTAAGGGACGGCGAGAGCGGCGACTTGCGGCTCGATGCGCAGTCGTCGAAGGAGCGGATCGAAATACCAAACTGGGATCATCAGCAAGGGCGTCATAACCAGCCCAAGATAAATGCTATTGACCAACGAACGGTGGCAGTCCTCGCGTTTGCCGGCGCCGAAAGCTTGGGCAACCAGAGTATCGAGTCCTATGAGCACGCCGCTGCCGAAAAATGCCAGAACATTGAAGAGGTTGGAACTAATGCTGACGGAACCGATGGCGCGCGCGCTGTCCGGCAGGTGACCGACCATCACCGTATCCACGATGCCCATGCTCATCCAGCCGATTTCGGCGAGCACCAACGGCAAGGCTAGTCGGATGGTTGGGCGCAGCTCGTGACGCAATGCCTGGAGGCTGATCATTGGAACGCGAAAGACTAGGAAAGTGTAAGCGTGCTGAACAAAAGGCGCAAACCACGCAAAAGTCTTTAACCTGCAATCTCAACGGGGACTCTCGCCGGGTGCCGCCCTTCCTTTACGAATTCCTTGCGGAAAATGATCAGACACTAAAGGCCTTGAAGCGATACGGCGAACAACAATGATTCGGAACTGAACACCTGAGTCCGGATAAGCGGTTAATCGCCCAGGCTGATTTCGCGCGCGAGAACTCATCCGGCAAATAGAAACTCCGGCGGAGTTGCCCGTGATTCCACAACGAGCACCAGCGGAGGGCTGTCGTCGCTCCTCAATCCATGTTAGCGTCTTGCGAAGAGCAGGAGGCATCAGGCGTGGCGAAGAACAAAACGAAGCCCACCAAAGTAAGCGTGACGGCGTTCATCAATGCCCTCACGGATCCGGCGAGACGCACAGACGCTAAGGCACTGGTCAAGTTAATGCAAAGCGCGGCGCGCGAAAAGCCGAAGATGTGGGGGCCGTCCATCATTGGCTTCGGCAGCTACCACTACCGATACGAGAGCGGACGGGAGGGCGACTTGCCGGTTATCGCATTCTCGCCGCGCAAGTCCGCAACGGTCCTGTATGGGATGAGCATTAGCGAGGCCGCGGCGCTGCTAGCAAAACTTGGCGACCACACGACCGGTAAAGGCTGCCTCTACATCAAGAAGCTCGCAGATGTCGACCAACGCGTGTTGGAGGCCCTGGTGATCAAATCCCTGGCCACAAAGCATGCGCGGCACCCGAGCTAAGAGCCTGAGTCTTGCTTAACGGGTTAGCAGTAGCTTGTTCATGAGCTTGTTCATGCGCCAAAACTGAGAGCCAAGTGAAATACGCC
>CAZGBQ010000177.1:0-7568 GCA_964524045.1 uncultured Acidobacteriaceae bacterium
TTCGGCCAGACGCTGGTCAACGATTTCGGGCGGCCGTTCGAGCGAGGCTTCAACAGCGTTGACGGATTCTCAGGCTGGGCTACGGCAGGTCGCTGGGTCGTTTACGTCCGGGGAGAGTATCAACACTCGCCCGCCGCGCCAGCCGTTTCTCCGCAGGTCGCGTCCGCCATTGCCACTATGGACGCAAATCCCGTATTCGCTCCAAGCTCAGTCCTGGAGCGCAATCAGGCGCGGCTCCTGGATGCTTACGTCGGCATGAATGTGGCGAACTGGCAGGTCTCCTACGGACAAGAAAGCGAATGGTGGTCCCCGAACGAGTCAGGGCCGCTGCTTTTCAGCGACAATGCTTTCCCCGTTCGCATGTTTCACATCAATCGCGTCTCGCCGTTTCACTTACCTGGGATTCTCAAGGTTCTTGGTCCGACGCGCTGGGACGCTTTTTTTGGCGCCTTGCAAGGACATCAAACTGCCCCCGGTCCTTTCTTTCACGGCGAAAAAATCAGCTTCAAACCCACGCGAAATCTCGAGTTTGGTTTCAGCCGCACCGTGGTTCTCGGAGGAGCTGGTTTCCCCCTGACGATGACGCGGCTGATTCACAGCTATTTCAGTGTCACGAGCCATTACAATGAAAACCCTGTCACTGATCCCGGCAAGCGCACCGGTGGTTTTGACTTCAGCTACCGGGTTCCCTTCCTGCGGAACTGGCTCACGATTTACACGGATTCTCTGGCCGACGACGACCCTTCGCCACTCGCGGCTCCGCGCCGTGCCGGAATCAATCCCGGGATGTACATTTCGCACTTCCCTCGGCTCGCGAAGCTCGATCTGCGTGTTGAAGCCCCACTCACCAACACCGTCTCCAAGCCCTCGTCCGGTCAATTCATTTATTGGGACCACTTTTATCACGACCTGTACACGAATCGCGGATTCCTGATGGGCAATTGGGTGGGTCGCGACGGAGCGGGGATTCAAGCAACGAGCCGCTATTGGCTGAGCGCGCGCAACGCCATTCAATTTGACTATCGCCACGCCAAGGTCGATCCGAAATTTGTTCCGGGCGGCGGTACCCTCAATGACGGCTCTGTGAAAGTCGACTTCTGGGTTCAACGCGACTGGAACGCTTCGGCTTTCATTCAGTACGAGCAGTGGAAATTTCCCCTGCTCGCTTCCTCACTTCAGAAAAACGTCACCAGTTCCCTGCAGCTTACCTTTTGGCCAGCGTCTCGCTCTCATTGATTTGTTGAATCTTTCATGAAGGGAAGGACAATTCAGGCTAACAGATTTGCGTTTGTGTAGCTGTGTCACACGCGGTTTACTCCCCGCTATTGCGCGCCGGACGGTTGCAGCGTTCCTTTCAACTCCAGCTCGATGGTGACGGTGCGGTCGGCCTTCAGAAGCCAAGTGCTGGGATTCTTCAGGCCCCACTCAACGTACGGCACGCTGAACTTAGCGCTGGCAGTCCAATGATCTCCACTAAGATTTGCTTGCATGGGGACAGTCAACTCATGTTCTGCGCCATGCAAGACAAACCGCCCGTGCAACTGAACGCTGGATTCCCCCTGGGTCGCGAGATTCCCGGTTACACTGTCAGGCCGAAAAACAATTTCGCTGAATTTTGCGCTCTCGAGCACTTCTTTGTGCATTTTTTTGTCGCGCCCGTCGTTGCCGCTTTGGCCGCTGGCCGAGTCGACGACAATTTCGCCTTCTGCTTTGCTGGTTCCCGGATCAAGCCGCAGATTGCCGCTTCTTAGCGCAAACGTTCCGTGCACGGTGTGCAGCGAGCTGCCGAGCGTCCAGTGTACAGTGCTCTGTGCCGGATCGACGTTGAAGGTGAGCGTGCTGGCAGGCGTCTGGGGCGCCGCGTGTTGTGGCAGCGCGAGTAATGCCGGCAGCGCGACAATTGCGCTGAGGCACAGGTACAATGCCGGTCTCAACCGGCTCCGAAACAATTTCACAATTCACCTTTTCTTATTATGCAGTAATGAGCCGCCAACCGAGCCGCGCGCTCGTCTTCGCGAGAAACGCCGTAGAAGTATCCTTCACATGCGCCGCGAGCATTCTCGAGAACAGGCCTGGGTCGCGCGCTAGTCCACTCAAAACACGCTGCCTCAGCGGCGTCCACTGATCGAGCGCCAGCAGAAGCCGCGCCATCGCAGAGGGTCTTCGTGCCAGGCGGCGATGCGAGGACTGGTATTTCTCGAGATCTCCTGCCTGAAGCGCATCAGCAAGAGCCAGAGCTTGCCGAAAACTCAGCCCCAGCCCCTCACCAGTGATCGCGTCCACGCTTCCCGAAGCGTCGCCGATAAGCGCAATATTCTCGCGATGCACGCGGTCAAGCCTGCACATCGCGGTGATCGTTCCGCGCTGTACACCCCGAATCTCCGCACCATTTAGACTGGCAGCCAGTCCAGGAAATTCCAGCATCGCATCCTCGAAACGCTTCCAGGGATCGTTCGAAATCACCGCCACACAAAGCTCTTCCTTGCCAAGGGGCGTCACATAAGCTTGCATCCTCCGGCCCCAATGGACTTCAACGCGATCACTCAACACTGCCATTCGAAAGTGCCTGCTCTGAGCGAACCGGACGCGCCGCGGCGAGCCCGCATCCAAACCGCTCCACCCTCGGACTCGCGACTGAATACCGTCCGCCCCGATGATCCACTTTGCTGTGACTTCCCTTCCGCCCGCGACGGCCCCGGCTTGAGAGACGCTCGTGACGGGCGAGTTCCACAGCAATTTGACACCACATTCTTCCGCGTGGTCGGCCATGGTTTGATGCAGAACCGTCCGACGCACGCCCATCCCGCACTCGCCGGAGAAATTTGCCTCGGCCGCGATTACGCCGTCCAAAAAGCGGATGCGCCGGAATACCCGTCCATCGTCCGCCGAAATGTTGATGCCCAGTTCGCGAAGAGCGGCCAGCGTCCCTGGTAAGAGGCCCTCGCCACACGCTTTGTCGATCGGCGGCCGCGCGCCGTCGGCAACGGTAACGTCGAAACCCTTCTTTCGCGCAGCGATCGCCGCGGCCAACCCGGCAGGGCCGCCTCCAATGACCAGCACATCCGTAATGCGCCTCATGAATCTCCAACACAGAGAAGGTTTCCGCGGCTCAAGAATCTATCCAATTAGATGGTAGGACGCACGCAAAGATGCCGGTCTTAGTTGTCAAGACTTCGTCTCGGATTTGTCTTTGGCTTGTCTGCTCCGGGACCGGCTCGCGAGTGGCAGGAATAGGGCAACGCGCATCTTGCTATAACTTCTGTTTATTTGATTCAGCATGACTATTAATTTGACTGATTGACTTCCTCTCCGCATCCTGTTACTTTGATGGCGAAGAAGCTATGCTGACCATCGCCATCTCGAAGAGTCGCTTCGCGAGAGTAAGCGAAGTGGCTCTAGTTGCATACCGCCTTGGCGTACGGATTATTCCCGCAATCGTACCAAGGAGCGCCAGCGGATGATGGCAGCCTGACCAGGCGAATGACAAAGATTCAAAGGCCATCATCCAGACCAGGATGGTGGCCTTAGTTTTTTCTGGTGCATTGCAGCATTGCAACTTGTATTGCGCTGCATTGCACCAGCGGAGGAAGTGCCAGGTGACGGATCTACCGCTCAAACCTCGAAGCCACGCCCTGACCGATGGGGCGAATCGCGCCGGCGCGCGCGCCATGCTGCGCGCGTGCGGCTTGAAAGACGAGGATTTCAAGAGGCCGCTGGTTGGCGTCGCAAATACCTGGATTGAAATCGGCCCCTGCAACTATCACCTTCGCGAGCTTGCGCAGCATGTCAAGGCAGGCATCCGCGCCGCCGGGGGCACCCCTCTCGAATTCAATACCGTTTCCATCTCCGATGGCATCACCATGGGCACCGAGGGCATGCGCGCTTCGCTGGTTAGCCGTGAAGTCATCACCGACTCCATCGAATTGGTCACCCGGGGGAACCTTTTCGACGCCCTCGTCGTTCTCGTTGGCTGCGACAAGACCATCCCTGGCGGCGTGATGGCCCTCGCACGGCTGAACATTCCTGGATTGATTCTTTACGGCGGATCCATCGCACCCGGTCAATTTGAAGGTCACGCCGTCACGATTCAGGACGTTTACGAGGCCATCGGGGCGCACGCCCGCGGCAGCATGAGCGACGCACAGCTAAGCTCCCTTGAAGCAGCCGCCTGTCCCGGCGCTGGCGCCTGCGGAGGTCAGTTCACCGCCAACACTATGGCGTTGGTTTGTGAATTCCTCGGCATTGCGCCCATGGGTCTTTCGAGCGTTCCCGCCACGGATTCTGCAAAAGCGGCTGCGGGCCGTCGCGCGGGCGAATTGGTTCTCGACCTTCTCCGCAGGAACGTGACGCCATCAACAATCATCACCAAATCGGCGATCGAAAATGCCATCACCGGCGTCGCCGCGACAGGCGGTTCCACGAATTCGGTCCTGCACTTACTTGCCATCGCCAACGAAGCAAAAATCCCCCTCTCCATTGACGATTTTGACCGCATCAGCGCGCGGGTTCCGATTTTGGCCGATCTCAAACCGGGAGGCCGCTTCGTAGCCACCGATCTGTACGCAGCAGGCGGCACGGCGCTCGTCGCAAAGCGTCTGCTCGACGCGGGACTTCTCGGCGGCGAATGCCTGACCGTCTCGGGACGCACGCTTGGCGAAGAGGCGAATGCCGCGAAAGAAACGCCGTCACAAGAGGTTGTCCGCAAACTCGACGCGCCCCTGAAACCCACGGGCGGCCTCGTCATTTTGAAGGGCAATCTCGCACCGGAAGGCTGCGTTATCAAAGTGGCCGGCCACAATCTGCAAAATTTCCGAGGTCCGGCTCGCGTCTTCGATAGCGAGGAAGCGGCGTTCGCTGCCGTCGAGAAAGGCGCCATCAAAGCGGGCGACGTCGTCGTCATTCGCTACGAAGGCCCGAAAGGCGGCCCGGGCATGCGCGAAATGCTGGCGGTCACCGCCGCGCTGGTTGGCGAAGGGCTCGGTGATTCTGTGGCGCTCTTGACCGACGGCCGATTTTCCGGCGCGACGCACGGCCTGATGGCCGGGCACATTGCGCCCGAAGCTGTGAATGGCGGCCCGATCGCTGCAATCGCAGACGGCGACATCATTACCTTCGACATTCCGAATCGCCAGTTGAACGTCGGCCTCAGCGCGGCGGAAATCCAGAAGCGCCTGGCTTCCTGGAAGCCACCCGCGCCGCGCTTTTCGAGCGGCGTCATGGCCAAGTACGCTTTGCTGGTTTCTTCTGCGTCGCGGGGCGCGATCACCACCCACCCGATTTCTTTTTCATCGCCGGTTCAACCCGGCGTTCCAGCGAGGACGCAATGAAGCTCACCGGTGCGGAAATCTTATGCGAATCGCTCACGCGCCTGGGAGTGCGCGAAATCTTCGGTTATCCCGGCGGCGCCATTCTTCCTGTCTACGACGCGCTCGGCAAATCCAAGCTGCACCACATTCTTGTGCGTCACGAACAAGGCGCCACGCACATGGCCGACGGTTACGCGCGCGCCAGCGGCAAAGTGGGCGTGGCCATGGCCACTTCCGGTCCTGGCGCGACCAACATGGTCACGGGGATTGCTACCGCCATGCTGGATTCCTCGCCCGTCGTCTGCATCACCGGCCAGGTGAGCAGCAAAGTGCTGGGCTCCGACGCGTTTCAGGAAGTCGATATCACTGGCATCACCATGCCGATCACCAAGCACAACGTGGTGGTCAGCCGCGCTGAAGATATTGCGCGCACGGTCCGCGAAGCATTTGCCATTGCCCAGAGCGGCCGCCCAGGCCCCGTACTCGTCGACATCACCAAAGACGCGCAGCAGGCCTCCGCCGAATTTGATTGGGATACTTGCGCGCCGAAACTTCCGCCAAAGCGCATTCGCCACAATCACGACCAAGCCGAATTCAACCGCGCCGTCGAATTGCTCAACTCGGCAAGACGCCCGGTGGTTCTCGCAGGCCACGGCATCATGGTTTCCGGGGCGATGCGCGCTTTCGAGGAGTTTATTCGCGCCGGCAATTATCCCGTGGCGATGACGCTTCTCGGCATTGGCTGCTTCCCCGCCAAGGATCCTCTTAATCTCGGCATGATGGGCATGCACGGCGAAGCCTGGGTGAACAACACCATTCAGGAAGCGGATTTGCTCATTGCCGTGGGCATGCGCTTCGATGACCGCGTCACCGGCGACTTGCGCACCTACGCGCGGAGCGCACGCAAGATTCACATTGAGATCGACCGCGCCGAAATCAACAAGAACGTGAACGTGGATGCGGCCCTGGTTGGCGATGCACGCGAAGTTCTCGAGAGGCTCACGCCGCATGTCGAAACGCGCGATCATTCCTCCTGGATTCGCCACATCAATGAATTAAAAGGCGATTCCGCGGTGCGCGACATTCAGAGCCTCCCCGACACTGGGCATCTCTACGCCGCGCACGTCATCAACGACCTTTGGAAGGAAACGCGCGGCGAAGCCATCGTCGTCACGGACGTGGGGCAGCACCAGATGTGGGAAGCGCAGTATTACCACCACAATCGCCCGCGCACGTTGATTACGTCCGGCGGGCTTGGCACCATGGGTTTCGCGCTGCCCGCCGCAATTGGCGCAAAGTTCGCGAAGCCTGACTCTGAAGTTTGGGTGGTCGTCGGCGACGGCGGATTCCAAATGACCATGAGCGAGCTGGCCACCATCGTTCAGGAGAAAATCAACCTGAAAATCGCCATCATCAACAACGGCTATCTCGGCATGGTGCGCCAGTGGCAGGAATTCTTCTACGACAAACGGTATGTTGCGACGCCGCTCGTCGCTCCTGATTTTGCGGCGCTTGCGAATGCCTTTGGAATCCGCGGCGAGCGCATTACGGCGCGCGCGGAATCGATTTCCGCGATTCGCGCGGCGCGCGAGGCGATTGAAACCGTTCTGCTCGACTTCCGCGTCGAGCAGGAAGATTCCGTTTACCCGATGGTTCCCGCGGGCGCTTCCTTGAACGACATGATTCGCCGCCCGCACAGCCCGCTTGTCGAAAATGCTTCGGATGCGTAAGGAAAAGAGCGCAGACCATGCAAACACTCGTCGCTTATGTCGAAAACAAGCCTGGCGTGCTGAATCGCGTCTCTTCTCTGGCGCGGCGTCTGGCCATCAACATCGATTCGCTCACCGTTGGACCTACGGAGAACGAAGAAATCGCGCGCATGACCATTGTCGCGCATACCGATGAACGCGGCGCGCACCGCCTGGAGGCTAGCCTTGAGAAGCTTGTGGACGTCCTTCTCGCGGAAAATATCTCCACCCGCGCATTGCTCGAGCGCGACCTGGCGTTGATTAAAGTGTCCGCCGATCAGGAGAATCGTCCGCACCTAATGGAATTGATCAAGGTTTTTCGTGCTCGCGTTGTGGATGTCGCTCCCGAGTCGCTCATCATCGAAGTCTCCGGCACCGTCGACAAAATAGACGGGCTGCTTGAAGTGCTGCGGCCCTTTGGCGTTCTGGAAATGGCTCGCACCGGCCGCATTTCCATGACGCGCGGCAGCGACTTGTTGCAGCCACCTGTTTCGGAACCGCAAAGCCCTGCGCT
>CAZGBQ010000178.1:0-7513 GCA_964524045.1 uncultured Acidobacteriaceae bacterium
TCGGCGGCCTCGTCTTTTTCAATCGCATGGAGACCGCCGTTGCCGACCGGGTATAAGCTATGAACCCCGCCGCCTTTCCGGCCAAGCACGCGCTCGTTCGCTTCTTCAACGCCTTCGGACTCGACGTTCGCCGTCTTCGCCCTGTTCCGCCTCCTCGCGCTTCCATGGCCAGTGGACTCGCGCAACTCGTCCGCCTGGGCTTCCAGCCGCACACGGTTGTTGACGTCGGCGTCGCCAGCTCCACTCCGGCGCTTTACTCCGCTTTTCCCTCTGCCTCGTTTCTTCTCATCGAACCGCTCGTTGAATTCGAGCCATTCCTCAAGAGAATCTGTTCTACCTATGATGCCCAATACGTACTTGCCGCCGCTGGCGAAGCTCCCGGCACTGCAATCCTCAACGTGCATCCCGATAAGGTCGGCTCCAGTTTCCTCCGCGAAGCCGAAGGCGCTTCCGTCGACGGCATTCCCCGCAAGGTTCCGGTTGTCACTATCGACCAGCTCTGCAGTGAAAAAAATCTCCGCGGCCCTTATTTGATCAAACTGGACGTCCAGGGCACTGAGCTTCAGATTCTGAGCGGTGCAAGTCGAACCCTCCAAGAAGCGGAAGTCGTCATTCTAGAAGTGACGCTGCTTGCTTCCCTAATCGAAGGTCCGGAGCTGTTTGACGTCGTTTCACGCATGAAGGAGTTCGGTTTCGTTGGCTATGACTTGATTGATTTGCACTATCGCCCGTCGGATGATGCTCTCTGCCAGGTCGACATGCTGTTCGTTCCCCAGCAAAGCCCTCTTCGCAAGTCGCGGGTCTATGCCACGACGGAGCAGCGCCGGGTGCTTGATAGTGCGCACCTGAAGGTTTTCTCAAACCAGAAGGGGCAATCCTCGTGAGTGCCGTCGTCATCCATGCCGAATCCCTCTCCAAGCGCTACCGCCGTGGCGCGCTCCAGCAGACCTCGCTGCTCCGCGACCACCTCGCTCGCGCTCTCCGCTCCCCGCTCTCCGTCTTCCGCCGCCCCAAGGACGAAACCTTCTGGGCCCTCAAAGACGTTTCGCTTGACGTCCGCGAAGGCGAAGTCCTCGGCTTGATTGGCCGCAACGGCGCCGGCAAGACCACGCTCCTCAAAATCCTCTCCCGCATCACCCGCCCCACCGAAGGCTGGGCGGAAATCCACGGCCGCGTCGGCTCGCTCCTCGAAGTCGGCACCGGCTTCCATCCCGAGCTCACCGGCCGCGAAAACACCTTCCTTTCCGGCGCCATCCTCGGCATGTCCAAAGCCGAAATCGCCCGCAAATTCGACGAAATCGTGGCTTTCGCCGAACTCGAAAAATTCATTGACACCGCGGTCAAGCACTACTCCTCCGGCATGTACGTCCGCCTGGCCTTTGCCGTCGCCGCCCATCTCGAACCGGAAATCCTTCTCGTCGACGAAGTCCTCGCTGTGGGCGATATAAACTTCCAGAAAAAGTGCCTCGGCAAAATGGGTGACGTCGCTCGCGCCGGCCGTACCGTCGTCCTCGTCTCTCACAGCATGGCTGCCATTAACGCCCTCTGCTCCCGCTGCATCATAATCGATCGCGGTGCCATCGAGTTTGATGGCCACACCGCCGAAGCTACTGCCCGCTATTACGCCGAATCGCTCGATGTCGTCGACGGTTCCGATCTCTCCGCTCGCCCTAGAAAAGGAAACGGCAAAGCGCGTTTCACTTCCATCTCTGTCCAGCCGCTCGATTCCGACGGCCGCCCGCTCCAGGTCGCTTACCCCGGCTGCGACCTGAACATCACCGTGGACCTCAAGTGCGAATCGGCCTTCGCGCCCGCCAACCTGGCCATCATTTTTTACGATTCAACCGGCTATCGCGTGATCGATACCAATACCGCTCAGAAGGGCGAATTTGTAAGCTTGCAAGCCGGCCAGTCGGCAAAAGCCACTTTCTTTTTGCGCGATGTCTTGCTCAAGCCCGGGAGATACTTCGCTTCTCTGTGGCTTGGCCGCCAAGAGATGGAGACTATTGACCACGTGGAAGACGCGATTGGGCTCGATGTAATGGAGAGCGAGGAGCAGAGTCAGCACGTAATGGTTTGGCCGGGAGTCTATCTTTGCCGATTCGAACAAAAAGTCTCCATTTTTGAACCTTCTCTGAGTGAAGCCCCACATTCGTGACTAGCCTCAGGCGGACAGCTAAGATAGTGCCATGCCGGATGAGCATTACAGCAAGGAGTTCTACGAAGAGTTCCGCAGCGGGTCTCTCCGCTCTGCCGAGATCATTGCTCCGTTGGTTTTGAAGTTTCTATCTGTACAAAGCGTCGTGGACGTCGGATGCGGGGTAGGAGCGTGGCTGGCCGCTTTCCAGAAACTCGGCGTAGAAGACATCTTTGGTCTCGACGGAGAGTACATCTTCGACGCCGATCTTCAAATCTCGCGCGACTGCTTTCAGGCTGTTGACTTATCGAAACCCTTTACCCTGGGCCGGATCTTCGACCTCGCCATTTCGCTCGAAGTTGCCGAGCACCTGCCGGCCGTTTCCGCTGCCTCATTCGTGGAATCTCTCACGCAGCTTGCGCCGGCCGTCTTGTTTTCCGCGGCTATCCCCCTTCAAGGCGGGAATCACCACATCAACGAACGATGGCCGGACACGTGGGCAGAGCTTTTCGCGAAACATGGCTATGTGCCGATTGATTCCATTCGCAGGCAAATTTGGCAAAACGAAGCCGTGGAATTCTGGTACTCCCAGAACATTTTGCTTTTCGCGCGCCGCGATGTGTTGGAAAGTAACGCTGCCCTGAGGGCAGAGTTCGAACGTACCAATCTCGAGCAGCTCTGCTTGGTGCACCCTCGCCAATATCTGCGTCTCCAGAGTTCGCATCGGGAAGCTCTCGCGCAGGCCCAAAATCCAGGGCTGAAGGAGGCTTCACGAATATTCCTGGCTTCCTTGAAGAGGGCCATTCGATGGAAGTTCTTGGCAAGGCGATGACTGCCCCCGCTATAACAGTTTTAATTACCACCTACAACTACGGGCGCTTTCTCGAACAGGCGATAGACAGCGTGCTGTCGCAGGATTTTCCATCGGAGAAATTGGAAGTTGTTGTCGTAGATGACGGATCGACCGACGACACAGCGGACCGAGTGCGTAGATACGGTCAAAGAATCTCCTACTTTCCCAAACAGAACGGAGGACAGGCGTCAGCTCTGAATCTTGGGTTTGAGAAAGCTCGCGGCGAAATCGTCGCCTTACTCGATGCCGACGATTTCTTTCTCCCAGGGAAGCTTGCAAGCATTGCCACGGCATTCGATCGGCATCCCAACGCTGGGATGGTCTACCACCCTTATGAAGAATGGGATACCAGGACGAACGAACGGCGGATATCTCAATTTCCACTCGTTTCCGGTGACGTTTGGGCTAATCCGGACCGTTTCGCGTACTACAGATCCCACCCTACTTCTTGCATCTCTTTCCGAAGGAGAGTCCTTGATCGTCTATTACCGATCCCGGAACAAATTCGAATGGCCGCCGATGCTTATCCTGCAAACCTCGTTCCCTTTATCTCTCCAATTATTGCTCTGCCGTCGCCCTTGGTGGTTTACAGAGTCCATGGCACGAACTCCGCGCCTTGCTTTGAAAACACCTTTCATGGAAACGATAGCGCGATGCCTTCCGAAAACAGAAAGAATCGGCTCCAGATGTATGAGACAGTCATCGAGGCCATGCGGTCTTGGCTCAGCGTCAGTTTGTTTACGAGCAAGCAAGCGCAAGCGCGAAATTTTCTCGACCGCTGGACGTTCTTTCAGCAAGAAGAACAACTCAAGGTATATCCACCGGGCAGACTTGAATACTTCTCCTTTTTGATCCGCCGGAACTTTCTTTATCGCTCCCAGCAAACCTGGAAGTTCACCCTTTTTAATTACCTGACAGCCTTTTCCGCACTAGTGTTGAGCCACGAAAAGGCTCAGGCTTTGCAGACCCGTACGCTGAAACGTACGGAGAGATTGCGGCGCAAATCTACTGGCTGACCGTCCATGCTTACCCTCTTCACCACAGCCAAGCCTTTCATAGGCCACTCCGCCATTATCCAGCGCAACGCCCTGCAAAGCTGGAAGCTCCTCCACCCTGTCGTCGAGATCATCCTTTTTGGTAACGATCCCGGCGCCGGCGAAACCTGCGCCGAACTCGGCCTTCGCCACGAGCCAAATATCATCGTCAACCCCAGCGGCACCAAGCGCCTGGACTCCATTTTCGGCCGCGCTCAGAAGATCGCCCGTCACGACCTGCTTTGCTACTGCAATTGCGACATCATCCTGACGCAAGACTTTCGCCAAGCGCTCGAAAAAGTCCGCGACCGTAGCAAGCTCTTCCTAATGGTCGGGCGCCGTTGGGACACGGACGTTACTGCGCCGCTCGATTTCTCCGCCTCAGACTGGGAAACAAGAATTGTCCAGCTCGCGCGCTCCGAAGGCATTCAGCGCGGCTTTCACAACGTCGATTACTTTGCCTTTCCTCGCAACCTCTATCCGGAGTTTCCGCCCCTGGTGATTGGCCGTGTTGGCTGGGATCCCTGGCTAGTCCGCCGCGCGGGCGAACTGGGGGCCGCCGTCGTCGACGTCTCGAAAGTCGTCTGTGCCGTTCACCAGAATCACGATTACGGTTACCATCCGCAGGGCGTTTCGGGCGTCTGGCACGATGAAGAAGCTGCGCGGAACATCGAAATCGCTGGCGGGCCAGGGCGGCTCGGGACCATCGAGGATGCTCGCTTTCGGCTCACCGAGCACGGCATCCAGCCGAACCGCTGGTGGTGGCTGGCGAACACCAGAAGAACACTGCGCATCATTAGGAATTGGATCGCTGGGACGTGTCGAACTCGGCTGCTGTTTCCGGTTCTAAATCTTACCCGGCCACTGCGGCACGCCATTGGGCTGAAGGAGGAAAATGTCGTGCCGTCCTTTTGGCGCCGCTGGCGCGGCAAGCGCCACTCCATGGATCAATAATCTCCTAGGGGGCAATCTCAAATACAACCCGACCCGGCTTGAAGCGCGGCGTGACTTCGCCTGGATTCTGCGCTAACATATCCTCCCCTTCCCAGCCCGAAGGTACTCACATGAAGTCCCGAACGCTCGCTCTGTCTCGGTCGTCCCATCACTCTTGCCCAAAGTGTAGAAGTTCCTGTGTGGCAAGGTCTCAAACAAGGGGCCTCTTCGAGCACGCTCTTGACGGAATTTTCCATTTGCACCCTTATCGTTGCCTGGATTGCGATGCGCGCTATTTCCGCCTTCGTTCTACCCACGCCTCCGATCACCCAGTCCCCATTACCCCGAAATAGTGTTTCAAGGTTCAAGGTCCTTCCAACGTTCTCTGCTACCACTGCACTCCCGGGTACAGGCTCGGAATCCGCTGTCCCCGATACGAGAACTGCCCCGTAACAAGCATGTGCCACACCGTTTGTGCGCTGCTATCCTGCGTCACTTCGTAAATGTCCCCCGCTGTCCCAGGACCCCCTGCCGATTCGCAGTACTCCACGTTCCCGTTCTTGAGCACCTCGGCGTTTCCCCCGAAGAAGGAATACGACGCCGCCATGGGATGAAATGCCAGTGTCGCAGTCATTGCCGTCTCGTCGATATCGAAGATCGGCACTGTGCTGAAGCACGCCGGCTGTCCCGTCACGCCGCAAGTTCCTCCCGTCGTGACCGTGACACCCCGGTCGTTTCCATTGTCGAAAAGAACCAGCGAAAACTTTCCGGTCGTGTTGGTGCTTACAAACGACTGGCCATGCTGCGCGAAAAACCAGTCCGCCGCATTGTTGTCCGGCGTTCCATCGGCATTCAGCAGGGCAAAGTCGCCTTGATACCCGAGGTGCCACAGAATGCTCCCGTCCCCCGTTCCGTTCGAGTAGTTCATCTTTACCAGCCAGTTTTGGTGCCGCATTGAGATAATCAGGTTTCCGTCATCCGCCGAATAAATCACCGCATTCGAGTGCGTCCAATCCGGGAATTGCATGGGGCGCCGGTTGACGTCCAGGTGGTCGAACTCGTTCCACAGCCACACGGGATGCGGCGTGTGGTTCGGGTTGTTCCCGCCGACGTTATCCATATCACCGATGTCGATGAGCACGTCCCCATTTACGGTCGTCCCGGAAATAGCCTGATTCGTATCCGCCAGTACGACCAGGTGGCCGTTGGGGAGCATGGCAAAATCGTGGTGTGTCCCGAGAATGTTGAGATTGCATCCGATTCCGATACTCGCACAGGAAGTAGCCAGGGCACTGTTCAGATCCCCCGAAGTCATTTGCCAAATAATCGTTCCGGCCAGGTCCACTTCCTGCATCACAGAGCTCGAAGCAAGGCCTGCTGTCGAAACCGTGAAATCGATGAGAAAATGCCCGTTTGGCAGCAACTTGATCGGCTGGACGCTGGATCCCGCAGGCACCGAAGCTCCGGGGCTATATCCCCACAGCACATTTCCATTCAGATCGGTCACCACCGCCGTAAGCAACGGCGAGGCCGAGAGATTAATCAGATCGAGCAGCTCCACTCCACTCTGCGGTGTCATGCCTGCCGTCGTCGTAGTCGTAATCGTCGGTAAGCTCGCCGCGGGAATCGCGCCGGTGGTAAATGCCTGGTCCGCATCCATGAATTGCGAGCCGTCGCCAAACTGCACGACTCCTCTCATGTGATACAGCGTGTTGCCCTTCATCCCCGCCACAAAAATCGGCACCGCTCCGCCCCCCGTCGGCACCGGCTGCGTCCATGTCGTCAGCCCATAGTTCGTGTCCAGACCAAACTGCACCGACACGTTCCCCGCTGCCGCGGGCGCAATCGTGTAGAGCGCCACTTGCACGTTCGCTGTCGCCGCTACTGTCCCCGGCGCCACCACGTTCACCGTGGCGCTGGCGCTCTTCGTCGAATCTGTCTTGCTCGTAGCCGTCACCGTCACCGTGCTGCTTTGCATTCCGCTAGGGGCGGTAAAATGCCCGCTCGCATCGACGCTCCCCCCGGTGGCCGTCCACGTGACGCCCATAGCGTCGTTCGTCGTTACTGTGAAAGAAGTAGTCTGGCCGGTTCCGATGGCTGCAGCCTGCGGAGCAACCGCCACGGAAATGGGTTGCGGAGCGGGTGGCGGCGGCGCTGAGTTGGAACTGCATCCGCCAATCAACACACCAAGACACAACACGCACACTGAGCAGAGCGATGTGTATTTCATTTTGATTCCCAAGTATTAAGAGTGGACCCCGAAGCCAGGCACTGCTATTCCTAGCACGAACCGGCAGAAAAGTCGTGGGTGAATTCACTTTTCTCGCATGTGGAGCCTGCCGTTGGACGTAGCGAACCAGTAATTGCGCTCTTGCGCGCCTTCGGATCGGGCAAAGCACGGATGGAGCCTTCGAGTTCCGGTTTGCGCGCGGTCGCTAACAGAAATGGCAATTTCCGGCGTTTGAAGACGCGCTGCGATTCCGCGTTGTTCCCGTCACGCTTCCCGCGTAGAATCCGCCCAGTTAGGCATTGCCGCTCTGCGGGGGTCTTCATGAT
>CAZGBQ010000179.1:0-7488 GCA_964524045.1 uncultured Acidobacteriaceae bacterium
GCTTCTTCCTTTGGCTATATCACCGGTAATCAAATCCCGTTCAGGTTATGTCTTACCGATCTCTGTTCTCCGATCTTTCGGCCATCGGGAACAGCGTTGGTTCGGCGGGCGGCTGATCGGCAATTTCTTCGAGCTCGGGATAGTGTTGGCGCAGCGGCTCCGGGACTTTGACTTTTTTGCCTTTGAGGATGCTGATGAGCTGGAGCGCGTTGACGACCGCTTTGCCTTGAAAATGATTGTTGGTCACCACGAACGTGGTGCGGGCATGCTCCGTAACTTTTTTCACCCGCGCGACCCAGGGCGTTAGTTCTTCCGCGGAGTAAAGATAGTTGTAGCGTTCGTGGGAGGGAATAGTCTCGTCGTCGCTAAACCAGGTGTCGTAGCGGCGGCCGTGTAAGCGCACGTAACCGACCGGCGAAGTCGCTTGCGCGGAAGGCGCGAGCGACCGCCCAATGATCGGCTGGTCGATGTTGCAAATTCCGGCGCCGTGTTCGTGCAGCAGCGCCAGCGTTTCCGGGGAATTCCAGGTATCGTGGCGCACTTCCACGACCAGCGGGTAATCGCGAAAGCGCAGCAGCACCGCGGAAAGATAGGCCATGGTTTCCTTGGTGCGATGAAACGAAAAAGGGAATTGCAGCAGAACGGCGCCCAGTTTGTTGGCCGCGCGCAGAACGTCGAACCCCTCGCGCACGGCGCGCTCGTCTTCGTTCGCGGTGCCGGATGGGGCGAGCAGGACGTCGTGCGTGAAGCGCTGCCACAGTTTTGCGGTGAAGACGAAGCGCGGATTGCCGCTCACCAGCTCGACCCAGTGCTTCGCCAATTCCGGTTTCAGCGGCTGGTAAAAGGAAGTGTTGATTTCAATGGTTTCGAAAAAGTCCGAGAGATAGGCGGCCTCGTGAAATGTTTTCGAGCGGCGCGATGGATACACATAGCCGCCCCAATCCGGATACGACCATCCGGCGGGACCAATCCGCAGCGCGTGCGCGGGCTCTCCCTGCAAACTTTCTTGAGAAGGCGAGCCTTGCGCCGAAGCAGCGCTCTTGCCGCTTTCTAAAGCGGTTTTTCGCTTGCGTTGCGCCATGAGAGTGTGGCGGTTTCGCGCCGCGAGCAGGGTAGTGGGAAGGGCCAAGAAGTGTCAATGCATTGGCGAAACCATCGCGGGAACTGCGCACGAGCGCTGATGCCGTTGCTCCGGCCGTAGCAGGCTGCTATGCTGTGCTCGATGCCGTACACCCTACGGATCCTCGCCAGTCTGCCCCTGCTCAGAAATTTCTACAGGTGCGAACATGAAACTCTCCATCAATTACAAGCATGTCGAGTCGCACAAGCCAGTGGAAGTTGAAGTCGCGCGTCACGTTGCAAAATTACAGAAGCTGCTAAAGACCTACTCGCCGGACCTGGTGCAATTACACGGTGGCTTCACCAAAAATCCGCGCACGGAAGAAATTTCCTGCGCGCTGACGCTTTCCTTGCCGTCCGGAGCGCTTCGCGCCACAGGAGCAGGCCCGGCGGTGCGCGCCAGTTGCAAAAAAGCGTTCAGTGAGCTTGAGGACCAGGTGAAAAAGCACCAGGCCAAGCTTCGCAAAGACTACGAATGGAAGCGCAACAGGCTGCGCGTTCGCGCAGAAGCGCTGACCTGAACGCTTGCGGCCTTAGCGTTAACCTTTGCAGCTAAATGTTGTGGGCTTTCATTTCGCGCGCGATGAAGTCCGCTTGGCGCAATGCCAGGGCCACAATCGTCAAAGTGGGATTCGCCGCGCCGGGCGTGCTTAGCGCGCTACCGTCGGAGATGAAGAGATTCTTGATGTCGTGCGCCTGGCCCCAGGCATTCGTCACTCCGTCGCGCGGATTTGCGCTCATGCGCGCGGTGCACATGTTGTGCGTGGCGGGAGGAACCGGGCCAACCACGATGCGCTTTGCGCCAATCGCGTCGTACATGGCGGACATTTGCTTTTGCGCGTGTTTGCGCATTGCCTGATCGTTGGCGTGGTCATCCACGTGGACGTGGGGGACTGGCAAGCCAAATGTATCTTTCACGTTTGGATCCAGCGTGATGCGATTGTCAGCGCGCGGCATGTCTTCGCCGTTGATGAACATGCCGGCGGCGTTCCGGTAGTTTTCAACGATGGAGGCAAAGTCGCGGCCCCATCCATTGGGCAAGCCCACGGAGACGAAAGTTGGCAGATCGAGCGCCAAGAGTTCCATGCGGTAGCCGCCGACGAAGCCGCGCTTCGGTTCGTTGAGCACTTCATCTTCGACCACGCCCGCGAGCGTAGCGCCGCGCCAGGAATAGACGGGCTTGTCAAAAATCCCCCACACGAAACCAGTGATGTGGTGGCAATAGTTGCGCCCAACCTGGCCGGAAGAATTGGCGAGCCCTTGTGGAAACTTTGAGGATTCCGAGAGCAGCAACAGCCGCGCTGTTTCGATGGCGTTCCCTGCTACACAGACAATGTGGGCCTGCTGCCGCTGCTCTTTTCCCTGTGCGTCGCGATAGAGGACAGCGTTTACGCGGCCGTCGGCGGCGTGCTCGACGCGAGTTGCCGTGCATTGTGGACGCAGATCGAGATTGCCGGTGGCTTCGGCGCGCGGGATGTCCGTATACAACGTGCTCCACTTCGCGCCAATCTTGCAGCCCTGCACGCAAAAGCCCTGTTGAATGCAAAAGCCGCGGCCATCGAACGCGCGCGAATTGATGGCCATGTGGCCGGTATGAACTTGCTTGTAGCCGAGCTTCTTTGCGCCCGCGTACATCACTTTGAAGTTGTTGGAAGCGGGGAGACCGGGAACGCCGTTGCGGCGCGTCACGCCAAGCCGGCGCTCCGCGATTTCGTAAAACGTTTCGAGCTCTTTGTACGAGATGGGCCAGTCGATCAGGGAAGTACCGGCGATGTCGCCGTAGGTTGTCTTTGCGCGGAGTTCCCACGGCTCAAGGCGCGGGCAGGACGCGGTCCAGTGGACGGTGGTGCCGCCGACGGTTTTGCAATGCCACACGGGCAGGGCGGGAAAATCGCGCGCAACGCCCCAGGTTCCGCTCTGGGTGCGCTGGTCGAGCCAGGTGAGCTGGCCGAACGCTTCGCCCGGAACCTGGGAAAAGGTTTCGGTCGATTGGCGCTTGCCCGCCTCCAGCAGGACAACTTTGATTCCGCGGCGCGTCAATTCGTGAGCGAGCGTGCCGCCGCCCGCACCGGAGCCGATGATTACGACAGCGCTTTGATCGCGAAGATCAATGCTGGCCATTGACACACGCTCCGCGAGCTAGGAATGAACCGGCATAGGACCACCGTCTTCCAGCGGGACTTCCGGCAACCAACGCAGATTGTTAAACCCGCGCAAGAGATATCCGCCTTTGGAGAAAGCCTCGCCCTCATAACCGAAATACGCGTACGCCAGTGGAGAGGAGTAGAGGACCTGCACGGTTTTCAGGCGCATGGTTTGAAAGAAAGCGGACGACTCTAATTTTTTCAACATCTCGACCCTTTCGCCTTCTGAGTTCTTTGCAAAGTCCGGGCCGAGGCTTGCGATGCCTTCGCGCAAAGTCTTGAGAAGCGTTTCATCTTTGCCGGCATCGGCGTCAAGTGCTTGAATTACGAGCGCGTAAGCGGCGTCATCCAACTTGTCGTGAGGCATAAGTGTTCGCGTCATGGCCATCAGCGCGGCGCCGTCAGAACTTGTGAGTGCGGTCAGATCGATAGCCCACGCGCGGCCACCAGCGATGGCTGCAAGCGGACTCCCGGGAATCACCAAGCCGGCCAGGACACCGGTCGTGGCTTTCAGGAGTTCACGGCGGTTGAGTTGAATCGTTTGGCTCATGACCAGATAGCACGGCGCACGCCAGATCCACTGCTGTGCGCGGAGCGAGCGCGGGCGCCTAAGATCTAGCGTGCGCGATGTTAGGTACAGGCGTCTGTACTGTCAAGTGTTCCGGTTCAACTGGAAATAGAAAACGCGCTCTCTCAAACGGCCATAGCGGGACGAAGGTCGACTAGCATCATACCGGGCCGGAACGCCGCCCGTGATACAGCGGACCTGTAGTTTTTCTGCCGACTGGGAGTCGACCTCCATTCTGGTCACCCTAATAAGGCGGGACTGCATCCCCGACAATGGGTAATATCGAAGAGCGCCGTGGGCACCGCACATCATTGAAAGTGCATCATAAACAGCGCTAAAGTAAACGCGATTTGTATCCCTCTAACACATTTGAGTGAGGCACCTATGAATCGAAGAGACTTTTTGGGCATCGGTTCGAGTGTCGCCTTTGCAAAATTTCCGCTCCCCTCAGCCCTTTCGCAAATTGCGCTCGAGTCGAATCAGGGATCCAAACCGACGGCTGAAAGGCATCAGGTGCTCGTCCGCGCGGGCGTGACTCGCCGGCCCGACGGTACCCAGGAACTCACAACTTCGCCCCAGCAAATCGTCGTCCGCTCCTTCGACTCCGACGGGAGGTTGGCTGCCTTCGTGATTCCCGTGGCTGAACACGAGACATCCCGCGGTGCGCCGCTGCACCTGCACCACGAACAAGACGAATGGATATACATCTTGGCTGGCGAATTCGTTGCCGAAGTAGGTGGCAAGCGTAACCGGCTGAAGCCGGGCGACTCTCTGCTCATGCCCATGAAAATCCCGCACCGTTGGAGTAGCGCCAGTCAGGCTCACAGCGGGGCCATCCATCTCTATACGCCTGCCGGCTTCATGGACGCCTTCTTTGACACCGCTCTGAACAACAACGCTCCACAGACTCCCGAACAGCGCAAAGCAGAATTCGAGAAGTACGGAATGACTCTTCTCGGCGGCCCGCTGACAAAGGAAGAAATCGACCAGATCGCCTAGCCAGTGCCCTGATTCGATTCGCATGCGGAGGCTAGTTTGGCGCATTAGGTTGCGGGACAACCACTTTCCTGGGGAACTGCAATCGCGCATGCCACACGTACGGCTGGATAACGGGCTAACCTTCCATTAGGACCCCGATGGAAGGGTTGCGGACAATCCACCCGCAAGTCCCCATTTTACGAACAGCAACTGCTCTTCCGCTCGTTAGCGCCGGGGAGTTTGTTCAGATGGAGGCTGATATGGGTCGGGCGTGCCCATTTTGATCGGCGGATATTTCTTCAAGCTCTCCTCAAAGTCATTGACTATCTTCATCATCGGATAGGTGACCCAACCATCTTGGATCAGAACATCGTTCTCTTCCTTTAGGTCGGTCAGCAAGTTAATGATTTTGGGAAGCGGTAGTCGCTGGGGCGCGTCGTACATGTTTTCCTGCCAAATCAGATGCATTTTCCAATTTCGCCATTTGACCGCTTGTAAGCGATCGGACACATAGGCGGGAAATCCTTCGCGATTCGAGCGTTCCTGTTTGCCAAGGAAAAAATCCATCTGGTCCACGCCATCAATAGGTCGATCTCTCGGGATTTCAGCTCCTCCTACTTGGGCAAGAGTTGTGAACAGATCTACCATGTGGACGATCTCATTGCTCACACGGCCGGCGGGGATTTTGCCCGGCCAGCGGATAGTGAATGGCGCACGCAGGGAAGCCTCCATTGCGGTGGAATAGGTTCCCCTCCATGGACCACTGTCGCCTTGCCAGGGGTGAGTTGCCTCGGGGCCATTGTCGCTAGTGAAGATTACAATCGTGTTGTCCTCGATGCCGGCCTCTTTAATCGCGTCGAGGATTTGGCCTGTGCGATAGTCCATCTCGGCGAGACAATCCGCCCAATCGCCGTTCCCAGTCTTACCTGCGAATGCGGGATTCGGCAATGTTGGCATATGAAAGAGCGAGAATGAGACATAGGCAAAAAATGGTTTGCTGGTGCTCGCGTTTCTTTTTATGAATTCCACAGCGCGCGTCGTGATTTCCTTTTCCATGGCCCGCCGATGATCTAAATCCAATTCGGCAATCTTGCGAGGCTTCTCACCTTTGCGTGCCTCATAAATGGGCTCAGCGGGAACCAATTGGGAATCCCAGCCTTGCTTTGAGCCCACCGACGGCCATAGGGAATGGGTATCATTGAGCTCAGGCCAAAAAACTTCGCTATAGGTGCGCGGGATGCCATACCACTCATCGAAGCCTCGATTCGTGGGAAGGCGCACTTCCGCACTGCCCAGGTGCCACTTGCCCCAGATCCCGGTAGAATAACCGCTCCCGGATAGGAGCTGCGGCAGCGTAATCTCCCAAGTAGTCAGTCCTTCGGGAACGCCTCCACGCGGCACCTGGTAGGTTCCCGAGCGAATTGGGAAACGGCCGGTCATCAGCGCTGAACGCGAGGGAGTGCACTGGGCCTCGACGTTGAAATTCAATAGTCGGGTACCCTCGCTGGCAAGTTTATCGATGCGTGGCGTAGGTGCTCCACGGAGGATACCGCCGCCATAGATCCCGAGCTCACCATAGCCGAGGTTATCTGTAAGCATAAGGACGATGTTGGGCTTCCTGGCTCTGGCAGCCGGCGACATCTGCTGATGTTTTCCTTGTTCTGGTGAAAGCGAACGAGGCTCCTGGGCAGCCAGAGCCAGCGGTGTGGAAATTACGAGAAGGGCCCCAGCCCACCTGCTCTTCCTCAGAAGGGTCATGTTTTCTCCGATAAACAACTTCGCATCCAGAGAGAAGACGATTTCGGACACCAATGGCTGTCCGCGGGAAGTTTACCTTTTGTTTTTTCCGAAAGCCAAGCGGATCAACGCGCTTCAAGGACATGGCCGAGTGATTGGCAAACCTTCCCCAATCCGGTTACGGAAGTGTTGCCAACCAACGGGGCCGCACCGTTTGCCAGATCAGGGTTTTCTGCTGGGTTCCATGAACCGAAGCTGATTTCCATCCGGATCAGTGATTGTCATGTTCCGGAAACCCAAATCGTCGTTCGGCGCCTCGGTTATGGGCACTTGCCTGTTCTTGAAGGTACCGTGCAACGCATCCACATTGCTCACAACGAATTGAACAAGGCCACCAACTTGGCAGTCACCTGAGTGCTCCGTCAGGTACAGCCTCATGCCGTCTAGGGCCACTGACATGAAGACCGGGAACTTCGGCTCGAATCGGTGTTCCCACTCCAAGATGAAACCAAGCTGATCAAGATAAAACTTCTTGCTCCGCTCATAATTCGTGATTCGCAAAGCGGGAACAACCCGTTGTGTTGGCATCATCGCAACGCTCGCCTCAGCCATGGAGATATTTTAGCTGTCGAGGCAAAGAGTAGTCGAGCCGTGTTAAGTGTTTAGTAGAAGTTCTTGTCGGATTACGGGCTACACGGAAGGTGGCGACCAGTCCGATCTCAGTCTCCGGTTTGCCAACCATCCAGACATGATTAAGAGAATGGTAGTATCCACGCCTAGCAAGCGAACAAGGAGATTTCCTCCGGCGGGCGCGTCAAATGACGGAGCAGCCTGAACACAGCGTGGATACTCGAACTCTGGTCATTCTGGCGCTCTCCGCCACCGCTGGGGTGTTGGTGGAGTTTTATGATTTCACCATTTTTGGATTTGCCACAGCCAGTG
>CAZGBQ010000180.1:0-7431 GCA_964524045.1 uncultured Acidobacteriaceae bacterium
TGGCCACGCTTGCGATGTGGCTAATATCCCCACCTTTGGCCGCGCGCGCTTCGAGCGCGGCAAGGAATGCCTCAGCCACTTGTTCGTAAGCCGATTGCGCAAACAGCAGCGTGATGTTGATGTTGATTCCTTCTTCGAGACATTGCCGGATCGCCGGAAGCCCTTGCGGCGTTCCGGGAATCTTGATCATCACGTTCGGGCGGTTCACGCCCTTCCAAAGCCGCCGCGCCTCGTCAATAGTTTTCGCCGTGTCGTAGCCGAGAAACGGAGAAACTTCCAGGCTGACGTAACCGTCGCGGCGGTTCGATTCCGCGTATACGGACTGAAAGATATCGCACGCGTCTTGAATGTCGCGGAACGCAATCTTCTCAAACACGCCATTCGCGTCGAGCGTCTTCGCCTCGGGCGAGTCCAGAATGTCGGCGTAAAGATTACTCCCCGTGATGGCCTTCTCGAAAATCGCCGGATTCGAGGTCATGCCGCGCAGGCCGTCGTTCTCGATGTACTTCTTCAGTTGGCCGCTCGTGAGCAGGTCGCGGCGGACATAGTCCATCCACGGAGATTGGCCGTAAGCCAGAAGGCCTTTTAACGGATTGGTTGCCGCGCCAGCCGACACGTTTGGAATCGTCGTGGTGGTGGTCATTGCAAGTCTCCTTCTTGCAGAGTCTTCGAAACCCTATTGTACGCCCACGGGGTTTGGAAGCTCGACGCCTTATACGGGAATGGTGGGTCAGTTTTGAATTTTGTGTTTCGTGACACAATAAGGCCAAAATTCAAACTGAGCCACTACCAAATGGGCCGATTTTCCGCCAAAAGCCTAAACTCCCGATCGGCCTAAATACTTCGCCTCCAGCGCTTTCACTTTGCCGAGCCGCCGCAAATGTCGTTCCTCGTTGCTGAATTTCGCCCCCAGGAATGCCTTCACTAGGTCTTGGGCCAGCATAATGCCGATGACGCGCGAGCCCAGCACCAGCACGTTGATGTCGTCGTGCTCCACACCTTGATGGGCCGAATACGTGTCGTGGCACATGCCCGCGCGAATCCCGGGAAGCTTGTTCGCCGCCACGCTTGCGCCTACGCCGCTCCCGCAAATCAACACGCCGCGCTCGGCTTTGCCGTCCAGCACCGCTCGGCCCACGGCTTCGGCAAAGTCCGGATAGTCGGAAGGGTTCTCGTTGAACGCGCCAACGTCCAGAACTTCGTGTCCGAGCGTCCGCAAAAAATCGCCCAGTGCGACTTTCAGCTCATATCCCGCGTGATCCGATCCGATTGCCAGCTTCATCGGCAGTTCACTTTCCCATAACTTCCCGGGCCGCTGCGACAACGTTGTCCGCGCTGAAACCGAATTTCTTCAGCAGATCCCTCAACGGGGCTGACGCTCCGAAACTGTGCATCCCGATGCTCTTCCCTTTTGAGCCGATATAGCGTTCCCAGCCGAACGTCGCACCCATTTCTACCGAAACTCGAGAGGTTACATCCGGCGGCAATACGCTCGCTTTGTAGCCCGCATCTTGCTGTTCGAACAGTTCCCAGCAAGGCATGCTCACCACTCTGGCCTTTGCGCCCTCTGTTTTGAGCTTTTCGTACGCCTCCACGCAGAGCGACAACTCGCTCCCGCTCGCCATCAAGATTACCTCCGGCTTCCCTCCCACCGCGTCGGCCAGCACGTACGCGCCCTTCGCCACTCCCGAAGCCGCCGCATATTTCGCTCGATCAAGCGTCGGCACCGCCTGCCGCGTCAGCACCAAAGTGCTTGGCCCATGCTTGTGCTGCAGAATCACTTTGTACGCTTCCACCACTTCATTCGAATCGCCCGGCCGCAGAACCAGCATGTTCGGCATCGCCCGCAGCGACGCCAGTTGCTCCACCGGCTGGTGCGTCGGCCCGTCCTCCCCCAAACCGATGGAGTCGTGGGTGAAGATGTAGATTGCGGGAATTTCCATCAACGCGCCCAAGCGCATGCTGGGACGCATGTAGTCGCTGAAATTGAAAAATGTCGCGCTGAAACTGCGCAGTTTCGAAAGGGTCATGCCATTCACGATGGCGCCCATGGCGTGTTCGCGCACGCCAAAGTGCACGTTGCGCCCGCGATACTCGTTCGGATAGAACTCTCCAGCACCATCAAACGTCAGATTCGTCTTGTTCGATTTCGCCAAATCCGCGGAACCGCCGACGAGCCAGGGGATATTCTTCGCGAGCGCGTTCAGCACCTTTCCCGAGGACTCGCGCGTGGCCATCCCTTTCGCATCGGGCGGGAAATTCGGCAAATCCTGGTCCCAAGCGTCGGGCAATTTCCCCGCCTGCATGCGCTCGATCTGATCGGCAAGCTGCGGAAACTGTTCTTTGTACTCCGCGAATTTCGTCTGCCACGTTGTGCGTACTTGCGCGCCGCGCTTGCCTACTCCGTTCTTGAATTGATCGTAGACGCCGTCCGGAACAAGAAACCTGGCGTCTTCCGGCCAGTCGTAATTCTTCTTCACCAGCTTGACTTCGGCTTCGCCCAACGGCTCGCCATGCGCCTCGTACGAATCCTGTTTGTGCGGGGAACCGTAGCCAATGTGGCTGTCGACAACGATGAGAGTCGGCCGGTCATTCGTGTTGAGGAAATTCTCGTACCCACGCGCCAGCATTTCCAAATTGTTCGCATCTGATACGTGAGTAACATTCCAGCCATAACCGGCAAAGCGCGTGGCGACGTCCTCGCTAAACGACCATTCCGCAGGGCCATCCAGCGTTACGCGATTGTTGTCGTAGACCCAGCAAAGATTGGAAAGTTTTAGATGCCCAGCGAGGGAAGCCGCTTCGCAGGCCACGCCTTCCATCAAATCGCCGTCTCCGCAAACCGCGTACACGTTGAAATCGAAAATGTCGAAACCCGGGCGGTTGTAATTCTCCGCAAGCCATTTGCTGGCAATGGCCATGCCCACACTGTTTCCCGCGCCTTGCCCCAGCGGGCCGGTAGTGGTCTCGACGCCCGTGGTGAGGTGCGACTCCGGATGCCCCGGCGTCCGGCTGTCAATCTGGCGGAAGCGCTTGATTTCTTCCATGGAAACCGCGAGGTCAGGCGTAACTTCCCCTTTCGCATTCAGCAAGCGCACTCCCGCCAAATGCAACGTCGCGTAGAGCAGCATGGAGGCGTGGCCGGCGGAAAGCACGAAGCGATCACGATTCGGCCAAGCGGGATCCGCCGGATCGTAGCGGAGGTAGTGCTGCCAGAGCGAATAAACTACGGGCGCAAGGCCCATTGGCGCGCCAGGATGACCGGAATTCGCTTGCTGGACTGCATCAATCGCCAGCGTGCGAATGGTATTGATACTGAGTTGATCGACGTCCACTTGGCTCTTTGCCTGACTCACATGCGCTCCTGTCGCGGGCAGGGGGTTCCCGCGGTCCGGTCAAGTCTTAGATGCCCCAGGGTGCGGGGCGGGTGACGGGATTTTACGACAAAACGGGAAGCGCTGCTCGTTCGGTGTTGTGAAGTCACTCCCCCCTTCTCGTCAAAGTTAAAACCCTTTAACCAAGGCGCCTGGTGACAAGCGGCTGGCTCCTGATTAGTCAGCTTATCGGATATGTTCCTGGTAGTACCCTTGCCTCGGGTAAGCCCGTGTATCAAGACTTAGACCACACCAGAGAAGAATCCAAGAAAGATTCCGGTTGCTCGATAACGATAGAAGTAGTCGCGTAGTTGCGGGGATACACTACGCCTGTCTCAATGAGCAGCAGCGGAAGGCATTTCCTAGCGCGAGACTCTCGTAGTATGGTATTCGAAGTTGCGCAATAACTCGGTGAGGAGTTCCTTGATCCGACCGATCATCTGGCGATGGTTGCCGGCTGTTGCTATGGCGTTATGCCTTCCTGCCCTGGGTGCCTGGCAACCGCCGTCAAATCCTCCTGAGAAGCCCGTAGATTTCAACCGCGACATTCGTCCCATCCTCTCGGACACTTGCTTTGCGTGCCATGGTCCCGAGGAGGACGGCCGCCAAGGAAACTTGCGGCTCGACAGCAAAGAAAGTGTCTTTGCGGATCGTGCCGGGTACCGGATTATCGCGCCCGGTAACAGCGCGACCAGCCGCCTGTATCAAAGGATTAGTGCGGCAGACAAGACCTCGCGCATGCCTCCGCCGTGGTCCGGCAGGACACTGACGCCCAAACAGATCGAATTAATCCGCCAATGGATCGATCAGGGTGCGAAGTGGCAATCCCACTGGGCGTTTGATCCTCCGAAGACTCCGGCCTTGCCCGAAGTCAAAAACAAAACCTGGCTGGAGAATCCCATCGACAATTTCGCTCTCGCGCGCCTGGAAGCCGAGGGGCTAAAACCTTCTCCCGGGGCAGACAAGGCAACGCTGCTGCGACGTGTTTCGTTTGATTTGACCGGCCTGCCGCCCACTCCCGCCGAGATAGACTCGTTTCTAACAGACTATTCTCCCGACGCATACGAAAAGAGAGTTGACCAGCTGCTGAAGTCACTGCACTACGGTGAGCGCATGACGATGCAGTGGCTCGACCTAGCCCGCTACTCCGACACGCATGGATATCACATTGACAGCTTACGCGAGATGTGGCCGTGGCGCGATTGGGTGATTAACGCTTTTAACCGTAACATGCCCTTTGACGAGTTCACCATCGACCAATTGGCCGGCGACCTGCTTCCCAAGGCGGGCGTCGAACAGAGAATCGCCAGCGGTTTTAACCGCAACAACATGATCAACTTCGAAGGCGGCGCGATTCCGGAGGAATACCACGTCGAGTATGTGGTCGATCGCACCAGCACTACGGCAACCACTTGGCTCGGACTCACCATGGGCTGCGCCCGCTGCCACGACCACAAATACGATCCCATCAAGCAAAAAGATTTTTATCGTTTTTTTGCCTTCTTCAACACTGTTCCGGAGCGCGGACTTGACGGATATGAAGGAAACGCTGATCCGGTATTGCAGTTGCCCACTCCAGAGCAGCAGCGTCGCGTGGACGAACTCAATCAGCAGATCGCAGATGTTTTGGCCGCCATGCCTGAGAAAGAGATTCTGGCGCTTCGAAACGAATGGCAAAAGACGCGGCTCGCTACCTTACCGGAGCCGCCGAGCGACGGCCTGCTGACCCATCATTCCTTCAACAGCGACTTGTTGGACGCCTTTTCGAAACACCATGGAAAGCTCGTGCGAGGTGAGGTTCTTTACGAGGATGGACCGACTGGCAAAGCCGCGGAATTCAGTGGGGAAGCGGAAGTCAATCTCGGGCAAGCCGGCGATTTCGATGCACACCAGCCGTTTGGTCTCGCCGCGTGGGCGGACGTCTACGGATTGAAGAACAGCGTCGTTCTTCAGAAAAGAGACGCCTCCGAACATTGGGCAGGCTATCAACTTGGTTTTGACGACGTCGCGTACACAGGCCGCCACCAGCGGAACCTTCGCGTCGTTGTGCGGTTTGCAGCGTGCTGGCCGGACAGCGCCATCGAAGTACGCACAAAAGATCGCGTCCCGATGAACGGTGCGCACCACGTGATCGTTAACTACGATGGCTCGGCCAAGGCCACGGGATTGAACTTCTACGTTGACGGCAAGCCGTGGGAAACCGAAATAGTGAAGGATACGCTCAGCGGCACCTTCCGCACTTCCGCCCCGCTGGAGATTGGAAATAAGAACAATGGGGGCCTGTTTCAAGGTCAGCTTGCCGACTTGCGTGTTTACACACGCATGCTGACCGATGCCGAAGCTGCGAATCTGGCGGTGCATTTTCCCGCACGCATGTTGTTGACCGAGCTTTCGGGCACTCCTGCGAAAGAAATTGCAACCCTTCAACCCGACAAGCCGCCGGAAGAAGCCGACATAGGCGAACCACCCAAGGCGGAAAGCAAAGAAAAAAAGCAAGAGCGGCTCGAAAAGCAGCACCAGGCCCGATTGACCGAATACTTTCTAAAGCACGACGCTCCGGAGAAATACAGGCAGCTTTACTCTCACCTCGGAGAGCTGCGAAAAGAACGCGACAAGGTCGAAAAGTCCATCACCACGACTATGGTGATGGCGGAGATGTCCAAGCTGCGCGACACGTTCATCCTGGGGCGAGGTCAGTACGACAATAAGGGAGACAAAGTCACACCGGGTGTGCCGTCGTTCTTGCCCCCGATGTCGCGCGACATGCTTCCCAATCGCCTGGGACTGGCAAAGTGGATTCTCGACCCTGCGAACCCGCTCACCGCGCGTGTCGTGGTGAACCAGTATTGGCAGCAGTATTTTGGAACGGGAATCGTCAAGACCGCCGAAGACTTCGGCTCACAAGGTGAACCGCCGAGCCATCCGGAATTGCTCGACTGGCTGGCCACCGAATTTGTCCGCAGCGGGTGGGACATCAAGGCGATGCAGCGGCTGATTGTTACTTCGGCGACCTATCGCCAGTCGTCCATTGCATCGCGCGAACTCATCGAGCGGGATCCGGAAAACCGGCTCCTCGCGCGTGGGCCGCGATTCCGCCTGCCGGCCGAAATCATTCGCGACAACGCGCTGGCCATTAGCGGGTTGCTGAACGACAAGATCGGCGGCCCGAGTGTGTATCCCTATCAGCCGAAGGGCTTGTGGGAGGAAATGGCGTTTGGTGAAGGCTATTCGGGCCAGAGTTACACGCCGGGTGCAGGTCCCGATCTTTACCGGCGCGGGATGTACACCGTGTGGAAACGCACTGTCCCGCCGCCCTCGCTGACCTTATTCGACGCTCCCGATCGCGAAAAATGCACCGCGCGCCGAGCGGTGACGAACACGCCGCTACAGGCGCTGGCGCTCCTCAACGATCCTACTTATGTGGAAGCGTCTCGCGCGCTTGCGGAACGCGTTCTGCGAAACGGCGGCAAATCCGATCAAGCGCGCATCGATTTTGCTTTTAAGCTGGCGACGGCGCGGACGCCGGATGCGAAAGAGCGGACCGTACTGCTCGACTCACTCAAGGAATTCCGTTCGTCCTACGCCCGGGATGGAGCAAACGCAAGCAAGCTGCTGTCCGTCGGCGACGCAAAAGCGGATTCGAGCTTGCCGCCGCGCGAACTCGCAGCTTGGACGACAGTAGCAAGCATGATCCTAAACCTGGATGAAACGGTTACCAAGCAGTAGCGGAAGTCGAGAAAAAACATGGGTGACAAGTTGACTCCGGAAGTCAGCACAGGCATGACGCGCCGGCAGTTTTTCCGGCGCAGCACGGCCGGAATTGCCATCGGCATTCCAGCGCTGGCGACGCTACTTACGGCCGATGGCTTCGGCGCCGATAGCGCAACCGATTCCAAAACCGGCGGACTGCCTGGCCTGCCGCATTTCCCGCCAAAGGCAAAACGAGTCATCTTCCTGCACCAATCCGGCGCGCCCTCCCAAATGGAATTGTTCGACTACAAACCGAACTTGGAAAAATTGCAGGGGACGGAGTTACCCGATTCGATTCGTCAAGGCC
>CAZGBQ010000181.1:0-4468 GCA_964524045.1 uncultured Acidobacteriaceae bacterium
GCATCGCAGAAAATGGAACCAAATGCCTGCTGCCCTGTTTCGCAGAGGTCTCGGTAAGTGATATCGCCGGAATCGTAATGTTCACTGCCACACAATATTCGAGGATCATTGGGCTACTGAGCATAAGCATGAGACACACAGCGGAAGTTACAGCTGGCCTAATGCGCATGAGAATTGTGGAAATTGAAGCGACCATGCCGGCAGCAAACACCATAGATACGAGTCTGGCTGTTTCCGGTGACGAACCGAAAAAATCCCCAACAAAGCCTTGGACGGCGACATAAAACAATGGCTGGTCGCTCCATAGACCAGCTTCATGCTTATTCAGTGGATGATATAGTGATGCCTTTGACAGATTGTAGCCTTCGTCGGTCCCAACGCTCCACCTATCCGCCACAAAAAACCATAAAGCTCCAAGCACTATGCATGCGCCAAGGATGATTATCGCACACGTCACCAATCGCTCCCCGATTTCTGAGTGACTTCTCTCTTCGGCTTGGCGATGAGAATATTCAACAACCCCAAGAGTGGTTTCAATAAGGCCGCTCTTACTGCCTTGTTGCATAAGGGTCATTAGTCCGTAACGGTAACCTTCAACAGCAAGTTGTGATCATCTTTGAAACGCTTCGAGGACACTTCGGCTCCTTGTCCGAAGTCGAGAAGCCCGCTCATCCGCAGCGATACCGCGGCTTCGCCGGTCTTCGCAGACACAGCCAAAAATTGAGCGGTCGACACCGGCTCGAAATCCTTCCCAAGAAGGCGATATGTCGCAAGCACGCCACCATTTGGATCGAGCAAAGCCAGCAGTAAGCCGCGCTCTGCGTATGCCTTGAAAGGAACACCTCCGAGCTTTGGCGGTTTCGCAGAGCCCGTCGTGCCCACCAAGGCCAATAGTCTGCCACCAGGCATGGCGCATAAGCCTTGAAAGGACAGCCCCTTGCCGTCGCTGGCGGCAAGCCATTCTACAATGCCATCGGAAGATATCTTGACCAGGAACCCTGCGGCCGAATTGTCCTGATTTTCAATGTTATATTTTCCAATGTCGAGCTTCCCCATAAACAGACCTGCCACGACATATCCGCCATCCTTTGCCTCAACTACGTGGCCAAATGAGGAGAAGGTCGTTGATTCCAACCTTTTTTGCCAAAGAAGTCGTCCACTCGAATCCCATTTTGCCACAATACCCTTTGGCCGTGAAGTTGGGCCATTATTTCCCGGCCGATCCGCATTCAACGCCTTGATGTCCTCTCCTGATCCGACCGCTATCAATCCGCCATCCTCTGTTACCAGCCCACGAACAAATGCCCCATACACGTTGTCCAGAGTGAGGATCCGCTTCAAGCCATCTGAATCTGTGGAGAGAATCGCGGCAAAGGGTGCCTGCTTTTGAATGCGCAGACCCTCGGCGAGCACCACGTCGGTTCTAGCCCTGCCTCCGCAAAAGAGGATGCCCTTTGGGAAACCCGGCGCTGATCTATAAATAATGTTGTGAGGAATTTCAAATTTATATGACATGCTTGATGCGACAGACAAATCAGGATTCCAATGCTCTACAGTAAGTTGGCAGCCCGCTTGGTTCGAGTCCGAACTTCCATCCTTGAGCGTCCGAAAGCCCTCCCTTCGCGCCATCAGCCATCCACCTGATTCGACCGGGAATGCACATAACGCGGAATCCACGGAATCCGCTGGAGGGACTCCTCCCGACTTGTCAAACACGGTCTTTTGATTGCCATCACGGACGCGGACAAACCAGCCTGGGTTCGAGGCTGGCCTGCCTCCCACAACCGAAGCGCGTTCATTGGTAGTGATTTTCCCGGCCTCGACCCATTCCCCCGCGTGGCCCGGTCCAAAGAAATCAATCTGTCGGACCGCCGGTTCGCTTGAGATCGTCAGATTTGTGATCGCGGCTCCCAAAAGGCCCGGCTGCAGTCCAAGCAAGCATGCTCCGAACAGACACATCTCGAGGATGATTCGGCCTGTAACAAGCGAGGCAGGCTTCATGACTGTTTGTTGTCAGCAGAGATGCCCGGAAGGCGGCCAGCCTGATCAGACCACAGGTGAAAGGCGCAAAGGCCCGCGGATGGAATGAGGAGAAACAGCACAAGTCCCAGCATGATTCTTCGCTCAATCGCGGGCGACTGAGGAAGAACGTGGAAAACAGAGCCCAAACACGCGCATGACCCGCTCAATCCCAAGAGCGAAAGCGAGACGTGATACCACCCAAAGCAACATGCCAAGAGTAGCAGTGCAATCGGCGGTTTGAGGGCGGCGATGGAGCGGATTGTCAGGAAAGCCACGGCGATCTCGATGCCCACCGTGACGACCCCAAGTTCAAAACGGGAAAGGAAAGGCAGAACCGGGTCGGGCCGTGATGCGGAAGTGGAATAGAGCAACGGAGAACCAAGTTTCAACAAAGCGCTGACCACCAGCAACAATGCAGCAGCCGCACAGTAGAGCTTCGTTGCTTTGCAGGCAAGACGAAGACCAAGCCCCGGAGGGAAAGGTTCCCTCCGGAGCCACGCACCTATGCGTCGAGATTGATTCATTAAGATCCCGTATCGCATGGGAGCGCGGTTGTAGCTGTAGTGCCACCCAATGGTCCTGTATATCTGCTGTCAGAAGTGCATCCCGTGCAAGCATAGGAAGTGGTCCCATCACGCTCCACAGTGCCACAAGTTCCGCTAACAGTGGTAGTCCATACTAGGACTCCGTCGTCTGCTGGATCTCCAGTTTCAGCAAAATAATAACTTGTTTGACAACAAAGTGTGCTGTCTATGCATAAAACATTTTGTGCATAGCTTATCAGTGTGCAGGTTGCGCCCACACTGTTTACGTCGCAATCTGGATAGCCAGACCTATCCTGATTTGTTGCCCGGAGGTTAGGTTCTTTGGAGCCAAGTTGCCAATATCCAGCGCCGACTTGGACGCCCGTGAGCATCAGACAAAGAATCGTCACGATCAACTGGCACCAGACAGGTTGTTTTTTTGTGTTTTTCATGTTGTCATTTTATGTGTTGTTGTTTTGTTCTGCTACTCTGGATTTTTTTCCAGAAATCAAGCGGCCTTTGCGTTCTGCCTGTTCGAGAAGGAGTGTCTGAGATATAAAAGACCCAGGATGGCCAGCACAATGAATCCGGAATACACAAGAATTCTACGTTTTTTGGCCGAATGCGAGGCTCTGGCCAGTTCGCCCATGATGGCTGGCTGAGTATATCCCTGCGCAATAAGCTGCCGACTGAAGGCGGGATCCCTTCGAACTTGATCCTCGGTTTTCCAAGCGTCCTTGAACAAGTAGTTGAACTGGTGAACGGGCATTTCGTCCATAGTAAAACGGCGCTCTACTGCCATGACACGGCCCGTGATGACGGGTTGGAATTGTGACAGCGCACAAGCCGGGAGATAGTTTGTGACCGTTCCCTTGAATTCTTGCAGCAAATACGTCCGGGCTGGCTCCAAGTTTTTCAAGTCCGCCTCATAAACGGAATACCTGAAATCCTGAGGGATGTTGGCGTCACGAGCAGCGACAAAGCCCTCAGCGACGAACACGGCCGAGGTGTAGCCTGCATTGAACGGCGCAGGCATTAGGATTTCAGTTGGTTTCGCAACCCAAGATGCCTGCGGCCTGGACCATCCTCGTATCTTACCATCGTGAAGATATGTTATTCGCTTGATCCTTGTTTGTTCGTCTGACTCGATTGCCGTCTTGAATTTCACTCCAAAGCGGAATATCTCCTCAAAATCCGCGCCAAGATGCGATGTCAGGAAAAGGGGCTCGGACTCCTTCGTCTCTCGCGTGATTACTTCGCGGGAGCAAAACGTCAGCCACAGGACGCTGTGAAGCGGAACGGAATGAATGTGCGGAATCGGCCCTTTGTCCAGAATCCCCGTGCCACCGTCATTTAGAGTCCCGCTCTTCGCACTCGCAATTCGTGGAAGCGGGACATAAGTCATATAATTCGTGCCATCAAAGCCCGTTTCGATGTAAGACAAACCGTTTCGTAATTGGGAACTCCGAATCAGCCACTTTCCAGATGCGTAATGAACGGCAAACAAAGTGACCGATTGATTGCGAGGATTTCCGGCAGGCGAATAGACGGTGGTGGAAACATTCCCCGATACGGTGAATTGCGTGGAGCCAAGACTCCGATTGGCTGCAAAGGCGTTTTCGGTATAGACAAACAAAATCGAGACAAAAACAACGCCGACGTTTGCCAATGTAGAGGATATCAGTGCAGTCCAAATTGAAGGCGAAAGACTGCGTGAGAGCGTTCGACACATAGCCCGTTTCTTCATTGATTGGCGGCGACAATGGGGGGGGGGGGGGGGGGCCGGTCTCAAAAAATTTTTTTAAAAAGCGGAAAAATTTTTTCTCCAAAAATCTTGCACAAAAAATTATTTTTGCTAATCAAATTTTATAAAACCTCTGGGGGAATGTGTTTGTACACGGTGGAGGCACAGATGGTCATAT
>CAZGBQ010000181.1:4478-7412 GCA_964524045.1 uncultured Acidobacteriaceae bacterium
AAAAAAACAAAAAAAAAAAAACGCGAATATCTAATAGGTAGAAGTATACGATTGGAAAAAACAAAGAGGCAAAAGGAGGGGGGAAGGAGTTCAACAATTAACCTTGTTTTGTTTTTTTTGGGGGGAAAATGGGGGGGGGGGGGGGCACTTTTGCAAGAATCTTTTTAAAAAGCGTGAATATTTTTATGCCAACAATTTTGCCAAAAAATGCTTGTTGGCATTGAAATTGATTTAACAGACTGTGGGCGATAGGCTTTTGAGTCGAGGGGTGCAAAGCTGCAAAGATGACATCAGGTGATAGGCAATGGGCAATGTGAGATTCGAGGAAAGAATGGCGGTGCAGGTGGTTAAAAAGAGCCGATTCTTCGCAAGTTGTTTGAAACCAATCCTTTGCTTGATACGACCGCTCCAATGTCTCACCCGACCGGGGCAATGTTTGCCGCTCCCGGAGCGATTCTTGACCCGACCAGTCCAATGCTCGACCCGACCGAGGCCCGGATTGATGCGACCGGGGCAATTCCTTGTCCGACCGGCGCGATAGTTGATCCGACCGGAACGGTAATCCATCCGACCGGGGCGATTTTTCATCCGACCGCTCCCATCACCGGCACGACCGGGCCGAGGGTTGACTCGACGGATTCTCGGATTGATTCGACCGGGAGGGCGAGGTGAGGCGCGTCGGTTCCCAGCGTGCCGCGCGGTTACGTTCGGTTGTCCAACCGGCGCGCTGAGGGCACCACGCCCTGCTTGGGCTACTTGGGTTTCAACGTGCTGCCGATGGCGATGGCTTCGGCCATGAGGCCCAGCGCTTCGGCGCGCAGGACGGAGCCGAGGAGCCGGCGTTCTTTCAGGTTGTTCACGATGGGGACGTTGCGTTGCTCGCTGGCGAGCAGGGCGGGCAGGGCGTCGGTGAGGGATTGGTTCGGCGTGAGCAGCACCGGCACGGGGCGCATCACGTCGCTGGCGATGACGCTGCGCAACGCGTCGGCGTCGCCGAGGTATTCCTTCAGGTCGTGCAAGGCCACGAGGCCGAGCAGGCGGTGCTGCGCGTCCACCACGGGGAGGAAGTTGAACGTGTGCTGGAGGAAACGCGCGGCGATTTCCGGCAGCGGCGTGATGTCGCGCACGGGAGTGACCGGCTCGCGCATGAGGTCGCCGATCTTTTGCTGGTGCGCCGCGCCGATGCGAAGCGTGTCGGCGCTCGGCTCCAACCCCCGGGCCTTCAACGGCGCGGTGTAAACGGAGTCCGGGTGCAACTGCCGCGCGACGAGCGTGGCGAGCGCGCACGCGAGCATCAGCGGCGGCATCATCGAGTAGTTCAGCGAAATCTCGAAGAGCATCACCATCGCGAGCAGCGGCGAATGGGTTGTCGCGGCGAGCACGCTGCCCATGCCCACGAGCGCGAAGGTGTGCGTGGGCAGTTCCGTCGCGAAGCCCGCGCTGTGCAGGCCCGTCGCCAGCGCCGTGCCCAGCCCCGCGCCCAGGAAGATCGTGGGCGTGAACACGCCGCCCACCGTGCCCGTGCCGACGGCGGCGATGGTCGCGATGAGCTTCGCCAGCAGCAGGCCGACGAGGAATTCCCAAGCGAAGTGGTCGTGCAAAATCTTGTTGGTCGCGCCGTAGCCGTTGCCCCAGACCTCGGGGAAGTCTATCGCAATCGCGCCGACGATGGCCCCGCCCAGCGCGAGCCGCAGATACAGCGGCGCGCGCAGCCGGCCGAACATTTTTTCGCTCGCCTCCAGCATTTGCAGGAAGGCCGCGCCGAACGCGCCGCACAGCACGCCGAAGAGGAGGAACCACCCGAGCTGGCCCAGCGAGGTGAACTCAAACGCCGGCACGGAATACCACGGGGCGATGCCGAAGAAGGTGCGGCTCACGAGGGTTGCCACGACGGACGCGACGACGAGCGGCGCGAAGCAGGTCATGGAGAAATTGCCGAGGACGATCTGCGCCGCGAAAATCGCGCCGGCGATGGGGGCGTTGTAGGCCGCAGCCATGCCCGCCGCCGCGCCGCAGCCCACGAGCAGCCGGAGGCGATATGGCTGCCAGTCGAACCATTGGCCGAACTTCGACGCGACCGTCGCGGCCATCTGCACGATGGAGCCTTCGCGTCCGATGGACGCGCCCGTGCCGATGCTCACAAGCGAGGACAGCACACGCACCAAGCCGGGCCGGAACTTCAGCCGCCCGTCGCCCGCGACGACCACCTCGATCATGTTCGTCGCGCCCGCCTGGACGAGTTGCAGGCCCCAATGCAGCACCAGCCCCGCTGCCAGCCCGCCGAGCGCAGGGATGAGCAGCCGCCGCCACCAGTCGAGCAGTTCCGCGACTTCCGCCATGTCGCCGGGCCGGTGCAGGGTGAAGTGCTTCACTCCTTCGATGGCATAATAGAAAATCAGGTTCACGGTTCCGCCAAGCACGCCCACCGCCGCCGCGAGCAGCAGATGAAAAATCTCCTCGTTCCAAAGCAGCTTCGCGCGCCAGCGCAGCGCCCGCCGCCAGTGGCGCGCGCCGAGCTGCCGCGCCGCCGCCAACAAGCGCTCCACGGTGGTTGGAATGCGCTCGGTCATGCGCCGACCTTACGCAAGCCCCGCGTGGCTGGCGAACTGGAATTGGGTGAAGGCGGACACCGCTCCGGTTGCCGTCGGGCGGCAGTAGAGACTACGGGTTCAATTGGCTTGTCAAACGCGGGGAAATCGGCATGATGTGTCGAGCCACAACTCATGAGCCGACTTCTCAAAGTGCTGCGTGCGGCGTCCGCGTTTTCATGCCCGCTGCTCTGACATGGCCCGACCCGCAATCGAGCGAACGCACATGAAAAAGCACTTCTGGGGACTACTTGTTGGCTTGGCTGTCAGCGCGCTCGTTCCTTCGGCGCGGGGAGGTCTCACCATCCAGGCGACGTTTGACCCGTCCATCACCGGCGACCCCAAC
>CAZGBQ010000182.1:0-7405 GCA_964524045.1 uncultured Acidobacteriaceae bacterium
GCGAGCAGCTCGTACACCGCCGCCCACGAGCCGATGTCGCTCCAGCCGACTTCCGCAGGAATTACGAACACGCGCGGCGGGCCCTCCACACGAGTAGCAGGTTCGAGTACCGCATAGTCCACGGAAATGCTTTCCAGCTTCTGATACATTGAGCGCAGCCGACGTTCATAGCTTCGCGTGCCGATGAAGCTCGCGAGCTCTTCAAGAGCAACGCCTGTCTTCGGCAGAAAACTTTTGAGATTTTCGAGGAATGTGGAAACGCGCCAGAAAAACATTCCCGCGTTCCAGTGATACCTGCCGGAAGCGACGTATTCCACGGCAAACGGCAGCGCCGGTTTTTCAGTGAACCGCTTCACCGCGAAAACGCGGAAGCCTTCTGCGGGAATCGGCTCGCCCGTCCGCTCGATGTAGCCGAAGCCGGTCTCTGGCCGTGTTGGTGGAATTCCGAGAACGACCATGCGCCCGGGTTCGCGTGCCACCTCCAGCGCAGCGGAAAAGATCTTGCGATATTTTTCCGGCTGAGCGATGTAGTGATCCGCAGGCAAAACCGCCAACAACGCGTCACCTCGGCTTGCGTGACGCGCGTGAATGGCCGCAAGGCCAATGGCCACCGCCGTGTTCAATCCCTTCGGCTCAACCAGCACGCGCTTCCGCCCAGCAGCGGGAACCTGCTTGCGAACGGCCGCTGCCTGCTCCGCGTTCGTCACCGGCCAGATGCGTTCGGCCGGAATCAACGGCCGCAGCCGCGCTACGGTCTGCTCGAGCATCGTTTCTCTGCCGACGATATTCAGAAGCTGCTTGGGCGTGCGTGTCCGGCTTCGCGGCCAGAACCGCGTGCCGCGTCCCCCGGCCAGTATCACCGCATGCGTTGTGAGCTTTTCTTTTAACATGGATGAAGTGCTATCTAACGGATTCTCCTAAGGAAAGACAGTTTGCGACAGACTGTTTTCAGCGAGCCCGTCAGAATTGGGTTGTTTCAGGAGAAGACCCAGGTCTGGAACATACGCCTCCAAGAACCTGGTCCGTCGGGACGGCGCCACAGAGAACTCCTCGAATTCTGCTGGCAGGAACCAACATTCGCCCGGCTTATACGTCGAACTTCCCTCCCGCCAAACAAGCTGGCCAGCGCCACACAAGAAAACAGACACGCTGAATGATGTCTCTAAATCTCCTGAATACCGCTTCTGCGCTCTGGAGATATCCCATTCGCAAGCAGCAAAGTATTTGCATGCGGCCAGCAAGGAGCCCCCTCTATCATCTAATGCGAGATCCATCCCTGCGCGTTCTAGTGCTAAGGGCACTGTTTTGCATCTCTGCTCTCTGTTGAACCGCATTACCTCCATGGCCTTTTCAATGTGCAATTCGCGTGGTTTGCCTTTCGCGTCCACGCGACCGTAATCATAAACGCGATAAGTCAAGTCGGAATACTCCTGCACTTCGCAGAGAACCATCCCCGGTCCGATCGTGTGTGGTGTGCCCGCAGGAACAAAAAACGTATCGCCGTCATAGACCGGATGCTTTTCGAGCAGGCTTTCCAGAGTTTGATTGCCGATTGCTTCCAGAAATTGCTGCTTCGAGACGCCCGGCTTGGTGCCAACGAATACATGAGCGCCAGGCTCGGCGCGCACTGCGTGCCACATTTCCGTTTTGCCGCGGCCACCGGCAGCTTGCTCGTGTACCGCAGCATAAGCGTCATCTGGGTGCACTTGAATGGAGAGTTTGTCGTTTGGAAAGATGAACTTAATCAGGATTGGAAAGTCGCACGGCTCGGCAAAACGCGTGCCGCGCCATTCAGGCGGCATTTCGCGCCACGCTTCGCCCAGTGTTTTTCCCGCAAAAGGGCCGGTCGCAATTTTGCAATCCACGCCGGTGAGCCAGACTTCACCAATCGGTTCCAGTAGGTTTGTTTTTTCAGGATACAGAGGCGCCAGCGAGAGCGCCCCCCAAATGCGCGGCACGAACGTCGGATCGATTCGAAACGGCTCGGGCTTCACGGTTTAGGCTGCGGCTTCCGCGCGCGCAAAAAACCGGTCCAGGCGCCTTAAGCCTTCCTCGATGCGTTCGATGGAAGTGGCATAGGAAAGCCGCAAATAGCCCGGCGCGCCAAACGCTGCTCCCGAAACGAGCGCGACATGAGCTTTTTCAAGCAGCTTGCTTGCGAGGTCTGAGCAATCCTTCGCAAGCGCATCAGGTCCGGAGCCTAGTCGAGCTGACACGTTTGGAAACACATAAAACGCGCCGCCGGGTTCGCCGCATTGGATCCCGGGAATCTTGTTGAGCCCGTCGACGATACGGCGCCGGCGCTTTGCATACTCGGCGAGCATCTGCGGGACGCTGTCCATTGGCCCGGTCATTGCCGCTAGTGCGGCATATTGCGCAATGGAGGTCGGGTTCGAGGTGGATTGGCTCTGGAGCTTCACGGTCGCGGTAATAATCTCTGCGGGAGCCAGCGTGTACCCAACGCGCCAGCCCGTCATCGCAAACGTCTTCGAAACGGAGCCGATGATGATGACGTGATTCTTCGAGTCCGCCAGGCTGGCAACGGAAAACGGTTTGTGCGGCGCGTACGTGAAGTGCGAGTAGCACTCGTCGCCCATCAGCCAGACGTTGTGCTTCCCGCAAAGGGCCAGCAGCTTTTCGCATTCCTCTGGAGGTGTGACGCCGCCCGTCGGATTGCTCGGCGAATCCAGGATTAGCAGCTTGGTCTTCGGCGTAATGGCCTTCTCCACCTCCGCCGCCCGAACGGCAAAGCCGTCCTCCGCGCGCGTTTCCACGTACACCGGCGTTGCCCCCGTATACTTCACGATGTCCGGGTAGCTCACCCAATACGGCGCGGGAATAATCACTTCATCGCCCGCTTGCGCCAGCACGCTGATCACATTGAAAATCGAGTGCTTGCCGCCCACGTTGACGACGCACTCCCTCGGTTCGTAGTTCGAATGCAGCTCGCGCTTGTGCCACGCGCAGATCGCTTCGCGCAGCGGCATCACGCCCGGAGTAGGCGTGTATTTGGTCTTGTTCTCGTTGATCGCCTTGATCGCCGCCTGCTTGATGTGGTCCGGCGTAGGAAAGTCCGGCTCGCCTGGCCCAAAGTCCGCGATGTCGATGCCCTTGGATTTCAGCCTGTCCGCTTCGGCGATCACCGCCGCGGTCGGCGAGATTTGTATGCGGTTGATGCGGTCCGTGAGTTGCACTCTGGCTCCTTCAAGAATCGGAAAACTTTCTATTCCATAGTTTACAGGCGGGACCGGGCATGGCAAACGCCGAATTGGCCTGCTGCCAGCTCATACCTTGATCCAGTCTGCGCGCCCCAGAGCCTTAAGAAACTTTTGCCCGCAACCGTTGCTCGACTACTGCGGGCACGAGCCCGTCTAAAGGCCCGCCATGCTGCGCAATCTCTCGCACCAGCTTGGAGCTCAAATAGCTGTACGGTTCGCCCGGCAGCATGAACACCGTCTCCAGCCGCGGCTCGAGCTTGCGGTTCATCAGCGCCATCTGCAACTCGTATTCGTAATCGGAAACCGCTCGAATGCCGCGGAGAATCACCCCCGCTCCGCGCTTGCGCGCATAGTCGATCAGCAGCCCTTCGAAAACGTCCACCTCCACGTCGGCCCACTTTTTCGTGACTTCGCGGAGCATTTCGACGCGTTCGGGAACGCTAAACAAAGGCTGTTTTTCCGTGTTGCGCAGGACGGCCACAATCAGGAGATCAAACATTTTTTCGCCGCGCTCGATCAGGTCGAGGTGGCCGTTCGTGACGGGGTCAAACGAGCCCGGATAAATGGCGATCGAAGTCTTCATTGCAATTTCACAGCGGCGATGATGCTGCGGGTATTCTAACTCAGGCTGCGGAAACAGCGGCTTGCAAACTTTGCTGCCAATGCCCCCTTGCGCCTTCCAATAGTTCCTGCAAATTCGCTTCCCCGCACACCAAGGCTGTGACAGTATCCCTATTCGGCACTCGATGGCAGCAATCGATCGCTTGCTGCTTTCCTTTTCGAAAGGATTGAAGTGACAATCGTTCAGAATTTGGGCTTGCGAGGTTCCATCTTGATTCTTCTCTGCGCACTCATCTCACCTGAATTGACATGGGCCCAGCAGCTTCCTCTCAATCTCATGCCCATTCCGGTGAACGTGCAGACAGGAACTGGAAGCCTGCGCGTGGATTCTTCCTTTTCCGTCGCGCTGACAGGACACACCGAACCCCGCCTCGAACGCGGGGTGGAACGCTTTCTTAGCCAGCTTAGGCTTCAAACTGCGCTACTTCTGCCCACCAAGTCGGCAAAGTCGGCGCAAGCTAAACTGGTCATTCACACAGATCATGCCAGCAAGGAAATTCAGGAAATTGGCGAAGACGAATCCTACGTTCTCGAAATCACCAGCGCCGGCGCGAAGCTCGCCGCGCCCACACCGTTAGGCACGCTGCATGGACTGCAAACCTTTCTGCAACTTGTGGACGTCTCGAGCGATGGCTTCGCTGCCCCTTCTGTAACCATTAACGACCAGCCCCGTTTCCCCTGGCGTGGTCTCTTGATCGACTCTTCGCGCCACTTCACACCCATCGAAGTGGTTCGCCGCAACCTGGACGGCATGGAAGCCGTGAAGTTGAACGTTTTTCATTGGCACCTTACCGACAACCAAGGGTTTCGCTTCGAGAGCAGGAAATTTCCCAAATTGCACGAAATGGGTTCCGGCGGACCATATTACACGCAGGAGGAAATCCGCGATGTGATTGCTTATGCTCGCGACCGCGGAATCCGGGTGATGCCCGAATTGGAGATGCCCGGCCACAGCACCGGTTTTTTTGTCGGCTACCCGGAAATCGCCAGCACACCCGGGCCCTTCAAGATTGATGAGGAATGGGGCGTCATGGATCCGGCGATGGATCCGACTAAGGAACAGACCTACAAACTCCTCGACCACCTTATCGGCGAGATGGCCAAGCTCTTTCCGGACCGCTTTTTTCATATCGGTGGTGACGAGGTGAACGGAAAAGCCTGGGATGCCAACCCGAAGATCCAGGAGTTTAAGAGAGCACACGGCTACAAATCGAACGAAGAGCTGCAGGCCTATTTCAGTCAGCGCGTGCAGAAGCTGGTGACCAAGCATGGAAAGGTAGCCATCGGCTGGGACGAAATCTTCGTTCCCGGCGTCTCCAAGGACATCGTCATTCACTCCTGGCGCGGCCCGGACTCGCTTGCAGCCGCGGCGAAACAGGGCTATCGCGGGATTCTTTCCAACGGCTACTACATAGACCTGATGTGGAGCGCGGCCCGGCACTACGCGGTGGATCCGCTGGGAGGCGCGGCGGCGGATTTGACGTCGGAGCAGAAGCGACTTGTGCTCGGCGGCGAAGCCACCATGTGGGGGGAATACGTCAACTGGGAAAATATTGATTCGCGTATCTGGCCGCGGACAGCGGCAATCGCGGAGCGCTACTGGTCGCCCCAATCGGTGACAGACGTGCCCTCCATGTACGCGCGTCTGGAGGTGGTCAGCCAGAGATTGGAATGGCTCGGGCTAACGCACCGCAGCCAGTACCGCAAGATGTTGCAGAGAATCGCCGGACTCGCGGGGCCTGAGGGATTTGCGGCACTTAAAACGCTTACCGACGTACTCGAGCCGGTTAAGGACTACACTCGCGGGGAGTCCACCTCTTATCAAGCGATCACCACGACTCCCTTGAATCATGTCGTCGATGCCGTGCCGCCCGAAAGCGACGCGGCAAGGCATTTTAGCGAACTTGTGGACGGATTTATTTCGACGTCTTGCCAGGATGGCGATGTAGGACAACGGCTTTTCTCACAGTTCACCACCTGGCGCGACAACGACTCCAAACTCCAGTCGCTCGCGCAGCGCTCCTTCCTCGTTCAGGAAGTCGCTGGAAGGTCACTAGATCTTTCTGCCCTTGGATCAATCGGCCTTTCCGCCCTCGACGCCATCGCAAAGCGGCAACCTGCCCCTGATTCTTGGAAGGCGCAACAGCTCGCCGTCATCGAGCCATTGAAAAAGCCCAAGGCGCAGTTGCTGCTGATTCCTGTGTCCGCCGTGCAGAAACTCGTCGAGGCAGCCGCCTCTGGCGGAGCCTGCGCTGGCGCCAAATGATCGCCACACAACTCATTCACAAGCCCGTTCGCTGTGAGATTCGACCATTCCCTGGAAATCTCTTGCAAACGAGGACTGACCTAGTCCTATTGTAAGCTACTGAAAAAGGGGCGGTTATGTAACGCAATTGCAAATCGAGGGGTTGACTTTTCCCAGCCGAAAGGAGTATAGTTTATGTGCGACTAGTTCAGTCGCATATTCTGGGGGGATGAGAGAGTTTAAGTCTGGATGTTTAAGCTTTCCAAGAAGGCAGACTACGGGTTGATTGCTGTGAAGCATTTGGCTCTGCACCGTAAGGAGCATGCCTGTAGCGCCAACGAAATTGCGGAGGAATACGGCATTTCCGCTACGCTGATGGCCAAGGTGCTTCAAAAGCTGGCACACAAGTCAATCGTTGCTGCCAAGCACGGCTCAAGCGGCGGGTACCAGCTCTCAAAGGAGCCTTCGCAGATCAGCGCGTTGGAAGTGATTTCGGCCATTGACGGGCCGGTGTTGATCACCTCGTGCGTCACGAACCACGGGAATTGTGACGCGACCGAGCGGTGTTCGGTAAAAGAGCCGTTACGGCGAGTGAATGAAAGCATCTTAGGAGTGTTGAGCTCGGTGACGATTGCGCACATGAGTGAAGATCCGCACGAGCCTACGCTCGTGTCACTGAAGATTTAGCCTGCCTGCCGCAGGCAGGGAGAAGAGGAACATGGCTGTCACGCTGCCGATTTACATGGACAATCACGCTACCACGCCGGTCGATCCGCGCGTGCTCGAAGCGATGCTGCCGTATTTCACCAATAAATTCGGCAACGCCGCCAGCCGCAACCATTCCTTCGGCTGGGCAGGCGAAGAAGCCGTAGAAACCGCGCGGCAGCAAGTCGCCTCGCTCATCAATGCCACGGCCAAGGAAATCATTTTCACCAGCGGGGCCACGGAATCCGACAATCTGATGATCAAAGGCATCGCGGAAATGTTCCGCGAGAAGGGCAACCACATCATCACGCAGTCGATTGAGCACAAGGCTGTGCTCGACACTTGCAAGAACCTGGAGAAACACGGTTTTGAGGTGACCTATTTGCCGGTGCAGCGAGATGGGCGCGTGAGCTTAGAGGATTTGAAGGCGGCCATCAAGCCCACGACGATTCTGATCACCATTATGTACGCCAACAATGAAATTGGCGTGATCAACCCCATCCCGGAAATCGGCAAGATGGCCAAGGAAAATGGAGTCTTCTTCGCGGTGGACGGCGTGCAAGCTGTCGGCAAGATTCCCGTCGACGTGCAGAAGGACAACATCGACCTGCTGGCT
>CAZGBQ010000183.1:0-3199 GCA_964524045.1 uncultured Acidobacteriaceae bacterium
TGAAGTCCGGACAGCTTCGCAAACATGAGCAATTCCGGTCGCGCTTTCTTCGCAATCAGCGCGACCTGATTGTGTACACGCCGCCGGGTTACAAAGAACAGGCTGCGGCGGGCTATCCCGTTCTCTATCTTCATGACGGCCAAAACCTTTTCGACGGCGCAACATCCTTTATTCCCGGGCAGGACTGGCATGTCGGACAGAGCGCCGACGAATGCATTAACGTTGGCACAGTCGAGCCGCTCATCATTGTCGGGATGTACAACACAAAGGCGCGCGTTCGGGAATATACGCCCACACATGTGCCCAAGCTGGGAGGCGGCCGGGCCGACCGTTACGCAAAGTTCTTGATCGAGGAAGTGAAGCCGTTCGTGGAGCGAGAATACCGTACGCTTTCCGGCTCGCAACACACAGGCATTGGCGGATCATCGCTTGGTGGACTTGTCTCGCTCTATCTGGGGCTGAAGCATCCGGCGATCTTCGGAAAAATCGCCGCGCTTTCACCGTCGGTTTGGTGGAACCAGCTGGTGATTCACCGGTTCGCGCGCTCAATGCGCGCGGAGCCGCGGCCGCGCATCTGGCTGGATATCGGGACGCGCGAAGGCCCACGCATCGTGCAGGACGTCGAGCGCTTTCGCGACGTGCTGCTGGAAAAAGGCTGGTGTCCCGGCGACGATCTGCACTACGAGCGCATCGAAGGCGCAGAACACAACGAGGCCGCATGGGCGCAACGGGTCCGCCCGTTTCTGCAATTCCTGTATCCCCGCGCGCAACGCGCTGTATAATTCGCGCTCTGCTTCACCGGCGGTGAGAGGACCTCGAATGCCAGGAAACCGGCCGCTCACGATTCTCTGCGTTAGTTCGTACGAAAAGGGGCAGGAATTCATTCGCACCTGCAAAGGCATGGGCTGCCGCGTCCTGTTGCTGACGGTGGAAAAGCTGCGGCACGCGGACTGGCCGTTCGACTGCATCGATGAAGTGTTTACCATGCCGGAAGAGTTTCCTCTCCAGAGTTTTCTCTATGCGGTGAGCTATACGGCCAGGTCGCAACCCATCGACCGCATCGTGGCGCTCGACGAATTTGACATGGAGAATGTTTCGGCGCTACGCGAGCATCTGCGAATTCCTGGGATGGGGCTTACCACGGTCCGCTATTTTCGGGACAAGCTAGCCATGCGGGCGCGCGCCCGCGAAGCGGGGATTCTCGTTCCGGAATTTGTGCACGTCCTGAACTACGACAGCCTGCGCGAATTCATGGCTCGCGTGCCTGGGCCGTGGCTGCTGAAGCCGCGCTCGCAAGCTTCTGGAATCGGCATGAAGAAGATTCAGAAGCCGGAAGAGCTGTGGCCGTGGCTCGATCAGCTGGGCGATCAGCAGTCATTTTATCTACTCGAGCAATTTGTTCCCGGCTCCGTGTATCACGTGGACAGCGTGATTTCTGAGCGCGAGCTTATGTTTGCAGAGGCGCACGCTTATGGCGCGCCGCCGCTAGACACTTCTCATCTGGGCGGGGTCTTCACCACGCGCACGCTACCGCGCGATGCGGAAGAAACACACGCGCTAAAGAAAATCAATCGCGATTTGGTCGTAGGCCTGGGCCTGATGCGCGGTGTGACGCATGCGGAATTCCTGAAATCCCATGCCGATGGAAGATTCTATTTCATCGAGATTGCTGCCCGCGTCGGCGGCGCCTATATCGCCAACGTCATCGAAGCAGCCACGGGAATCAATCTGTGGCGCGAGTGGGCGCGACTGGAAGTCGGGGCGGGGAAGGAGCCCTACCAATTACCCGGCTCTAGCAAAGAATATGCGGGCGTCATTCTGTCTTTGGCTCGGCAGGAGCATCCTGATACGGCAGCCTATGCAGACGCAGAGATTGTCTATCGCGTCAATAAATTTCATCACGCGGGGTTCATCCTCAAATCCGAGGGCCACCAGCGGATTCAGCAGCTCCTCGACTTGTACTCGAAGCGTTTTGTTGAGGATTTTCTGGCTACTCAGCCCGTTCCGGACAGGCCCTCAGCGTAGTCTCGTTAAGGAGGCTTCTTTACATTTAGCAGAAACTCTTGCACAATCCTGTTCCCACCCAAGCTGGGCCAGCCCTGCCCGGAAGTCTAGTAACTGTCAGGAACAACGCTTTCAGAGTTTGTTTGCCGCACGTTGTTCGGAGGAATACAGTTTGCATTACCCCGGCCGTAAATCCGCATGGGGTGGTGCTTTCCTGTAGGGAGGATCGATGTGGGGCAATAAGAAGCCGGATGGGCCACAAGCAGGCCAGCCGGAACAGAAAAATTCATTTTCGAATCAGCCGTCGAAGCCCGCTCCGGCGGCCTGGGAGGATAAACCCGCAATGAGTACAGATGCAATGCGACCACTGGGTGCAACCGCGGACCGCGCTACGGCACGGCTCGGGGCCAGCCTGCACGTGAAAGGAGAAATCTCCGGCAACGAAGATCTGCTGATCGATGGCTCAGTCGAAGGACTGGTTCAACTGGATGAGCGGAAACTGACGGTCGGAGCTACAGCCAAAGTAACAGCCGACATCATTGCCCGCGAGGTGGTGGTGTACGGCACAGTGAAGGGCAACCTTCGCGCAAAAGACCGAATTGAAATCAAGAAGGACGGATCGGTCAACGGCGACCTGACCACGGCCCGCATCATGATCGAAGACGGCGCCTACTTCAAGGGCTCCATCGAAATCGACAAGAGCGAGCAGAAAGAATCCGGCAGCAACGCGTTCGCCCGCGCTTCCGTAACTCCGGCGGGCGCGGCGGCGGCCAAGACGATTTAACTTCACTTCCTTTTTACTCTCTTCAAGAGCGCTCCGACCAGGTCAGAGCGCTCTTTTTGTTTCTCGCTCGATGTTCTCATTCATCGGTTATTTCTAAACTTGACACGTCCCCGATTCGTAGTATCGTCTTAACGGCTTCCTTCCCGATTCAGCGCAGGATTTGCCGGAGCGACGCAGCGTCTTCGGAATCCGGCATTCCGCGCAAGAGACTTGCGGGGTCGTGCTTTGGGACGATTACTTCGAGACGTCCCCAGAACGTTTTTGCTCGCTGCCGTGTGGGCTTGCAGCGGTTGTGGCGGCGGATCATCCGTCACGCAACCTCCTCCGCCGGTTCCTGATTTCTCTTTGGTGCTGTCTTCCAGTTCCGTCTCCTTGCAACAAAGCAGCACGAGCTCTGCCCTAAACGTTTCC
>CAZGBQ010000183.1:3299-7260 GCA_964524045.1 uncultured Acidobacteriaceae bacterium
GCTGCACCGGCGGTCTTCCAGCAGGGAGTCGGCGCGATGGCTCGGTCCGGCGACCATTCCCAGGTTCTCGTCGCCGCAAACGATTCGAGTGGAGAGCTTGTGCTATTCAACGCGGGAGGAAGTGTTGTTGCGGGTCCGCTCGGCCTTGGAACGGGAACGATTTCATTTGTCGCAGCTAACAACAATGCAAGCCATTTCGCCGCCGTTTTTTCCGCCGGCGGAGGTCCGCGGCAGGTTTTCCTCCTGGACGGGGCCCTCCACCAGGTTGCGGCCTATCCGGCTGCGGCGGTACACGGCGTTGCATTCTCGCGAGACGGCAAGAAGTTATTCGTAGGGGAATCCGCGTCGGGCGCGTCATACATAACGGTTCTGGATGGTCAGTCAGGCCAACTCATCGGCAGGGTCCCGGATATTCCCATTCAAGGCATTTCTTCGGTGATCGAAGAAGCGGACGAAACGCAACTGCTCTTCGCGCTTTCGAATCGCGGTATCAGCTTCCTCGACGCTGCAATGCCCGGCACGATTCCCGCAACTGCCCCTGTCATTGGCCCTGTTCCAAGCGCGCAGCCTTCCGAAGGGCCGATCACCGGGGGGACCTCTACGATTCTCAGCGGCCAGGCTCTCACAACGCCCGCACAGCTCTCGTTTGGCGCACAGCTAGCTAACAATCTCGCTTTGAACGGCTCGACACAAATCCAGGCGACTTCTCCTCCGAGCGTGGTTAATGGCGCCGTCAACCTAACGACTTATTTCCAAAACGGATGGCTGGCTGTCGCGCCAGACGCGTTCAGCTACGGGCTGCAAATATTAAGAATTCTTCCGAACGGTGGAGCAAGTGTGGGCGGTGACACGGTACAAATCTATGGTTACGGCTTTGGCGCCGACCCTGCAAAGATCATGGTGAAAATCGGCGGAGCCGCGGCAACAGTACAAAAAGTCGAAAACATCACGGCGATCGCTCCGTCTCTTGGCCTGAATGTCAGTTATCCATTCCCTCTCGAACGCATTACCCTGCAGACGCCCGCGGGCTCGCAGGGAAAAGCGGACGTGCTCGTTTCTGCTCCGTCGGGTGTTGCGACTTCTTCGAAATCCTTTCAGTACCTGCAAAGTGTTCAATCTTATTCGAAACCCGGCCTGTACAAGTTTCTGATCTACGATCAACCACGCCAGCGCATCTATCTTTCGAATATCGATCACTTGGATGTTTTTGATTTGCAGCAAAATTTGTTTGTTGTGCCGATCCAACCCCCCGGCGGCCCGGCTCCCAATGCCGGCTTGCGCGGACTGTCGCTAACCCCCGACAATTCGCAACTCATTGTCGCTGACTTCGGTGCGCAAAGCGTCTATCTCATCGATCCTGTGAATGGAACCGGCTCCACTGTTTTTGTTGGTGGTGTGCCTGGCTTCACCAATTCAGGGCCAGCTCGTGTGGCTGCAACCAGCATCCAAACGGTCTTCGTCGGCCTCAGCGGCGAGGGCGGTTCCTCCGTGGCCTGCTCCACATGTCTTGACCAGATGAATCTGTCTGCCAGCCCTCCCACCATTCAGCCCGCGCCTCAACCGGAAGTCACCAGCCTCATCGGCGCGCCGCTCCTGCAATCGAATGGAGCGGGTGATCAAATTTTCCTGGCGTTTGCTTCGGCTACGGGCGGTCCCCTAGCCTCCTGGAACGCAAACTCTCCGAATCACTTCGTGACGTCTTCCGCAAACGCTTCTGCCATAGATCTCGCCACCGCTTTGGATGGCTCCACGTTTGGAGTGCAAGCCAACGGCGGTACGGAAATTCTTGCCTCGACTCTTTCTGCGTTCAGCGTTCCTTCTGCTCCCGAGCTTACGCAAATCCCTGGACGAGTCTCTGTGCCCGGACTCATGCTGCATCCTTCCGGCGCTTTGCTTTATCAACCTTTTCTTACCGGCCCTTCAGGAAGTGCCAGCGCAAAGGGCGGGGTCGACATCATCGATGCGCACTCAGGCGCACTGCGCTTGCGGATTTTTCTGCCGCACCAGTTCATGACCGACATGGATGGATTGCACGGTTCGTTTCTTGCGATTGATGAGAACGGCAAACGGCTATTTGCCATTACATCGTCGGACGGTACGCCCCAAAATGCTGGGCTGACGGTCGTTCAGCTTGCGGCAGTGCCTCTGGGAATTGGCACAATTCAACCTTCTACGGCTGTTGCCACCGGGGGAACAACATTAACCATTCGGGGAAGCGGTTTCGTGAGCGGCGTCTCCGTCAGCATCAACGGGAAGTCCGCGAGCGTCAGCTTCAAGGATGCCAATACGCTCTCTGTTGTTACTCCCGGAGTGTCCCCTGGCCCGCAGCGCATCACGCTCACGAATCCCGACGGCGAAACAGTTTCTTTGGATGCGGCGCTCACTGCGAACTGAAAAAAAATCCTTTCGGTGAGCTTCTGCGCTTGTCGTTACGCGCGCAGATAATCCGGTTTCCAATTCTTGATCAGCTGCTTGATGGCCTTTCGTTTGGCCAATTTATCGTCAAGCACCTTGCGCATGAGTTGCGGCAGTTCCGCGTCGCACGCAAAACGCAGGGAGACGAACTGGTCCGTCGTGAGCTCGTCGGCGTGGCGGCGCAACTCGTCGGGCAAAACACGCTCGTACCGCAACCGCTCCTCGAGGCGGATCACTCGATCTTGTACGGACAATGCGAAGAGCCTTGCGTGGAGCGCCAGCAACAGCAACGCCAGCGCGAACAGCACGCCAAAAACGGACGCAAAGGAGAATCCTGCGTGTATTACGCGGTAGATTGACGATCCAAGATTAATTACGAGAATTGGCAGCACAAAGAAATGAAATGTGGGCACAAACTTCGTGTGGTTCTTCAGACTTTGCTCATTCATTGATTTTCCTCCGCCGCTGTCTTGATGCAATCCCTGTTCGGCGCACCCCGGGATCCGCCTGCAAATTTTCGATGCGCGATTTTCCTGCCCGTTATGAACAGTTTCAAAGCGCTTCTCTATTTTGCAATCTCGTTCCTGAAAACCGTCCCGTTATGCATCACGAAACGCACGTGCTCGAGTTCACCAATGTCTTTCAGAGGATCGCCAGATACCGCGACAATTTCTGCGTACGCTCCCGGAGCAAGCACTCCAATTTCGCCCTTCATGTCCAGCATCTCGGCTGGCCGCGAAGTCGCCGACTGGATCGCGTCCATGGGCGGCATCCCGAGTCCCACCATGCGCTTGAACTCCTGAGCAATCGGCTCCGTCCATGGGATTCCGCCCATATCGGTGCCGAACACAATCCTTAAATGCGCTTGAAGGGCCTTCTTGAAAGTCGTTTCATGCACCGCGGCACGCGCACGGTCGCGTTTGCCCGTTGGAGTATCCTCGCGTCCCCAGTCGTTATAGTAAGGTGACAATGTTGGGCAATACCAAGTCCCTTGCTTCTTCATCTGCGCGATTTGCGCGTCGGTCATTTCCAGCCCGTGCTCGATTGAGTCGCATCCGCCGTCGAGCGCCCGCTGCAATCCAATTCCGTTATACGCATGGCACGCCACTTTCTTGGTCCAGCCGTGCGCTTCGTCGACAATGGCCTTCAATTCCTCGACCGTCAGCGTCGGCTGCGAAACCAGTTTTCCGTCCTTGTCCACCCAGGAACGGTGCGTCATGTACACCTTAATCCAGTCGGCGCCGTGCTCGAGTTGTTGCCGCGCCGCCTTGCGGGCTTCGACAGGCCCGTCCACGAGTTGCGCGCCTTTAGGCATTTCAAGTTCAGGTGCGTAGCCTTCCAGGTTGTATCCCCCGGTGGTAGAAATAGCGCGCGTCGCGCAAAAGAGACGCGGTCCGGGAATCGTTCCTTCCTCAATGGCTTGTTTGATCTCCACGTCTCCGAAACCTGCGCCTTCGGTTTCCACGTCGCGCAGCGCGATGAACCCTTGCTCGAGTGCGCGCCGCGCCGCAACAGTAGCCCTTGCCGCACGCAGCGCAATTCCCGC
>CAZGBQ010000184.1:0-7008 GCA_964524045.1 uncultured Acidobacteriaceae bacterium
AATTCCAAAGTGAATCGCGTTACCACCACTCCCGGTTCTTTTAATTAGGAAAGAGACTGGAATCTCATACAAAACCAACGAAAGAGAAAAAAAGTTGCTCAGAAGTGGCCGTTCAGTACCACTTCGGAGGACGTTCGAGGCGGATCTTGATCACTTGTTTCGTGTCAGTGATGTCGAACCATCGGCCGTAGCTTTTCCATCCCTCGGCCAGGACCTGTATGAGCACTCGTCCAAGGGGAGCATCCGGAACGTGAGCCACACCATCACGATTCGTCTTCACGTTTAGTTCCAGCTTTTTGTTTTTCTTAATCGCATGCTCTTCAACGTACTTAAAATAAACGCTGGCATTCTCAACCGGAATCTCCTTATCTCCCCCGCTGACCTCGATCGTGATTCGCGATTGCGGATCCGGTTTGGAGGTCTTGGACTTGGGAGCGGGCGAGGAAGAATCGGGGCTCTGCGCGGAAATAGAAACTACGAACGCCAGGAGTAATGGAGCTACGGCACTAGAAAAAGCGAGAAGAGCTCGAGAGCAGCGCGTCATGTCCTGAACACCATACTCCACGGAATACCTTACCGAGGTCAAGTCTACACTGGAATTTGGATGCCTCCGGGACCGCAACTGATGCCCTCGCAATCTCCTGCAGGCACGCAAAGCTCTAGCGAGCTGGAAACTTTCGCCGCGGCGCAATTGACGGACTTGGAAGGCTCCTGTAAGTTCTCAAGAACCTGCTCCGAAAGCAATTCCGGGACAGTTGCATGGGGGACGTGCCCGCGATCGGAGAGCGGCCTGGCCAGGCTGCCTGCCTCGCAAGGGTGTCAGAAAGAGCAAGGAGAGTGCAATGGGTTTTGCCACCAATGCTATTCACGTGGGCCAGGAGCCTGATCCGGCAACCGGCGCCATCGTCGCGCCGATCTATCAAACGTCGACGTATGTCAACGAGGAGCTCGGAAAGAACAAAGGTTACGACTACGCCCGAACGAATCACCCGAACCGCAAGGCGCTCGAACGCACCATGGCCAAGTTGGAAGGCGGTCATAGCGCCTATGTTTTCTCTTCGGGGATGGCCGGAATCGACGCGGTCTTCCGGTTGCTGCGGCCGGGTGACCACGTGGTGGTTTCCGAAGCGGTTTACGGCGGCGTGTTTCGGCTGTCCACACAGTTGCTTGTGCACTTTGGCCTGGAATTCAGCTTCGTGGATACCTCAAACGCGGAAGCCGTGCGCGTGGCCTTGCGTCCGAACACCAAGATGCTCTACATCGAGACGCCTGCAAATCCCACGATGAGCGTTACCGACATCGCCGCAATCTCCAAGTTGGCCACCGAGCGAAACATCACGCTGGCCGTGGATAACACCTTCTTGAGCCCGTACCTGCAGCGGCCCATCGAGCTTGGCGCGCAAATCGTCGTCCACTCCATGACCAAGTACTTGAACGGCCATAGCGATTCGACCGGAGGCGCGGTTATCCTTACACGCCCAGAAGATGCAGAAAGGATTTACTTCATACAGCGTTCGGCGGGAACCGGCTTGTCTCCCATGGATTGCTTCCTCGTTTCCCGCGGAATCAAGACGCTCGCCGTTCGCATGCTCCAGCACAACGCCAATGGCATTACGGTGGCGCGCCACCTGGACGCGCATCCCAAAGTTCGTAGAGTGTTTTACCCGGGGCTGCCCTCGCATCCACAACACGAAGTTGCCCGGCGCCAGCAAAAGGGCCCTGGGTCTATGCTCTCCTTCGACCTCGGCTCCCTTGATGCGGCCCGGCGCTTTCTCAATCACGTGAAACTTTGTTCGCTGGCGGAAAGCCTCGGCGGAGTGGAAACCCTGATTTCCCTTCCCGCCATGATGACGCATGCCTCGATGCCCAAGGAAATGTTGGATCGCGTCGGCATCGCCGAAGGACTCGTGCGCCTGTCCGTGGGCATCGAGGACGTGGAAGACATCATCGCCGACTTGGACCAGGCCCTTCTGTACGTCTGAAAATCCTGTTGCGTTGGGCCGCGTTACTTCCTGGTGCCCGCAACGCCCTCCCTCAACCAATCAAGGTATTTGCGCGAGCCTTCGGTGATGGGAACAGCAATGAACTCCGGCACTTCGTAGCTGTGCAGGGCTTTCACTTCCCTTTCCAACTCGGAAAGCCGTTTTGCTGTCGTCTTCATAATCAGCAAGTATTCGCGTGCGTTTTCCAGCTTGCCTTTCCACGTGTAGAACGACTCGATTGGGCTGCGAACAACGTTTACGCAAGCCGCCAGCCGCTTCGATACCACCTGGCGCGCAATTTTGCGCGCCTCTTTCAGGCTGCCGCAGGTAACCAACACCACGCGAGGCGATCCGGCCGCTTTCATCGGCGACCTCCACGGACGTTCGCAAACTCTCAAGCCACGCTTTTGTCTTTCCGCAAGCCAGACTAGAATAGCGCCTCATGACCACGACTCCCATCAAGTTTGGCACATCCGGCTGGCGCGGCGTCATTGCCGAAGACTTCACCTTTGCGAACGTGCGCCTCGCGTTAACCGCCATCGCGGCGCATGTGAAGGCCCAGTCTCAGCAACCGTCCCTTCTCGTCGGGTATGACACGCGCTTTTATTCGGAGGAGTTTTCCCAGCTTGCCGTAGACATTCTGCAGCATAACGGCATTCGCGCCTTGTTATGCGAAACGTTCACACCGACGCCGGCCGTAGCCTTCGAAATCATGCGCCGCAAGCTCGACGGCGCCGTCAACTTCACTGCCAGCCACAATCCCGCGCAATATCACGGCCTGAAGTTTTCTTCCTCCGACGCCGGGCCAGCGCTCCCGGAAATCACCAAAGACATTGAGGCCCGCGCTGCTCAAATTGCCGCAAATGGAGGCGCCGCCCCTCTGCCGCACGCCGCCACCAAAGTGAATCCCGCCGAGAGGGTGAATCTTCGAGAGAACTATTTGAAGCGCCTCGAACAACTGGTTCGCTTCGATACGTTCAAGAGACCTGGCGTCAAGTTTGTCGTGGATGCCCTTCACGGATGCGGCGCAGGTTACCTCGACCGCGCATTGAGTGCTTACGGCGTCACGGTGCAGGCGATGCGAACCGATCGCGATTGCTTATTCGACGGCACCGGCCCCGACGTATCTGAGGAGAATCTCGCGCCACTGAGAAAAGCCGTCATTGATTCGAACGCCACGGCAGGACTCGCGACCGACGGCGACGCCGACCGCTTCGGAATCGTGGATCGCGACGGCACGTGGATTCAGCCCAACTTGGTTCTCGCGCTCGTTTACGATTACCTTGTCGAAACTCGCCGGTGGAAAATGCCCGCCGCGCGCAGCGTAGCCACAACGCAGATGATCGACGCCGTTGCGAAATCGCACGGCCAGAGCGTTCACCAAACTCCCGTAGGCTTCAAGTACATCGGCCAGCTCATCCGCGAAGGCAGAATTGCGCTCGGCGGGGAAGAAAGCGCAGGGCTGACCATTCGCGGCCACATTCCGGAGAAAGATGGCATCCTCGCCTGCCTGCTTGTGGCCGAAATGATCGCCGCACGCGGCGCTTCCATCGGCGAACAGACTCGCGCAATGTACAAAAAACTGGGCCGTGAATTCTGGCCCGTGCGCGAAAACCTGCACCTCAGCGACGAACAAAAGGCAAATGCCGTGCGCAAGGTCGCCGTGGATGGTTCGACACTTCTGGGACGAAAAGTCGTATCCATCGACCGCACCGATGGCGCAAAATTTGTTTTCGAAGACGGCTCCTGGATGCTGTTGCGTTTGTCCGGCACCGAGCCTTTGCTGCGCCTCTATGTAGAGGCAGAGAGCGCGGCTGCTTCGGCCAGGCTAACGAGCGAAGCCACAAAATGGGTATTGCAAAGCTGAAAAAACCCGACGCGAACGAAAGAGCTGCCGCCTGGCTCCGCCAGCACGGCGGCACACTACTCTGCTTTCTTTTGCTCGCCCTCGTCGTCCACGATGTTTTCGGCACGCATGGCTATCTCGCTATGCGCCGCACCCAGCAGGAAATCGACAAGGTGAAAGCTGGCATCGATCAGCTCAACAAAGAAAACCTGCAGCTCGAACAGCAGGTCAAGGAGCTAAAGACGGATCCTCACAAGATTGAGAAGATTGCCAGGGATGAGCTGGGACTCGCGCGGCCCGGCGAAGTTATCATTAAGATTCCGCAGCCGCAGCTGCTGCCACAAGATTCTTCCGCGAAGCCTTGAGCTTTCGCTTTTTCCACTGCGTCCGAGCAATCGAGAGCAGCAGCATTGCCAGGAAAATCGTGACCAATCCCGCGGTCGCCTTCAGCGCGCTGCATTGTCCTTTCGGCAAAATCGAAAACCTTCCATAAACAAATTCAATATGCACCCAGTAGACCAGCAGCGAAGTGTTCCCGAGCTGAATGATGGGACTGAACCCTTTTTGGGCCAATCCCCAGCGGCACCAGGCATAAACCAGAAAAAGAATGATCAGCAGAATACCGCAGCGCATTAAGAAAAAATCGGGATTGCTGTGCCAATAGTCATAAACCGCGTAAAGATGGACGCGAGAAGAATCGAAGAGAATAGATAAGAGACCTGCAAGAATGCCTGTGCCCCCCAGGAGGGCGAATGCAAGCCCTTGCTTCCACTTAGCGAAATCAGAAAACAAGTAGAAGCCAACTGCCAGGCCCGCAAACGCAAACGCCGACCACGGAAACAGTGGAAAGAGCCATGCCTGCGGCTTGTCGAAGATGTGCACGCCATTGATGTACGACTCCAGCGGCCACTGCAGAAATCTTGGCCGGTGCGTGGTCCACAGCGGCGGCGTGGCCATGGCTACACCAGCCGCCACAAAGAACGCCGCCACCATCGTTCGCAATCTCGCCGTCGCAGCCGCGCCTTCACCCGTCGTCCAGCACAGCACACCCATCAGCATCATCGAAAGCCCAATAATGTTCAGCACATCCACACGCAGCAGATCGGTCCACGGCGACCACGGAAAACCGAGCGCATACTCCTGCACGCGAAACAGCAATCCCAGACCAAAGATCTCAGCGCCGCGCAGAATCGTCTGCCTCGCAATAGCGCTTCGCTCGATCCCCCTTTCGCGAAGCCTCTCGGTCACCAGCGCGAAGGAAACGCCTGCGAGGAAGACAAAAAGCGGAGCCGGCAGTGTCCCGCCCAACTGTGACCAGATAATCAGCGACGACGATTTTCTAGCCTCGGGACTCAGCCACGCGTCGTAGCAGTGCGTTTGAAACATCAGCACGCACGCCAGCCCGCGCATCCAGTCGATATACGCCAGCCGGTCCGTCCTCGCGCGCACCAATGTCCCCGCCTCCGTTTGCAGCATGGAAGTCAACTTTGGCTCAGTTTGGTCTGCCATCTCTCTGCGCTACAATTTTCGCTTGCCTGCCACGCGCCAACTCAGCGTGCTCTCGATGCTCGGCCTTTGGGCCGGACTCACTCTCATGGGCGTGTTTTACGCCGTGTGGTCTGGTTACAGCGGCCACGCCTTCGCAGCCACGCTTACTGCTTTCGCCTTTTTGTTTCTGGCAATGCTTCTCTTCGCCGCTCGCGGCGCCGAAAATACACTCAACGCCCGCCTCGGCGCAGCTGGCGGCCATCTTTTTGGCGTCGCCGTGTTCTTTGTCTACCTGATTTATGCGCTGGGAACAAATACTTTTGTGATTGCGCGTGCCGCAACGGCGGCGGCCCTGGTTTTCCTTCCTCTTGCTCTCGCCGCTTCCGCTGAGCGAAAACCCGCCGGAACGTGGCAGGACTTCGTCGTCATCGCGGGCATTTGGGTGGCGGTGAAGCCTTTCCCGAACCCCTGGGGATTCTCGATGTCGCATTGGCTCTGGCCGTACCCGGGCGGCCGGCTGGCCTATGTATTGACCGTGCTCCTGTGCGTCAACGTGGCGCTGGCCGTCTTCCTGATGCTCCGCCGCGTAAACGGAATTGGCTACTCCATCGGATGGGGCGGTAAATGGGGCTTCTTTGTTCTTGCCAGTTTTCTGGTCTTCGCGTGCCTTGCGATCCCCCTGGGCACAGCCATGCACTTCGTTCAATTCGAACCGCAATGGGGGGAGTGGAAGTCTCTCCCGCTAACCGCTCTGGGCATTCTCTTCTTCACCGCCTGGCCCGAGGAGTTTCTTTTTCGGGGCTTGCTGCAAAATCTTTTGTCCCGCGTTACGAAAAGCGAGCTCACCGGCTGGATGGGTGCTTCGATCCTTTTCGGCTTTTCCCACATCACCAACATGGGATTTCCGAACTGGCGCTACGTGGCGCTCGCCACCATCGCCGGAGTCTTCTACGGCTGGACGTGGCGAAAAACCGGCTCCATTTTTGCTTCCGCGCTGGTCCACGCCGCCGTGGACACCACCTGGCATTTCCTCTTCCGCACCGTTTAGTCCGATGAATCGGACGCCCACGCTCCCTTGAATCAAGTCGAGAAATCGCGTTAATTGTTATTCCGAGCGAAGCGAGGAATCTGCTTTTTCTTTTCTTCTTTTCATTGAAGTGCAGCTCAGTCGCGGGCAATCTTCCTTATTTTGGAGGTGTCAATGACCCTCGAAGAAGCTCTCATCCAGGTCTGGCGCGCCGCCCTGATCGATGACGCTCCTGGGGTCGAACTCGACGGCCAAACCTTCCCCATTCGAACCACGCCCCGAAGCCACCTTCGCCAAGTGGACTTCGTTTTCGGTGGCCAGCACTTGCGCGGGTTGGAGCAGAACCCGGGAACAGGCTCGCGCTGGGCGCAACTGGCTCGCTCGGGGCATCGTGTAATGCAGTTTATTTCCGCCAGCCGCTACGTTGCGAACATCGTCGACGGCAAAATCACGCTGTATAACCGCAAATGAGCCATAGCGTGCTACCATCAAAACAGCAAGGCAGGCCTCGAGCGAATCGACCTCCGAATTAGATCGCTCGGTGTTCCTTGATGTAATCGCCGTGCTACCCCAAAAATTCAGTTCGCCGGAGCTGGATTCCCTCGTCAAGGAGGGCTTAGCGTGGTTTCGCGCGCAGCGTGAATCCTTTTTCCCTTCCAGTTCAC
>CAZGBQ010000185.1:0-6863 GCA_964524045.1 uncultured Acidobacteriaceae bacterium
GAGCCGCACATCGAAGCGCTGCGCCAGGCCGTACTCGCTGGCAAATACGATGCAGGCTTCTGCGCCGATGGCGATGGTGACCGCATCGGGGCCATCGACCGCGGCGGAGCGTTCGTCACGCCGCACCAGATTCTCGCGCTGCTCGTTTGGCATTTGGCAGGCACCCGGAATCTGGCTGGCGACATTGCAAAGACTTTCTCGGTTACAAAGCTCATCGACAAACTGGCCACAAAATTTGGCCGCAAGCTCCATGAAGTTCCCATCGGCTTCAAATACATCTGTGAATTGATGCTCGAGCAGAACATTCTGATCGGAGGCGAGGAAAGCGGCGGCATTGGCACGAGCCTCTACCTTCCGGAGCGCGACGCGACCGTTTCTGCGCTGTTCCTCACCGAATTAATGGCCTGGCACGGCAAGTCGCTGGGTGAACTGCTTGGCGCGCTGCACGCGGAGTTTGGCGAATATCATTATGGGCGCGTCGATCTCGAGCTTAAGCCGGGCCAAAAGGAAAGAGCCATTGCGCATTTTTCCGATGGCAAGCTTGGCCGCGTACTTGATTTTCCTGTTGTGCGACGAGAGAACCTGGACGGCGTCAAACTTTATCTCGGCGAAACAGGCTGGCTGATGGTACGCGCGTCAGGAACAGAAAACGTACTGCGCATTTATTCCGAGACTGCGCGGGCCGAGACGACGCGCCGGGTTCTCGAAGCGGCGACGGAAATTGTTCACAAACTGTAGAAATCAGGGTGGGACCATGGATGCTGTCAATTTGAAGGAAAAGTTCACGCAGTTTTCCGATCACTGGAATCCACGCATCATCGGCGAAGTCAACGACTGTTATCTCAAAGCGGCGAAAATCAAAGGCGCGTTCGTCTGGCATCACCACGAAAACGAGGACGAACTGTTTCTGGTGGTGAAAGGGCGGCTTCAGATGAAGTTTCGAGACCGCGACGTCATCATCGAGGAAGGCGAGTTCATCATCGTGCCGCGCGGCGTGGAGCACTGCCCCGTGGCCGAGGAAGAGACGCACATCGTCTTGATGGAGCCGAAGTCCACTTTGAATACCGGCAATGTCGTGAACGAGCGAACGGTCGCAGTGCTCGAACGAATCTGAACTCGCGGCGATTCGACGCCAAGGAATCTCAGCCATGGAACACCGCTACCATACGCTCGACGTATTCACAACGGCTCGATTCGCGGGTAATCCTCTGGCAGTTTTTACGGACGGGGACGGCCTTACCGACGAAGAAATGCTGGCGATTGCGCGGGAGATGAATCTGTCGGAAACGGTCTTCGTTCAGAAGCCTGCCGATGAAGAAGCGCTTGCGCGTTTGCGCATCTTCACAACAAAAGAAGAATTGAAGCTCGCGGGACATCCGGTCATTGGAACATGGTTCCTGCTGGCGGAACTCGGCGTGGTTCCCGCGCAGGAAGGGGGCGTGCACATCCTTCAAGAAACGGGCGCCGGAGTTCTGCCAGTGGAGATCCGATTCAAAGATGGCCGTCCGCAACGTGTCACCATGACCCAGAAGGAGGCCGTTTTCAAGCCTGCAAAAATCGACAAGAAAAGACTGGCCTCCGCACTTGGACTTTCCACGAAAGACTTCGATCCGAAACTGGAGCCGGAGGTAGTTTCGACGGGCATCTTCAACCTGATGGTGCCGCTGCGCAACCGCGCTGTGCTTGGCAAGATCGCCATGAACATGATGGAGCTGCGAAAAGTTCAAGGTAAGAACACAACCATGGCCTACTGCTTCGCGTTGAATGGGAACGGCAAGGCGTGCTCCCGAGGCATGCTCCCTTGGGAGCTTTATGAAGATGCCGCGACGGGCTCGGCGGCAGGCTCACTAGGAGCCTACCTTGTGAAGCATGGAAAGCTCGCCGCAGGCCATACGCTGAGCATTCTGCAAGGGGCGGAAATGGGCCGCCCGAGCCACATCGAAGTCGAAGTCACGCAGTCAGGCAACAAGCTCGTTCCACGCGTGAGCGGCGCAGCCGTTAGAGTCCTAGAAGGTACCATTCGAATCTAACCGACGCAAAAGGCCGCCCGAAATTCCGAGCGGCTTTCGCTTTGCTCTGACGGAAAACTGACCACTGAAAACTGAGAACTTCTGCTAGTGTCCTTTTCGATCCCTCCGCAGATCTTTGCGGTCTTTGTGCAGTTCGCGCTTGTCTTTGTTGATGTCCTTTTGATCTTTGTTGCGGTCGGCCCGGTCCTTAGCGAGATCACGCTTGTCGTGGTTGATGTCACGCTGGTCGGCATTGCGGTCCGCACGATCTTTTGCCAAGTCGCGCTTGTCATGATTGATGTCGCGCTGATCGGCGTTGCGGTCGGCGCGATCGGCGTGAATATCTTTGCGGCCGGCCTGGGCCTGAGTGCTATTGACTCCGTACTTCGCATCATCACGAGCTAGCTGGCGCTTGTCGCGGTTGATGTCACGCTGGTCGGTATTGCGGTCCGCCCGGTCCTTGGCCAGGTCGCGCTTATCATGATTGATGTCGCGTTGATCCGCATTGCGGTCGGCGCGGTCTTTGGCCACGTCGCGCTTGTCGTGATTGATATCGCGCTGGTCGGCATTGCGATCCAGGCGATCTTTCGCCAGATCCTTCTTATCCTGCCGAATGTCTTGCTTGTCTTTCTGGATATCCTGTTGCTGGGGTGTCGGATCCTGGGCATAAGCGCCACCAACCAGAAAACCGGCTAATGCAAGTGCGAGCACACCTCGACGAACCAAGAGTTCAGCCTTCATTTTCCTCTCCTCGTGAATTCGTTCCTGGACGTACCACCACACTTACCGGATAAAACACGGAGGAAGAAGCAAAGTTTCGCGGGATAGCCGTGCGGGTGCTATTTTGCGAATAGTGCAGAAATAGAATGGACTGTAACTATTTTGCGGTCAATGACTTGCGGACTGCCTCCAGGACCCCATTCACAAAGCTGCTGGAATCCTCCGAGGAGAACTTCTTTGCCAGCTCGATCGCCTCGTTCAGCACCACTTTGGGAGGGGTTTCTGCCGCACTCATTTCGTGAATAGCCAGGCGAAGAATTGCGCGGTCGATGGCCGCCAGGCGTTCGAACCGCCAATTCTCGCAGTGCTGACGGATCATTTGATCGAGGGAGAATATATCCTTCGCCGCGCCTTCAAAGAGCTGGTTAGCGAAAGCGCGCGTTTTGTCGGCGGCTTTGGCGCTCTTCCAGAACTTGCCTTCCAGTTTGCCGAAATCCTGCTGGCTCATGTCCCACTGAAAAAGCATCTGGAGGGCGAACTCACGGGCTTTGGTGCGAAGGGACACGTTACTTGCGCCGCGGCTTTCCCGCGGTTGCGGGCTTTGCGCTGGTTGCGCGCAACTTGCGCGAGAGTTGCGCCATCTCGATGGCCGCAAGGCCCGCCTCGAAGCCTTTGTTGCCACCCTTCAGCCCCGCGCGGTCAATGGCCTGCTCAAGGGTGTCGCACGTGAGTACGCAAAAAATGATTGGAAGACCGCTATCCATTTGCGCGAGTTGCAGGCCCCGCGCAGTTTCCGAACAAACGTAATCGTAATGCGCGGTTTCCCCACGCAAAATACATCCAATAGCTATCAATGCGTCGTACTTTCCGGTGGCGGCAAGCTTTTTCGCTGCCAGAGGCAATTCGAACGAACCGGGGACGCGCACGATATCCACATCTCTGCTTTGCGCTCCGGATCGCTCCAGGGCGTCTACGGCCGCCGCAAGCAATCGGTCGGTAATAAAGCTGTTGAAGCGGCTCGAGACAAGCGCGAAACGTAAACCGTCGGCGCTCAATGCGCCTTCGATTTTGCCCGGTTGGAGTTTCTCGCTCATTAAGGTTGGGATGAAGCTCTTTGCGCGTCTTTGTCCTTACTTCCCTTTGAATTGCGCCGGCCGCTTTTCAAGAAACGCTTTGGTTCCTTCGCGCATATCTTCCGTCGCGCAGGCTACACCGAAGAGCGTGGCTTCGAGGAAGAGACCCTCTTCCAGAGGCATCTCACTTCCGCGTTCGATCGCTTCCATGGTGAATTTCACGCCGATGGGGCCATTGGCGATGATTTTTTTCGCCATGGCTTCGGCCGCGGGAATTAATTCTGCCGGTTCGTAAATGTGATTGACCAGGCCGATGCGCAGCGCCTCTTCGGCCATGATCATTTCCCCGGTAAGACAAAGTTCGTGCGCGACGCCTTTGCCGCAAAGCCGCGCCAATCGCTGCGACCCGCCGTAGCCCGGCAAAATGCCAAGCTTCACTTCGGGTTGGCCAAGCCGGGCCGTTTTGCTGGCAATTCGAATCGTGCAAGAAAGCGCCAGCTCACAACCGCCGCCCAATGCGAATCCGTTGATGGCGCAGATCGAGGGCTTGCCCATCGTTTCCAGCAAATGGAAAACGCTCTGGCCGTACAGCGAAAACTCTTTTCCGTTTACGGGTGTCTGCACCGCCAGCTCGTTGATGTCTGCGCCGGCCACAAATGCTTTCTCACCCGCGCCGGTCAAAACCAAGACGCGCACGCTCGCGTCATCGCGCGCATCGAGAAGAGCGTGATGCACCTCTTCGACGGTCTTGCGGTTCAGCGCGTTCAGGACTTTCGGCCTGTTGAAGGTGATGTAGGCAATCCCATCTTTCTTTTCGTACAAAATGTTTTCGTAAGCCATCGACTCTTCTCTGCGTCCTCTATGCTCTCTGCGTCCTCTGTGTTAATTCCGAATCCATTTCGCGACCACGAGCGATCAAAACTTCAGTGCTCTCGGTTTTTGCGGATCGGCGTAATCGTAGAATCCGCGTCCCGATTTTCTTCCGTTCCACCCAGCCAGGACCATGCGCTTCAGCAACGGCGGCGCTGCAAACCGCTTCTCCTTGAATTCATCGAACATGATCTGCGAAATGTAGTACGTCGTATCGAGCCCCACGAAGTCCAACAGTGTCAGCGGACCCATGGGATGCCCGCAGCCGAGCTTCATGGAGTTGTCGATGTCTTCGATCGAACCCACACCCTCTTCCAGCGCACGGATCGCGTCGAGCAGATACGGCACCAAGAGACGATTCACGATGAAGCCGGTGCTGTCTTTCGCGCGCACGGGAGTTTTGCCTAGCTTCGCGCCGAACGCCACCATTTCTTCGTAAACGGCGTCATCGGTCGCGATCGTGCGCACCACCTCCACCAGCTTCATCACCGGTACGGGATTAAAGAAATGCAATCCCACGAAACGGTGCGGACGCTTCGTGGCCGTGGCGATTTCCGTGATTGTCAGTGACGAAGTGTTGCTCGCAAAGATCGTCGAAGGCGGGCACGACGCGTCCAGCGCCCCAAAAAGCTCCCGTTTTGCCGGCAGCTGCTCGATGATCGCTTCAATGATGAGGTCGCAGCTCTTCAAGTCATCGACTGCCATCGTTCCCTTCAAGCGTCCACGAATTTCACTCTTTGCCGCTTCGGTGATCGCTCCCTTCTCGACGAGCCGGTTCAGATTCTTCTCGATGCCCTTGAGTCCTTTGTCCACCAATTCCGCGCTCACTTCGCGTACGACCGTGGGGAACCCTGCCGCCGCGCACACCTGCGCGATCCCCGAGCCCATCAGTCCACACCCCACGACTCCCACTTTTTCAATCGCCATGCTTTCCTCGCTGAGACCGCGGACGAAACCCCGTGTCCGGGAACGGAAAGTTTAACAGAAACGATTGGAAGCGCAGCGAGTTACATTGCCTCAACAATCATGGCTATGCCCTGGCCGCCGCCGATGCAGGCCGTTGCCAAGCCATATCGCAAGCCGTTGCGGCGCAGTTCGTTCAGAATGGTGATGACCAGGCGCGTGCCGCTCGCCCCAAGCGGATGGCCGAGAGCAATCGCGCCACCATTGACGTTGGTCTTGTCACGCTTCAAGCCAAGCACCTTTTCGACCGCAAGATACTGCGCCGCGAATGCCTCGTTCACTTCCACGCGATCCATCTGGTCGAGTGTCAGTTCGGCAAGTTTCAACGCCTTCTGCGAAGAAGGGACCGGCCCAATTCCCATAATGCTCGGATCGACGCCTGCCACGGCCCAGGACACGATGCGCCCTACAGGCTTCAATCCGCGCTCTTTCGCGGTCTTTTCGCGCGTAACGACGACGGCCGCGCCCCCATCGGCGATTCCGCTGGCGTTCCCGGCGGTAACAATCCCCTCTTTCTTGAACGACGGCGGCAATTTCTCGAGTGTTTCCATCGTGGTATCCGGCCGCCGGTGATCGTCTTCGTTTACTACGATGGTCTTTTTTCCCTGCTTGACTTCCACTGGCACGAGCTCTTCCTTGATGTGGCACGCTTTGTAAGCGGCGTCGGTGGCTTGCTGGCTGCGCAGCGCGTAGGCGTCCGCATCTTTTCTCGTGATTCCATTTTGCTCGGCCAATTTCTCTGCGGTGAGCGCCATCGGCAGTCCGCAATACGTGTCCGTGAGTCCTGCCATCAGCGAATCTTCCAGCGCCCCCCCGCCGAGCTTCAACCCGTTGCGCAGCCCGCGAATCACAAACGGCGCCTGCGTCATGTTCTCCATGCCGCCGGCCAAAATCATCGTCGCTTCGCCGAGAAGCAAGCGCTGCGCCGCTTGCGCGATGGCTTCAATGCCCGAGCCGCACAGGCGATTCACCGTCACCGCCGGCGTTTCGATTTTCAGTCCCGCTTTCAAGCCGACGTGGCGCGCGCCATAAAGAGCATCTGCGCTCGTCTGCATGACATTGCCGAAAACCGCGTGATCGAACTCGTTCGGGTCTACGCCCGATCGCCGAATCGCTTCTTTCGATGCATGCGCCGCCAGGTCAATCGCGCTCACGTCCGAAAACGCGCCGGTGTACCGCGCCATCGGCGTCCGCGCTCCCGCCACAATCACCACATCCGTCGGAAACA
>CAZGBQ010000186.1:0-6832 GCA_964524045.1 uncultured Acidobacteriaceae bacterium
AGCGAAACCAGATATGCAATCCACCGGCCAGCGCCGCTATTGGATCAGCAATCCACGACGCTGGAAATGTTCGAGACGGGAATCAAAGTTGTGGATTTGATTCAGCCGTTCTTAAAGGGCGGAAAAATTGGCTTGTTCGGCGGAGCGGGCGTCGGGAAAACCGTTCTGATTCAAGAGCTGATTCACAATGTGGCCATGCAGCACGGCGGCGTTTCCGTGTTCTCCGGCGTGGGCGAGCGCACGCGCGAAGGCAATGACCTCTGGCTGGAGTTTCAGGAATCGGGCGTGGTTGTGCCGGGCAATTCCGAAAAATCGCGCGCGGCGCTGATCTATGGGCAAATGACCGAGCCGCCTGGAGCGCGTCTGCGTGTGGGCCTGACCGGCCTGACGGTGGCCGAATATTTCCGCGACCAGGAACATCTGGATGTGCTGCTTTTCATCGATAATATTTTCCGCTTCGTGCAAGCGGGATCGGAAGTTTCTGCGTTGCTCGGGCGCATGCCTTCGGCCGTGGGATATCAGCCGAACCTCAACACTGAAATCGGCGAATTGCAGGAGCGCATCACTTCGACGAAGACCGGTTCGATCACGTCGGTGCAGGCAATTTACGTGCCCGCCGACGATTACACCGATCCCGCGCCAGCGGCGACGTTTACGCACCTGGATGCCTCCACGAACCTAAGCCGCCAGATCGTCGAGCGCGGCATCTATCCAGCGGTCGATCCGCTGGCCAGCTTTTCGCGCATTCTCGACCCGCGCATCGTGGGCCAGGAGCATTACACTGTCGCGCGCGCAGTGAAGTCGATTCTGCAACGCTACAAGGACTTGCAGGACATCATCGCGATTCTGGGCATCGAGGAACTCTCGGATGAAGACAAGCGCACAGTGGCGCGCGCGCGCAAAATCGAGAAATTTCTTTCGCAGCCGATGTTCGTCGCTGCCCAGTTCACCGGCAAGGAAGGAAAGTACGTCAAGATCGAGGACACCGTGCGCAGCTTCAAGGAAATCGTGGAAGGCAAATACGACGACCTACCGGAACAGGCGTTTTACATGGTGGGTACCATTGAAGAAGCGATCCAGCAGGCCGAAAAGATGAAAGCAGGAGTTTAAAAGCATGTTGCCGGAGGCCATTGAGCTCGTCATTGTGACGCCGACGCGCCAGTTGCTGCGCGCGCGGGCAGTGGAAGTGACGTTGCCTGGCGCAAACGGTTACCTTGGGGTTTTGCCGGGTCACGCGCCACTGATGACGGAGCTCGGCATCGGTGAATTGACTTTTCGCGACAAGCAGCAATCCGATCCCATTGCCGTGGTTCGCGGCTTTGCGGAAGTTCTCCCCGACCATGTGACGGTACTCGCGGAGACGGCTGAACTCGCCGCGGAAATCGACATCGAGCGGGCGGAAGCCGCCAAAGCCCGCGCGGAAAAACGCCTCGCTTCTGCAACAGCGGCCGCAGACATCGATTGGGACCGCGCTTCCGTGGCGCTCCAGCGCGCCCTCATTCGCATTCAGGTGGCGCGCAAACACCGAGGCGCGCCTGTCGAGTCCCGCTGACTCATTCGCTGTTGGCGACACAGCGATTCAATTTCGTCAGTTAGAACTCCCGCGAATCATCCAAGCTTGTAGCAGAGAAAGAAAATGGAACCGATCACGATCTACACCACAAAGTGGTGCCCGGATTGCCGCTACGCCAAGTCTTTCCTTAGAGAGCGAGGCGTGACCTACCGCGAAGTGAACATTGAAGAGGATGAGGCGGCGGAAGAAATCGTTCTCAGAGCCAACCAAGGCTTAATCAAAGTTCCGACTTTAGAAGTACAGGGACGCTATTTTGCCTGCAGCCCCTTTGACCCGAAGGAGCTTGCTGCCGAGCTGAACATTCCCCTTAATCCTTAAGCCGCGTTTTTTTCCGAACGTTCAGTTCGATTCACTGCCTCGCGCCCATACTTTGTTGACACGCAATTGCTGATCGAGCAGCAGGATATCCGCATCCGCTCCCGCGCGCAGCGAGCCCTTTTTGAATTCGATTCCCAGCAGCGAAGCGGGATTGAGCGTCAGCATGCGCACCGCATCGGGCAAAGAAACGCCGAGGTTCACGATGTTTCGCAGCGCGCGATCGAGCGTCAACGTGCTACCGGCAAGAACTCCCGCAGCATTGCGGCACACACCATTGGTTACAGTCAATTCGATGTCGCCCAGCATGTACTTGCCGTCCGGCATTCCTGTCGCGGAGAGCCCGTCGCTGACAAGAATCACGCGTTCGTGCCCCTTAGCTTGCAAAAGCAGCTTCATCGCGCCTTCTTCGACGTGCACGCCGTCGGCGATTAACTCCGCGCTGATTTCGCGAGATGTGAGGACGGCGCCGATTACGCCGGGATCGCGATGTGTGAACGGGCGCATGGCGTTGTAAATATGCGTGGCGCTACGAACACCGCGCGCAATGGCGAATCGTGTTTGCTCGTAGTCAGCGTTCGTGTGCCCCAGAGAAACGACGAGTCCGGCCTTGCGCGCCGCATCCATGCACGGGGCCGCACCTAGCAGCTCCGGCGCAATCGTCAGGAGCCGCCCATTTCCTGCGGCAGCCTTCACAAATCGTTCTAGCAGCTCAGCGGATGGCAACTGAATCCAGCGGAGAGGGTGGACACCTGGCCGCTCCTTACTAAGAAACGGCCCTTCGAAATGGATTCCCAGAACTTCGGCATGGGGCTCTTTCGCGCGGTGCTGGCGCGTAATGTATTGAGAGATTCCAGCCGCGGCGCGGCATGTATCATCAGCGCCAGCGGAAACCGTGGTGGCTAACAAAGAGGTAGTGCCGAATTCCGCGACCTTGCGAGCTACCGCTTTCAGAGCGGACTCGCTTGCCTCCATAACGTCGTGTCCGCCAGCGCCGTGGATGTGAATGTCGATGAATCCCGGAACCGCCGTCTTGTCGGCGGCGCGAATTTCCGCGCAGCCGGAGGGCAGACTCATCCCACTTCGCGGCCCCACCGCTTCGATCACATCCTCACGAATCAGAATTCCGGCGTCGCTGATTTCTGTCGTGGGCGTGAAAGCCCGCCCAGCGTGGATTAGGGTAGTCGTCATGGCCGTGAAATATCGTAACGGAATTGCAGGGCCAGACAAAACAAAACGGGCAGACCAATCAGTTTGGTCCGCCCGCTCTTGTTTCAGAAGGTAAGAGGCTTACTTTGACGCTGCCGGGGCCATGTCGATGCTGGTCAGCTTCAGCGTGTCGCCTTCCACCGTGCCCTTGACGGTCACGTGATGACCGGCATGCGCCGCCACTTTGTCCTGCGCGTCGACCACATACACTTTCTTGTCGGCATCGTTCACGAACACGTACTTGGCGCCATGTTCCTTGACGCATTTGGTCGTGCACTCGCCGGCCTTTTCGTTGGCCCCTTTTACCCCGCACTGGCTGTCGGAAATCCAGCCCGTCCAGGAACTATCGGCCGCCATCGCAAAAGTACCCGCGAAAAGCGCTGCTGCAATTGCCAATCTTACTTTCATGGTTTCTCCCTCCAGAATCCATCTGCGGTGATTGATCCGCCGGGCCGCTGAGTAGCTTGGCACAGTCCGCGGTCCGGTGTCCAGCTACTTCCTAGAACGTTCTACGCGCTCTTTTTATTCCTGGATGTGAGCAAGAAGGGCAAACGAGCAAAAAAAAGGGGAGGATTCTCTCGGATCCTCCCCTCGTGGCGGCTCCAAGGAGCATTGCCGCGCACCTTGTAAATCTCTTATTGACCGGAAGTTGCGTTGCTGGCTGAGGCGGTCGCCGCGCCCTTTGGGGCGCTCAAGTAACCGGCAGCCGCGGATTTGGTCACCTTGTTAACCACCAGCTCCAGAGCCGCGCGGCTCCCGCCAGTGTAGAAGAAAATGGGCTCATTGACCGAGCGGTTCTTCTTTTCGAAGCTGTTGTCGTCAGCCAGCACGGTAATGGTGTACTGGTTCTTCTTGGGGTTGGTGTCCTTCAATTGAATCTGGATGGAGCCGACTTTGGTGGCCCCACTCTTGCGCTGGACAGTGAATTCAAAGTAATCGCGCTGCCCCATGCGGCGGAGCTGGTCGATTTCATCGTGATTCCGCGCGATGAGCGTGCCCATCTCGCTGCGGGCCATCTGTATGCTGTTCTTGGTGGCATCGAGGTCGCCCTTGACGCCGGTCACGTCCCCGTTCAACTTGTTCACGTCGTCCGTGCTCGCCTTGTTCGCCAGTTCCGCCTTCATTGACGTGGCCAGGTTGTCCACTTTCTTGTCCACGGCGTGTGTGGCGCTTTTGTTCTGCTTGCGCGCCGCCAGGAGTTCACCCTGCGTCAGCTGCAGCTTGTCCGTAACGACCTTGAGATCGCTTTGCAGTTGCTGATTGATGTCGTCTTCTTTTGCAAGGCGTTGGCCGAGAGCATCGTTGGCCTGCTTTAGCGAGGCCTGTGTGGTCTGCTCGACGTTTCTGGCTTGACTGAGTGCGCTCCAGCCGACTACCAGCCCGATCACTGAAAGGGCTGCCAACACCCCAACCGCCAAACCGACCCACCGAGGCGCGCCCGACGGACTCGTGTGAGAGTATTCCTGAAATTCGCTCATAGACTTCGTTTCTCCTTTGGGCTTTCGCCCCGTGCTAGGGAAACGAGCATCCATGGCACCAAAAGAGAAGTACTGGATCTCCACACATAAGGTAATTGGAATCAGCAGCTTCTGGAGAGGTGAGGGAAAGACGGGCTAGATTCTAGAAGTACTAGAACCTGTAAACATTACGTGATTCGGTAAGCTTGGCAGCCGAGCCCCACGAAGTGTCTCTTCTGGTCTACTTGAGTCACCACTAGGGGCTGGGGAGGACTCGGAGTGCTCACCAACACTCAAGACACACAAACAACACACATGAAATGATAGGGTTTCAGCGTAAGGCCAATCAGGCAGCCTGGGGTGCAGGCTCGGGGGTGTCCGATCGCTCTGGAGTAAAGTAGCAGTCTAGCGTATTCACCGCCGCTTCCAATACTAAGCGGCAGTCAGCACAAGTCTCCAGATGGCGCTTGATTTCCGCCGCGACAGGGCTAGACAGCCTTCCCTCTAAATACCAACAAATCAAATGGATAGTGTCCCGACAACTCATTTCCCCGTCCCCTGACGCCCGAAGCAAGAACTCAGAGCGGATTTGTAATGGAGCATGCCAAGCGCCAAAAGTGGGAGCAAGGGGCTTTTTCTCTGTAAACTCATTTAGATTCAACCCCTTACACATCTCATCGACGATTACATCGACGCTGAGACCCAGTTCAATTTTGAAAAGATTACACCTTGAAAGGTCAAGATGAGCAGCCTTCGGGCCTGAAACAGGGTTTGGAGAACTCTCTAGAAGAACGTTATCTCTGCGGGATAATGGTCATTTGGCGCAGAGTCTCGATCCGGTCCGTCAATGCTGGATGCGTGCTGAACAAGGTCGATAACGTCCCTTTGCCGAACATGGGTTTGACGATACACAGAGATGAAGTCGATGGCGAGATAGCGGTAGTCGGAATGCGCTTATTGTAGGCGCCGAGCTTCTGGAGAGCGCTAATCAGCCCGTAGGGATTACCTACCATTCGCGCCCCAGTCGCGTCCGCGGAGTATTCCCGCTGGCGGGAGAGGCCGAGTTGCAGGAGAAACGCCGCAAAGGGCGCAAGGATCAGTAGCACCAAAGCGAGAATTCCTACTCCCCCGCGTTGGCGATCTCTTCCGCCGTAGCCCGACCCCAGATAACCGATCCAGCTGATTGCTCCAGCGAGCGTGGCAGCTACCGAGCTTATCAAAATGTCGTAGTTACGGACGTGCGATAGTTCATGGGCAATTACGCCCTCGAGTTCATCATCGTTCATCAGCTCGAGCAACCCAGTCGTAACTGCCACGGATGCATGCCGTGGATTTCTCCCGGTGGCAAAAGCATTGGGGGCTGCTTCCGGAACTACATACAGCTTCGGTACCTGCAAATTTGCTTTGGCGGCGAGCCGTTCCATCACCGCGTAAAGCCGGGGCAGTTGTTCGCGGCTTACCGGCCTGGCGCCGCTGGACATTAGCGCAATCTTATCCGAAAAGAAGTACGCAAAAGCGTTCATGGCCACAGCGAAGCCGAGTGCCATGGTCACGCCTGCACGGCCACCGAAATACTGCCCTAGCAGCATCAACAGAAGCGTAAGAGCTGTTAGCAATAAAGTTGTTCGAAAGACTCTCATGGTTTTTCCTTCTACTATTCTACGCGCGACCTTCTCGCGCACAAAATGCTCCTCTACAAACAAACGGAGCAATCCGCAGGCATATCCCAAGCCTGATTAAATACGCGCCGCGGCCGCAGGTTGTTTCGAGACCGTGCGCTCGAAGCGCATGGCATCCTTCTGGCCATCGCGGTCGACCACGACGTGATCGCCTGGGAGCACGTTACCCTCGAGAATCTGCAGCGCCAGCGGATCCTGAATCAGCCTTTGAATAGTGCGGCGAAGCGGACGCGCGCCATAGGCCGGGTCGTAGCCTTCGCGCAGGAGCAGTTCTTGCGCTGCGGGTCTCAGCTCCAGGGTGATTTGGCGTTCGGCCAACAGCTTTTCCAGGCCCTTCATGAGCAGGCCCACGATTTTCGCCAGTTGCTCCTTGCCGAGTGGATTGAAGATCACGATCTCGTCGATGCGGTTGATGAACTCCGGCCGGAAAGACGCGCGCAAAGCGTCCATGGCTTCCTTTCGCGCGCGCTCGGGATCCTTGCCGGCTATCTCGGAAATAGCTGCCGAACCGACGTTGCTGGTCATCACCAGAACGGTGTTGCGAAAGTCCACGGTGCGGCCTTTGCCGTCCGTGAGACGGCCGTCTTCGAGAATCTGCA
>CAZGBQ010000187.1:0-6720 GCA_964524045.1 uncultured Acidobacteriaceae bacterium
TGTATTCGTGCCTCGTGGCCGCCGTCAGCGCCGTGGACGAACACTCGAAATCCACGCTCGAAGGCTTCGCCAAAGATAATGGCAAATCCCTCCATGAGCTTCACGAGGCGGCGGACGAATCCGGAAGTCCTGATAGCTCGGAGATACTCCCGAAGGCGGACCCGGATCCCTTTACCCATTAACCCAGCGGTGTTACTCCAAAAGGAAAAGGCCAGCCGCTTCTCAAACGGCTGGCCTATTTTGTGTCTCCATTTATCGCGGAACCTCTGTCACCCTTGAAGGAGGCAAGGGCAACCAGTCCCGCATGTGCTCTGGCCGCAGCCAGAAACCTGTTCCCTATAATTCAATTAGCGGGCTGCGCGGGGCCGGGGCGCCGGAACGGCCGGCGCGCTAGGTCCTCAGCGCTATCAATGCCATGCCGGACCGCCACTATCACCGGATGCTGGCTATCCGCTACACGATCCACGGTAACCGCCCAAACGCGATGTAGGGCATAAAGGCTGCCAACGAAAGCGGCCAGCACCACAAACCCCAATGCAAACAGCGCAAAGGCCGCCAGCAACTCGCGCACGAAATAGGCCTGCAGCGCAGTAATGCTACCCAGCAGCCACCACATCCACTTCCGGCTCTTGTCCTTGTTCCTCATCCTGTCCTTTGAACAGCTGACCCTTTCAAGAGGTGCAGTCTTGCAAGCACCCCTTCGCCCCTCATTTGATGCTCGAACCTGCCCGAAAGGGCATGTTCCTTTGACCTGTACCATTAGACACTAGGGTAGCCCCGAAAATCGATGGTACACAAGGCACATTTTTAGTCCCAAACGACTCTCCTAGTACCATCCTATTCAGCGTGGAACAGACTCAATCAATTGAATACAAAGGCTTTACCTTGTAGCTTACTTTCGCCAGCGTTTTCGCCTCGTTTTCCCTGTACTGCCTGTGGAAAACCTGCCCACACGTACAGGTATTCCGCGCACCTTGACTAGTGATTCCGGCCCTGGAGTCGTATCAGCAATTCCCCAAATCCAAAAGCGAATCGGCCGATCTTCCTGTGGAAATGTGCGCGAGCCTAAGACTCCAGCGATTAGACCAATCGATGTGGACGTGGCTCTAGCGATGAAATATCTGCGATCGGACTTGGGATAGTTAAGGCACTCTAAAGCTATAAAGCGACGCCCTTGGGTCTCTTCCTGGCTTAATTCCCTTTTAGCGCGTACCCCAAGTCGAAGGGCAGTTTGCCGTCTATGCGTAGAACTTTGACCGAGCTATTGATCGCGTAAACGTCGATAATCCCTACCGCCCCGGGCGTTGCCCCGACTGTACGCAGCAACTCCTCGTCATTCTCCACAATTTTCACCACCGGACGCGATTCGTTTACCTTGGCGATAGCCGCCTTGACCTCGCCCGCGGCCCCGCCGAACAGTTTTTGCACGGCGACGCGCATTTCGGGCGATTCAGGATCCTTTATTACGATCGTGAAGCTCTTTCCGTCGGGCCAGGTTTTCTGAACACCTTTGCACATCTTTGCGAGATCAGCCAGCTGTACATCGTTCATCTTGCTCCCAGCCGAAACCACCACCGCCATGTTCTTGATCCCTGCCCACGACGGCGCAGCCACCAGGCCAGCCAGGCACAAGACCGCGCTCGCCCACATTCCCTTCGCAATTGCATTCGATCTCATTGTTCTTGCTCGATTCCACAGGGGTTTCTCGCAAGTATGTTCATTGGCCCCAAATCTTGGCAAGTCTAGCTTTCAACTCGTGTGTCCAACCGTACTTCCTTTCCAACGGACCTCCATAAAGGGCAAATGACCTTACCTCTTCCGCACAACTGCACCTTTGGACAGTATCGCCGCCTGCCGGAGGGCGCGTAGCTTCGGAAATGGTCGTTCCAGTTCCCCTGCATCATCTTAGGAGGAGTCTCAGATGGCTCGTTTCGCTGCGCGCTTTTTCTTGCTCATCTTTCCTGCGCTTTTCTCCGTCGATGTTTGGGCGCAGTCGCCCGCTCCCCGCGTTTCGCCCGCCTCCGACCACGCGGCGACCCACACTCCGCCCATCGCCCCTCTTCCCCAGCAGCTCTTTGGCGCCATCCCTCTTTCAACAAAATCCGAAGAAGCGCGTCAAGCTCTCGAACTTGCCTGGGACAACTACGAAAACGCCATGTACGACGCCTCCGCGAGCCAAGCCCGGCTTGCAACAAAACAGGATCCGCAATCAGCCATCGCCTTCGCCATGATTTCCTTTGCGGCGCGCCGCACCACTCCCGACCCGGCCGCGCTCGCCAAGGCCAAAGCTCTGCTCCCCCGCGCGACCCCCGACGAACAGCTTCTGGTTCGCTGGATGACCGGCATTCAGGATCGCGATCTGCTCCCAGCCATTATGTCCATGAACGACCTTCGGAAGCGTTTCCCTCGCGACAAGCACATCCTGTACTTCACTGGCGAGTGGCTCTTCCTTCAGCAGGATGACGATCACGCGCGGTCTCTTCTCGAAACCGCGCTACAAGTCGACCCCAATTTCCCGGCAGCTTTGAACCGCCTCGGTTACTTGTATATTCGCTCGGGCGATCCCGACCCTGCCAAAGCCCTGGCTTCGCTGCGGCGCTATGCGCAAGTAGAGAAAAACTCGAATAATCCGGAAGATTCGTTGGGAGAAGTTTCCAGAATCGTCGGCGACGACCGGGGATCGCTGAAACACTACGCTGCGTCATTGCGCATTAATCCTTCCTTCCTGGCCTCGCAAGAGGGCCTCGGTGATACGCGGACGCTCATGGGCGATTTCAAGCGCGCTCGCAAGGAGTATGACCGCGCTCTTCAGATGGCGAAGAGCCCGGTCGACGAGTTCTACATCAAGCAACAGCGAGCCCTGGTTTCGTTCTGGGAAGGAAAGCCAGAACAGGGACGTCAGGAACTCGCGGCCTTCGCGGAGGAAGTTGCTCGCAAAAAGGAACCCAATGGGCAGTTCAACGTCGCACTGGCTCGCGCGATGCTCGCTCCAGACCCTCAGTCTGAGCTTGCGCAGTTGAAGGAATTGGCCGTTTTTCTGGAACAGCCGCTTCCAGGAATGCTGGAATCGGACCGGGGCATTAACCGCGCTGCCGTATTGCGCGAAGGGGCGCGCGTCGCCGCTCTGCATGGGCTGTCCAGCGAAGCTACGGAAGCCATCACGGAGCTCGAAACGCTAGCCCGCGCTTCTCGCGATCAGCTCATCGCCAGCTACTTTGAATCCGCCCGCGGCTACCTGTCGGTTTCCAAAGGGGATTTTGCAAACGCCGCGGAGCAACTAGCGGCGGATCCTCATTCCCCTCTAGCGCTGCAGCAGTTGGCCACCACGCAGGAAAAGCTCGGCAAAGCCGAGGCCGCGCAAAAGACTCGCACGCGCCTGAAGTATCAGCGCGGCCCTTACGTCGAATGGTTCCTGGTGACACACAATAACGCAGTGGCACAATCCAACTAGTTGAATGCGCGCTTGCTAGTTTCTTCTTAGGGGCACAGCAGGCCGCGCCCCTGTCGGTTGCAATTGCGCCTACGCCTTCTTGAGTTTGCGTACGATCCATACCAGGATCAGCGCACCGACAAAAGCAACTATGATCGAAGGAACTATTCCCCCACTCACGTGGAAGCCCAACATTCCAAACACCCAACCGCCCAGGATACCTCCGAGAATCCCAAGAATGATGTCCATCACAATCCCGTATCCGCCGCCTTTCATCACTTTACCTGCCAGCCACCCGGCAATGAGCCCCGCCACAATCCAGCTAATCCATCCCATAATTCCCTCCTCATTTCGGAACTTCGTTGGGGAAGCGCTTCTTCAGTGCGTCCCTTTTAGAACGCGCCTTGCCGAATGTCAACTAGACGGCTTACACTGACTCGCTCAAAACCGATTCATATTCCCGGAGAGAGAATGATTTTTGGGATTCGCCGATTTCTCCTGCCTTTAGTCGCGACCGCACTGCTGGCCGACGCTTGCTCAAAATCCCCAGTAAACAAAAACTCGCTCCAGGCTCCCGGACAGGCCGCGCATCCCACGATCGTCTTCATGACTGACTTCGGCACCGCCAATGACGCCGTAGCAATCTGCAAGGCCGTGATGATCGGCATTGCACCTGATGCGCGCATCTTGGATATCACGCATCAGGTGACCCCGTATTCCATCGAGGAAGGCGCACGCTTTTTGGAAGCTGTCACGCCGTACTATCCGGCGGGCACCGTTTTTGCTGCGGTCATCGATCCCGGAGTTGGCACTTCGCGGAAAGCGGTTGTCGTGAAATCGAAGAAGGGCCAGTTTTTCGTCCTGCCCGACAACGGTCTCGTCACCCCCGTGCTCGACCGCGACGGCCTCGACTCGGCCCGCGAAATCACCAGCCCGGACTGGATGATTCAGGCGCCCATTTCTTCCACGTTTCATGGGCGCGACATCTTCTCGCCAGTGGCCGCCCACCTTGCCGCGGGATGGGACTTCAGTCTTGTTGGGCCGGAAGTTTCTCAACTAGTGCGGCTCAATCCCAAACTTGCTGTTGCATCCGAGAAAGGCATCGAGGGAGCCGTCATCGGGCTCGACGATCCCTTTGGATCGCTCATCACGAATATTTCGGGCGACAATTTCAAGCTGCTCGGCTATCGCTTCGGCGACAAGGTCTTCGTACAGCTCAACAAGAAGCTGGTTGCACTCCCGTACGTCAAGACGTTCATGGAAGTCTCCGTCGGTGAACCCCTTCTGTATATCGACTCTCGCGGCCGCGTTGGGGTTGCCGTCAACCAGGGCAACTACTCCAGGATGTTCAACGTTACCCCGCCCGCCACCATCTTCATTCCCCGCAAAGGGGCCCCGATCAAGGGGAAGTAACAGCGGCGCGCTCCGTTTTCAGGCGCGGACTACAGGCGCGGCAGTTGCATTTTCCTGAGGCTCGTCCAACAATGAATTTGTAGGAAGATGGGACGGGTTTGCATGAGATCTGCTCGGCTGGTCCCGGCTTCATTTTCGAGTTTCGCATTTCGAGTTTCGTTCTTTCGAGGTTGTCATGCCAGACGCCGTTATTGTTTCTTCGGTTCGTACTCCTGTGGGGCGCGCGTTCAAAGGCTCGCTGCGCGCCACGCGCCCCGACGATCTCGCCGCGCTAGCCATTAAGGAAGCGATCGCGCGCGTTCCTGGCCTCGAGGCCAAAGAAATCGACGACGTGATTCTCGGCTGCGCCATGCCGGAGGGCGAGCAAGGCATGAACGTGGCGCGCATTGCCGCGCTGCGCGCTGGCCTGCCGGTCGAAACGAGCGCGATGACCATCAACCGCTTCTGTTCCTCCGGCTTACAGGCCATTGCGCTCGCCGCGGAGCGCATTCGCGGCGGTTCCGCGGAGGTCATCGTTGCCGGCGGCACCGAGTCCATGTCCATGGTGCCCATGGGCGGCAACAAGATTTCGCCGAATCCCTGGCTCGTCGACCATTATCCGGACGCGTACGTCAACATGGGCCTCGGCACAGAAAACATCGCGCGCAAATTCGGAATTACGCGGGAGCAGGCTGACGAATTCTCGATGAATTCGCACAAGAAGGCGCTCGCTGCCATCGCCGCCGGGAATTTCAGGGACGAAACCATTCCCGTAGAAGTGAAAATCACGTCTGTTCCCAATGGCAACGGCGCATCTTCCAAATCGAAGACCACTCCGAAGCCGGTCACTCAAACAATCAATTTCACCGTGGACGAGGGCCCGCGCGCCGATACTTCTCTCGAAGCGCTGGCCAAACTGAAGCCCGCTTTTCATGTGAAAGGCACGGTGACGGCGGGAAACAGTTCGCAGATGAGCGACGGCGCCGCTGCAGCCGTGGTCATGAGCGATGCACGCGCCAGGTCCCTTGGCGTGAAGCCACTCGCCCGATTTGTCGCTTACGCCACCGCAGGCGTGCTTCCTGAAGAATTCGGAATCGGCCCCGTCGCTGCAATTCCCAAAGTCTTGAAACTTGCCGGCCTTACACTGAACGACATCGCTGTCATCGAATTGAATGAAGCTTTTGCTGCGCAATCGCTTGCGGTTATCCAGCAAGCCGGGCTTGATCCCGCGCGCGTCAATCCCAACGGCGGCGCCATCGCTCTTGGCCATCCGCTCGGCTGCACCGGCGCAAAACTCACCGCCTCGATCATCCGCGAGTTGCAGCGGCGCAGCGCGCGTTACGGTATGGTGACGATGTGCATCGGCGGAGGCATGGGTGCCGCCGGCATCCTGGAACGCCTCGCATGAAAGTGTTCAAACAAATTCTATCGTGTGTCATCCCGAGCCCGGTCGCCGGTTTCTGGCGAACGGGGCGAGGCCTGCCTGCCGCAGGCAGGGATCTGCTTTTCACTTCGCGCGCCTCGATTCGGATCCCGTCATTTCGAGCGGAGCAAACCGAGACGTTTTCTGCACTTCCGCTCCTGCGGAAGTTCGGTCTGCGGAGCGAGAAATCTCTCTTCGTCCGCGGAATGAGCCTGGCTCTCTATGCGCTCCTCCTAGCATTCGCCGCCAGCGCGCAGGTGCCGGAGCCCATGCCGCTGGCGCACGGAAATGTGCCCGGCGAGCCGCATCATCACCTGAAAATCGAAAATGAGTATGTTCGCGTTTACTATGTCGAAGTCCCTCCGCACGAGAACACGCAGCTTCACCAGCACGACCACGACTACCTTTTCGTTTCGCTTGGCCCAGCCGACGTGATCAACGCCGTCCGCGACAAGCCCGAAATCCATCTTCAGCT
>CAZGBQ010000188.1:0-6712 GCA_964524045.1 uncultured Acidobacteriaceae bacterium
GAAGCGCATATTGGCACAGATTCGAGAGGTTGGGAAGGCGGTCATTGTCATGGAGGACCGTTCGAACCAGCCGCGTTTGCGAATAGTTCTTTACATTTGGGCTGCACACGCAACCCGCGTCAAGACCCGGCATCCGACAAAAAGCGGGCGAGAGCGGCCATGAAGAAAGTTCTCGCGCGCCGTCCCGCCCAAAAACTACCCGGCCACATTCCCAGCTTTAGGGTTACGGCCGCGCCCAGCCTCCGACAGCTGCGTCGAGAGGCCCGTATTCACGAAGAATGGAACAAGCATGTCTCCGAGAGGTGAATAAGACCACACGCGTTCTGGTTGAGTGATTCAAGAAAGAGTGCCATGACGAGGCTCCTGCCGAAGACTGCAGAGCCTCGTTCCTTTTAAGCAAGCGCGCAGCAATCAGGGCTGACGCAAATGCGATAGGGGTTCTCCCGAGGCGCAGCGAAACTAGCCTAGATCGTTAGCCATGATGAAGAGCGGCCGCATCTGGAAGCTGGCGTAATGTGGGCGCAGGCGCTCGGTATTGTAATGCTCCTCCACATTGACGACTTTTTTTGTGGCGGTGACGGTCTCGAGGGGAATGTTGTCGTAGTGGCCATTCTTCAGTACAACGAGGCGGCCGCTGACATTTCTTAGAAGCAGGTCCAGAGCGAGATTGCCGTAGGCCATGGGAGCGATGGAGTCAATGGCATCGGGATCGCCGCAGCGGACCAGGTAGCCGAGCTTTTGGTTGATGACGTCGACTTTCTTGCCCTTATTGAACTTGGGAGAAAGATCGCGAACCCTTTCGGCAACAATGTCGCCGATGCCGCCAAGCTTCTTGTGGCCGAAGGCGTCCGCCTCACCGCCTTCAAAAACCATTTCGCCGCCCTCAAACATCGCGCCTTCCGAGACCAGAACAATCGAGTAGCGGCTTGGATTTTTGTTGCGGTCGGCAACCAACAGCTCGGTGAGAAGTTCGATGTTGAATTTGAATTCGGGAATAACACAGCGATTGGCGGCCCCGGCCATGGTAGGCAGCATGGCAGTGAATCCGGCGTAGCGCCCGAAGACTTCGAGCACCATGAAGCGCTCGTGCGAACCGGCGGAAGTTCGCAGGCTGTTGACCATTTGAATGGTCCGCGTGACGCAAGTGCTGAAGCCGATGCAGTAGTCGGTGCCGGGGACATCGTTGTCCATTGTTTTGGGAATGCCGATGACCTTGAAGCCCTCTTTGTGCAGTCGCACGCCGTAGCTCAGCGTGTCATCGCCGCCGATGGGAATAAGGGTATCGATGCCAAGCCAGGCGAGGTTTTTTAAGACTTCAGGAGTCAGATCATTTTTTTCAGCCGTGTATTTATCTTTCAGGTGGGCAGGAACACTGGACTTGCTAACACGGCCGGGGTTGGTTCGCGAGGAATGAAGGAAAGTGCCGCCGGTGCGGCCGGCGCGGTCCACGATCTCATCGTCGAGAAGAAAGAAATTGTCGGAGTTGTCGAAGTCCTTTTCGCGGACCATATCGACCAAGCCAGCCCATCCGTGACGGATGCCAATGACCTGATAGCCCTCGCGTAAGGCACGAAGGGTGACTGCGCGAATAGCCGGGTTGAGGCCGGGAACGTCGCCCCCTCCGGTCAGGATGCCGATGACCCCTCTCTTGGTCTTGACGTTTGCCATCAATGAAAAAGAACGCCCTTTCGCGAGATGTCGAATACGAAATTATCCTCTTTGCCGCCAGATTTAGGAAGAGGCGAACGAGCGATTGATTTTTTGGAATGCATGAATGCAAAAAAGAAATGGGCGGACTGGAGTCCGCCCTGAAGAGCGCGGAAGGTTCGATGCGCTAGGAGGCCGGGGCGGCGACCTGCTCCGCGGAATCCTGAATCGTGAGCATGTCCGTACGTACCTTTTCCCATTCAAGCAAGGTGAGGCCGTGGGAGGCAAAGAAGCGGCGGATTTTCGCGGAATCCCAACGCATCACTTTTTCAAGCACTGGGACGAGAACGCTCATGGCGTTGTCGCTGAGAACGGTGCGCTTGGCCACGCGGCTGATGAACTTCGCCTCGCTGACCGCGATCGTGAGACCGTCATACTGATTGACGTGCATCATCACCGGCAGGTCCGAGCTGCCGTCGCCCATGTAGATAATCTGGTCATGGCTGATGCCCAGACTTGCGCGCAACTCTTCAAGCACAGTGATTTTGCCCCAGCCTGCGGAAGCGCGAACGATGGAGTCGACCTCGCCGCTGGCTTCGTTGTAGCGGAAGCGTGTGCCGAAGATGTGATCCGGGGGGACGATACCTTCGAGCGCCGACTGGATGATTTCCTGGGGCGCCGCGGAGATCACATTGAAATGAAATTTGTAGCCCTCGGCGATATTGTCGAGCACGCGCGCAAAGAGCGCCACGTCGTGCTTCAGGCGGATGCGCTTCCCGGTTTCAATCAGATGCTCGCGCCGCACGCGGCGAAAATCCGGGTCGTGAAGGATCAGGTAGCTCAGCTCCGCGCCCTGCTGCACGAGGTTCATCTCCGCAAGGCCCTTCACCTTGTCGTTGAAATTGTGAAAGCCGATGAGCTCGCTCAGCACGACACCTGAGTCGTTGAAGCTGAGCGTCTGGTCAAAATCGCTGGCCAGCAGAAAGTGTCTCACCATGTACCAGTACTCCTTTGACTGCCCTTCCGGTGAGCCTGCCCTGGGAAGCCCGCTGCAGCCGTTGCGCTAACAACCATAACGTCAATCCCCCAGAGCGTCTCACGAATAATTTTGATGGGTGCTATGCGTTAAAAATGTGAACGATCCATTATACCTCAATTAGATGCATCCTAAGCGTAAAGGGAACAAAGGAAAGGAGATGGAGTCTAGAGCGGGAGGCCAAGGCGACAAGTTCAATAGCCACAATGATGTGCGTCGAGGCGAACAGGAAGAGAAAACTAGCGTGAGGATCTTGATCCTAGATCAAGAAGGTTGCCGTGCGACCTAATTTGAGAACATCCCACCTAGAGACCGAGGGCGTCTAGTTTGGGCCTTTCGTAGACTTCATCCTCGCCAGGATAGCGGAGGCGTTCTTCGAACCGACCGGTCTCCCTCGCCAGGGCCCAAACGAGGCTTTCACCGGCGGGAAGAGTCTGCGGCTGTTTGCGACAAACCGGATCCTCGAACGCCAGCGAGGCGTCAATCCATTGCCAGCCTGCTGTCTCAAAGGCATCCAGGATAACGGGAAGGACGAGAGCGTTGAGCGCATTGAAGTGCACGAGCAGTGTGTGGCGGATGTCGCGGCCGAGCACATCGAGAGCGAGCTGGCGATAGAACGCGGCGCGATCGAGAAGGTGCGCGACGAGGTAATCGCGATAAGGTCCCACAGGCACTTTGGGATCTTTGCTAAGTCTGTCTACGTAGCGCTGGCTTACGTACCAGTCGGACGCATCAATGCTGACATGGCCGACACGGTAGCCGCGCTCTTTGAGCAGCGCCCGGAAACGATCGCGCTTCTCGACGGTGTCGCCTTCTTTCAGAAAGGGATAGCGGAAGAGCGCGGTGCGGTTGTGGTACGGCGCGATGATTTTCTCGTTCTTCAGAAAATCCACGGCAAAGTCGGCGTAGCTGGTCTTTTCGTTGTTGTAGAACCGATGCGAATAGGAATGGTTGCAGATGAGATGCCCCGCCTGGTCCCAAGCGGATAGTAACCTGGATCCGTCTGCCTCATCTACGCGCATGCCACAGACAAAAAGCGCAGCGCGCACGTTTTTTGCTGAGATCGCTTTCAGAATTCGCGCATTGGCTTCCTCCCATTTCAAAACAGAACCCAGGGACAGCGTGGGGTCGTCCATTGTGAGTGCGAGTTGCGGCCGTCCGGAGCTATTCGCCGGAGTCGAAGACGGTATGCCTTGCTGAAGAAACGCCGAGCGCAGCGCGGGAGAAAAGCAGTGGGCGCACGCCGCAACGGATGCTGACTTCAAGACAGACGACAGGAACTTGCGCCGCTTCATCGCTGTCACCTTAACGTAAGAGAGTTCAGCCAATTTCGAAGGTAGAAAGAAAAACGAGCAACTGACGAAGAAGTTGCAGACTCAGGATTTTCTACCGGCGCGTCCGTGACCGAGTACAAGCGGCCATTGCGCAAATAGAGAGCCTGGGCTTCGTTGCGATTGAGCGGGCGGGCCCCGCGGCGGCCAAAAACCGCGAGCTGGTTCCCGGATTCATCCGCAGCGCGGTCGCGATCGATTCCTTTTGAGATCGCCAAAGCCGGGCCGCGCGTGCGGGCCGTGGCGATGAGCTTGGGCATGGGGCGCGGGCTGAAGCCGGAAAAGTTCGCGGGATCGTCCCACGGCGAAATGATTTGCAAAACGCGCAAGCCATTTTTGCCGTCGGCGACAAACGCATAAGCACTGGCGGCGACCATTCCGATCTTTACGTCGTTCACGTCGTTGAGCTGGCCATCGGCAGAGAAGAGTTGGTCTAGCTTGGGAGAGTCCGGTTTTTCCACGTCAATAATGGCAACGCCCTGTTTGCCCGCGGAGACGTAGGCGTAGGTCCGCGCAACGTACACATTCCGGGCGTCATCCAGAGGAACCAGCGCGTTCGCGACTGGTTTGGGCTGCGCGAGATCGGTCACGTCGAGAACTTTGAGGCCGTCACGGTCCGCGACAAACGCGTAGCGGAACTGCACGGCGATGCCGCGAGGATCATTGAGCGAAGGAGCGCCGACCGTTGCCGTCACGCGCGGCGTGAGCGGATTGTCGAGGTCAACGACAACGAGAGCCTTATCAGTCAGCACGTATGCGTAATTACCCGCGATGGCGATGCGGCGCGCGCCTGCAAGAACGCCATTCGGATTGAAGGCCAGCGCGCGCATCAGGAAATTATTCGCGGGGTTGCCATCGAGAAGCGTACCCACACCTGGGCTTTTCGACTTCAGATTTGGATCGCCGGCAATGACCAAGCCTTCTTCTTTGTCTGCAACATAAAGGAATCCGTACAACAGATGAATCGATTGCTCTTCGTTTTCTGGCAGCGGTTGGCGCAGCGGATCGACCCCTAGAGTCGTCGGTGAAGCAATGGCGACGGCATTTTTGGTGCCGAGGAAGAAGCGCTGACCAATCGGGGAGACCGGCGCCGTGGTGATTTTTTCGGAGAAGCCCTTGTTGTCGACGTTAGCGATATCGTAGATGCGAAGACCGTCGGGGCCGTTCGCGGTATAAGCATATTCGCCGCGCGCCTGAATGTCGCGCACGTTGCCATCATGCGTGGCCGCAGCGCGCAACGCGCGGCCATGCGCGACGAACTTTTTGAAGTTTTCGGGATACGCGATGCGATGTAAATCACTTCCATAGATTGCTTCAGGTTCATCGTGCTCCGCGAGTGCGATAGCTTCGAAGCCTTTGTCGCCGGTAGCGACGTAAACATAGCGGCCCATGAAGTTCATAAAGTTCGTGCCTTGCAGCAAGAGCTGCGCCATCCAGGCGTTGTTGTCGTTCCGCGCGGAAACGTGACAATCGCTGCATTCTCTGGTTTCTCTCGCGCGAACCGTATGCGGCACAAAGGTGGAAAACGCCTGTCCTGAAAACCCCGGCGCGGAAATCGTCTGCTGCGTGTAGTAGAGCCATTCGCGGTTCGCGTTTTGCGAACTGACCAGTACCGCGCACGAAGAGCGCGCGGGAGCGAGGCGATGCCCGGTGACCGTGCCGTCGACGCCAAGCATGTAGATGTCGTCGCGCAGAACTTGAAAATTGTAGCTGGTGTAATTTTTCGTGAGCAGGCCTTCGTTATGCAGCATCGGCCTTCGCGCGTTGGCGGTCATTTGCAAATGGCAGCCGAAGCACGTGGGCGTCCACGACGTGTGGCAGGAGTAGCAGGTCATCTTGCTGTTGGCGTGAGCGAGCGCAGCATCTTCGCCAGGCGGCTGTGCCGCGACAATGCCTTCCTTGTTCATCAGCTTGGCGCGAAACGATTTCATGCTGAAGTGCCCGTTGCCCGGCGTGATGGTGTCAACGGTTTGAACGACCTCCCACTCCTTGTTTTCCTCCGACATCGAGCGCTGAAACAGTTTTTCGCTGCGCCATTCGAAACGCCGCAACCCCCACGGTGTGCGTAGCGCGTCGAGATGGCGTCCGCGCTCCCCTCCGGGTGTGGCCGCTTCAGGCGCCGCGGGGCCAGATGTGACGAGCGTGGCCTTTTTTCGAATCGTGCCGTGGCAGTCTACGCAGTCAATTTCGACCGCCCCGCGAGGCTCGCCGTAAATTTTTCCGTTGCCGTGATTGTCTTGCTCGAAGTGGCAATCATTGCACTGCATGCCTTTTTCGAGATGAATGTCAGCCAGATGAACAGCCTTGCCGAATCGCCCGGGATCATCGAACGCGATCGCCTGACCGTCCTTGTCGAGCCAATTGCCTTTGCGATCGTGGTTGAAGACGCTGCGAAAAACCCAGCCGTGCCCGTGAAAATCCGCAAATTGCGTGGTTTTCAATTGCTTGTTGAACTCCGCGCTGCCCGTCTGCTCGAGAAACTTCTCATCGCCCCAAAGCCCGCGCGCCGCCGCAGCTTCCGGATTGCGCAAATACGATTGGTAGCGCTCTTCTTCACTCGGATTGCGCTGGTTTTTTGGATACATTGTGTCGCCGTCGATCTCGTTGTCCCACCAGGTAAGCCCGAAATACGTAGCGACCATATTCGTGCCCGGATGAATGTGGCAGATCATGCATTGGCTCGAAGGAATCGAGCGCG
>CAZGBQ010000189.1:0-6710 GCA_964524045.1 uncultured Acidobacteriaceae bacterium
CGTAATACACATTCTCGCTCGGCAGGAACATCAGCGCGATTCCAAGAGTTCCCTCCTTCGGCAGAATGTATTTTTTGGCGATGGAATCCGCGTGTCCTTTCACCGCCGTTGCGAAGGAGCGGCGTGCCTCGTCCGTGGTTTGGGGCGTTTGCGGGCCCGTCTGCGTGGAGTTCCGCTCGCTCATTCTGCGGAAGGCATCGAGTGGAAACTTCGAGTCGATAGGCAGTAGCTTGTCGCGCAGGAATATCACTGCGTCGGCCATTTCGCCGGTGGTGAAGCGAAATTGCCGCTGGTAGCGCTCCTTGGGCAGAGCATCCTCAAGCAATCTTTCAAGCGCCACCTCGCCGAGCGCCCCGCGCGACTTTGCGCCGCCCAGAATGTTTTGCAGCGTTTGCGCCGTTTGCGACATCTGTTGCCCGGCTTGCTGCACAGCGCCGAGCTGCTGCTGAATTTGCCCCAGAGTTTCGCGGGAATTCTTCAGTTCGCCCGCCATCGCCGATTGCGCCTGCGCCGCGATGGTTGCGGAATCGGTGATGCCTTTTTGCAATGCCCCGGTAACGCCTTCGAGGCTCTTGGCCACATTTTGGTTGAGCTGCCCGAGCTGCTGGCTGAAGTTTTGCGTTTGTCCTGCGAGGGTTTGCAGGTCGCGCTGCAACTGCTCCATCCGCGCGCGGGACTCTTCTTCTCTTCGTCGACCTTGCGACCCTTGCAGGGAAAGCCATGCTGCCAACAGCAACAGGGCGACAACAGCGCTGGCCAGAAGAATATTCATTCGTTCTCCCCTTCGCTTGCGGGAAACGGGTCTTTCCACTTTAGCAGAGGTTGAGAGTTGAGCCACGCTGGGCCACAGCCGAGACATGTCTCACGGGGGACAGCGGTAAAGTTTTCAGTTGAAAGCAAGTCTCCATTGCAGTAAAAGCCCTATATTCAAGTGTTTCAGGTGCGAAGCGGCTCTGCTCTGCGGAGCCCACCGCTAGGGGTAGCGGAAGATTCTCAGGTGCCACAGAAGGAGGAGTCATGCAACGCAGGCAAGGTGTGTGCGCTTCGACGGCTTGGCGATTCATAGTTATTGGGGCCATGCTCAGTTTGCTGTTAGTGGGAATCGCCCCTAAGGCACCGGCCCAAGTCAACACCGCAACGCTCTCCGGAACGGTGTCGGACCCGCAGAATCTTCCGGTCAAGGGCGCGAAGGTCACCCTGACCAACTCCACCACAGGAGCCACGCGAACGGCGGTGACAGACGACGATGGCCGCTACAATGTAGTCGGGCTTCCTCCTGGCCAGTACAAGATGACCGTGGATGGCGGCGCCAACCTCGCCATCTATGAGAACGCTTCCATTGTGCTGACCGTAGGCGAGAATGCGTCGTTCGATCCGCTCCTGCAGCTCAAAGGCATGCAGCAGACTGTAACTGTCTCGACGGAAACTGCTCCCATCGAAACGACCAAGACCGAAGTCTCCGATACCGTCGATCAGCGGCGCATTGACAACCTGCCCATCAACGGACGCAATTACATCAACTTCACGCTAACGAATTCACAGACCACGCGCGACGTGGCCCCTACGATCGGTCCTGCCCCCAATAGCGGATTGAACATCGGCGGCGCGCGCGCCCGCGGCAACATGGTCAGCGTGGACGGCGCGGACGCCGTCGACAACTCCATCAACGGAATTCGCTCCACGATTTCCCAGGAAGGCGTGCAGGAGTTTCAGCTCATCCTGAGCAACTACAATGCGGAGTACGGCCGCGCCACAGGGGGCGTAGTCAACATCGTTACCAAGGGCGGAGGCAACGAGTTCCACGGCGACGCGTTCGGGTTTTTCCGCAACAAGTCATTTCAGGCGCGCAACGCTTTTTCCGGCCAAGTGAACCCGACGACCGGGGGTCTCGATCCCGTAAAGCAGGCGTACACGCGCACGCAGAGCGGTCTTACCTTCGGCGGTCCGCTCAAGAAGGACAAGACGTTTTTCTTTTTCTCGTACGAATACACGCAGCGCGAGGAGACAGGTTTCTCGAGCATCGGCCAGGCGCAGGGCGGCGGTGGACCTTTCGGGTTGACGGCGTTTAACTGCGGCGGGTGTCAATTACAGGGCCTCCTGTTGACACCCAGCCAGGCCACCGCAACAGGAGCTTTGCTTCAGGCGGCGCAAGCGGCGGGCGCCGGCGGAAATCTCGCACTGGCTCAAGCGCTCCAAACGGAAGCCGGGAGCTACGCGGTGCTCATGGGCTCGGCGTCGAGTGTCGCGGTGAACGGGTTGGACCCGGGAGCTTTAGTGACAAATCTATCGGGCGGCTCTATCACGCCAGTCAATCCAGTTTCTACTCCACTAGGAACTTTCTTCGCCGAATTTCCTTTCCCTGTGTCCTGCCCAAGCGGCACGACGGTGAATTCCGTGAACTGCAATGGATTTGCGGCCGTCGGTCCCAATGGTTCTGTCGTCGCGGCCGGCGCCGTTCCATTGCCGGGCTCCTTCGTGGCCTTAAATGGCATCCGCGGCAATTATCCGGTGAAGGAGAAGACCAGCCTGTGGTCGGCCCGCCTCGACCAACGTTGGAACAACCGCAATAATTCGTTTGTCCGCGTGGGCGTTTCTCCCTCCCTCGTGACCGGCCTGCCGTCGACTTCCCAGAACCAGGTCTTCGGCCAAAACTCCGGCTCCCGCGCCGGCTACAATCAGTCGCGCGATTTTGGCGTTACCTTCCAACACAACACCATTGTCAGCGACAAGACCTTCAACGAGTTTCGCGCGCAGATTGCGCGACGAGGCTTGCACTTTGGCTTTTCGCAGCAGCCGGGCGGCGACCAGATCGCCGTGAACATCCCGGGCTACGGGTATTTTGGCCGCGAGCCATACTCCACGGTCGACCGCATCGAGAGGCGATTCCAGTTCACGGACCATGTCACGCTCGTTCGTGGCAGCCATACCTTCAAAATCGGAGGCGACTATAATCTGATTCAATTGCGGTCTAAGAAGGCGCAGATTTTCGAACTCGACTTCGGCGGCGTCGTCAACTTCGGTGGCTTCTCCGCTGGCACTTTTCTGTTTGACTGCGTCGACCCTGCCACAGGAGCAAACCACAGTGGCTCCTGCGCTTCCGGGGAAATTGCTTTGCCCGGCACGACGGCGTTGCAATCCTATGGTCTTGGAATTCCGACGTCGTACATCCAGGGCATCGGGAATTCCAATAATCCCCTCGACAACATCCCCATGGCCTTCTTTGCACAGGACAGTTGGCGCATCAACCGTCACTTCGCTGTGAATTACGGTGTGCGCTACGACGTCGAAATCAGCCCGCTCTTCTCTCCGCTTCCCGGAGTCAACGCGGCGGCTGAGAAGGCTCTTGGCGTAGGGGAGGGCATTCCGCGAGATTACAACAACGTGGCGCCGCGCTTTGGCCTCGCGTGGGACCCTGCAGGAAATGGCAAGACCGTGATTCGCGCCGGCTACGGCATGTTCTACGATCACCCGCTCCTGGCCACGGCGTTCGACTCCGTGACTGCCGATGGCGGGCGCTCCGTACAACTCATCTCCACGGGGGGTACGCCGTCTGCCTGTGGTCTGATTACCCCCGATTGCGCCAACGGCCTGGATTCTCCGACGAACCTGAATGGCTCCTCGATATTCCAAGGTGTCTTGAACGCGCTCCCGAACATGTTTTATCTGCCGAATCAGCAGCGCTTCGATCCGCTTGCTTCCGGATCCATCTTCGCGGGCCAGGCGTATTTGCAGGCGGGATTTCCGCTCCCCATTTTGCCCTTCACGCTGCCGCTCTCGAAAAACTTCGTCTATGCGTACGCCCACCAGGCGAATCTGACGATCGAGCGCGAAATTGCCGGCTCCTGGAAATTCAGCCTTGGCTATCAATGGACTCGCGGCTTGCACCTGAACCGCCCTGTGGACATCAATTCCACTGATCCAAAGCTCCTGGCGCAAAACGCGTTTAACGCCGCTGCTTCTGGTCTCAGCGTGAGCAATCCCCTCACCGTAGTTGTTCCCAGCGGCTTCCCAAACACGTGCGTGAATCAGGGAAGCGGCAGCATTTTCCTGATCGCCCCGAGCGCACTGGGTCAGGGTTTTGCCGCGCCAAATTGCAACCCAGCCGCTGCTGTCGGTTTCGTGGGCACGCCGGCCTTCTTCAACTTCTTCCGCCGGTCCGGACCGAATCCCTCGTTTGCCACGGCAGTCGCGGCGGTTTCGCCGCAATGCGCAGGCGCCGCCGACCTGCTCGCCTGCGGTTTCGCGATTCAGCAGGGTCTTGCCGCTGCGGCTGGCTATCCCGTTGGCATACCTAACGTGCCTGTGCCATGGAACAGCGTCGACGCGCAGTTGTCGACCGGCAATTCCCAATACAACGCGCTGACCTTCAACCTTTCAAAACGCTTCTCCAAGGGCTTCGAGTTGCTGTCCAGCTACACGTATTCTCATTCCATCGACGACTCCACGGATTTGCAGTCGCCGCTCGAGCCGCAGGACAGCCGCTTCCCCAACCTGGAGCGCGCCAATTCGGACAACGATCAGCGCCATCGCTGGGTGACCAGCGCGGTTTTTCAAACGTCCGGCGCAAAATCGGGTGACGGCTTCGCGAAGCACTTTTTGGGAGACTTCACCCTGTCGCCGATCGTCGAATTTTCTTCCGGTCGGCCGTTCAACGTCATTACCGGTGAAGACACGCGGTTGGATCTGGGCGCATCGCAAGCTCGTCCCTCGGTTGCAGCAAGCGGAACAGCCGGCACAACCTCTACGTTCATTCCGGGCGTAGTATTCGTGCCCGCCGACAACTGCGTGGACAACAGCGGAGCAACCTTTAGCGTTCCGCTGGTTTCGCCACCGGCAGGCTGCAATGGCACGCTCGGCCGGAACCGCTTCGTCTCGCCCAATTTCTTCCAGTGGGATATGCGTGTATCCAAGCGCATTCCCTTCGGTGAACGCTACAAGCTCGACCTCATTGCTGATGGATTCAACCTATTCAACCGTACCAATATTGCCGCGGTGAACCAGCTTTGTGATCCGTTTGGAGGCTCCAAGTGCTCCGCGGGCCAGCCGACGGCTTCCTATGACGCGCGCCAGTTCCAGTTCGCCCTGAAGTTGAGCTGGTAGAAACAAGCTCAAAAGTTAAAGGTAAGAAGTAGAACTGAAGAAGGCCAGCACCCTGGAGTGTCGCCTTCCTTGCGGTCGAGGATACGTATGCCATTTCAACTATTCGGTGCTGGTCACGCGTCGGGACTCCGCACGATATTGGTTTGGTGTGACCCCGACGAAACGAGAAAACGAGCGCCGCATTGCGTCGGCGCTTCCAAAACCACAGGCGACCGCAATTTGTTTCAGGCCGCGATCGGTTCGCTCGAGCTGCTGACGAACTGCTTCCACACGCGCCTGCAAGACGTATTGGGACGGCGTCCTGCCCACCTCGCGCGTAAAAACGCGCTCAAAATTGCGAACGCTCATGGCGGTGCGATCTGCAAGTCCCTGCACCGACAGTTTTTTTCGCAGATTCTCAGCAATCCAGACCTGAAGTTCGTGGATCGCCCGCATCTCCGACGCCTGAGCGGACAGAGAAACGCTCAATTGTTTCTGTCCGCCGGATCGGCGAAGGAAAAGGACGAGTTCCCGCGCAACTTCCTGAGCAATTGCAGCGCCGCAATCCTCTTCGACCCACGCGAGAGCTAAATCGATTCCGGCCGAAATGCCTGCCGAGGTGTAGATGTTTTCATCTTTGACCCACAGCGACTCGGATTCAACTATAACGTGAGGATAGCGCCGGGCTAATTCCTTACTGAATCTCCAATGAGAAGTCGCCCGCCTGCCGCTGAGCAACCCAGCTTCCGCAAACAAGAAAGAACCGACGCAAACGGATCCCATGCGATGCACCATCGGCGCAACGCGTCTCAGCCAGGCAAACAGCGCCCGGTCGCGAGCGTTGCGTGTGCCAAGACCGCAAACAAGCAACAGCGAGTCGAAGTCCTCCCTCAAACCCTTGTAGTTTGTTCTTGCAAGAAACGAGAGCAGACCTCCTTCACCCCGGACTTGCAGATCTTTGCCGTTGGTTGCGATTTCAACAGTGTAAATGGGTTTGCCTGCCAGCCGATTTGCGGCGCCGAAAACTTGAATAGGGCATACCAGATCGAATTCGTCGACAGGAGGCACGGCGAGCACAACCACGCGCCGACTCGATGCCGCGCCCTTTTGCCGCAAATTGCCGTTTCTGGTGACCATAATGGCTGCGATTAACTATGCAACTCCCCAAGCCTTGTGCCAAGCCAAACCTGGCAGTTTTGGCGCAAATCGTCTGAACTTTGGCGGAAAACGCCAGCGGGCGACGACCATGATCATTCCAATAAATCATCGCCTCCGGAGTAGACCATGAAGCATCGTTGGGTTGCGATCGTTGGCGCGGTACTTCCCACACTGCTTCCCGCACAAACCGCAAAGAGTCCTGAAGCCCAAGGGGAACGGGGTCCTTACGCACGCATCGCAATCATGCGCGCACTTGACGGTCATTCGGTCGACTGGGAGGCCGGGTACATCCGGCACCTCGAGTGGCACCGCCAGGCCAAAGACACTTTCAACTGGTACAGCTATTCGGTATGGGCATCCAGTGAGCGGCAGCGGTGGATCGTTTATGCGACATTTGGACACACCGCCGCAGAACTGAGCAACCCGATATCGCCAGCCGAAGACGAGCGCGACAACCTCATCAATGTCCTGCC
>CAZGBQ010000190.1:0-6707 GCA_964524045.1 uncultured Acidobacteriaceae bacterium
TTGAGTAGCTCGGCTACGTAGAGCTCGGTTTCGCTGGGGCAGGCGATTTCGTGGACCCAGCCGAATTGGCCGGGCTGCTTGCCCGACTTGCCGAGAGCGCCGAGAACCTTGCCACCGAGCGTGAGCTTGTAGATGCGGCCGGGAAATGCGTCCGATACGTACAGGACTTGTTTTGGCCCAGGGGTGATGCAGATCGCCCAGGGTGCACCAGGCGCCATGGTGCCCGTCGTAGCGGTCGGCTTGTTCCCGATGGCCGGATGCGCATCCGGAGGAGCCGGCACATCGATTGCGAACTGGCGAAGAAATTTCCCCGCGCTATCGAAAACCTGGATGCGGTGGTTGCCGCGGTCGGCCACATAGATATTGTTCTGCGCGTCCACGGCGATGCTGTGCGGGACATTGAATTGGCCGGGCTGCGTGCCCGGCTCGCCCCACGACGTGAGCCATTTGCCTTCCTTATCCACTTTTGCGATGCGCGAGTTCACGTAGCCGTCGCTAATGTATGTATTGCCCGCGGAGTCCCAAGCGACGTCGGTCACCTGCCGAAACATTCCGTCAACCGGCGGGAGCGGCGGCTTCACATGCTTGAGCGGCTCGGTGCCTTCGTCGGAAGCTTCCTGCTTGCGGCCGAAAACCTGCGCCACGCGGCCTTCGGGATTGAACTTGATGACCATGTCCGAGCCTTTGTCCGTCACCCAGATGTTGTCTTCGCTGTCCACTTTCACGGTGTGCGCAAAGGACCAAGCGTAAAGATGATGGCCGATCTCGCGGAGGAATTTTCCGTCAGGCGCGAACTCCAAGAGTTGCGCGGCAGCCGCGGCATAAGCCGGCCCGGTCGTGCTGCCGCGGGAAAACACGAAAATATGGCCTTTCGAATTGACTGCGACGCCTGTGACTTCGCCGAGATAGAGGTCGGGCGGAAGTTTAAGAAAATCCGGAACCGAGCTGAAGCGTATTTCGGGCGGTTGCTGGGCAGGTGCGATGCTGGTCAGAAGTAGCGCGATTGCAAAAGCAAGGATCGGGCGTTTCATGAGAAGCGGCCTCCTGGCACGCCCCGCATCATACAGGCGTTTGCGAGGCTCAGTCGCCGGTCAATGCCTTGTACTGAGCTTCAGTCAGAGGGACGACGGAGAGGCGGCCTTGGCGAACAAGCGGAGAATCGGCGAAGAGTTTGTTGGCCTTGATTTGCGCCAGAGTCATAGGTTTGGCGATCGATTTGCCTGCTTGGATTTTGATTTTGGGATCCTTTGGATTAGAAACATCCACAGAGACAACGGTAGCGGTGCCGACGGCCATTTTCTCGTCACCCGTGTGGTAGACGACGAGGCGCGCGCCCGGCGTCATGGAGCTAAGATTTCGCAGAGCCACGGGATTGTGTACGCCGTCCCAGACGGTAGCCTTATCCTTCTGAAGATCAGCGAAGGAGTATGCCGAAGGTTCAGTCTTGAGTAGATAAGACGAAGACATGAAGTGTTCACCTCCGAAGTTTAGGGCACACCATTCTACACAAGGAGAGCGAATCAAGTGTTACGCGGTTAGTTCGCGGGCGGCTTCTCCGAAGATTTTGGAGTGCAGGTCAATGTCGGCTTCGGTGGTATCCGGGCACATCAGCGCCATGTTGTGGAAGGGCGTTAGCAGCACGCCGCGATTCAACGCATAGAGATGCAAAAACCGCTCGAGTTCGAAATCGGCGGCAGCGGCAGACTCGCCTCCGTTGCGCGGCGCCTTTGCGGCAAAAGTGTATTCAGCGCGCGCACCGAGGCGTATCACGTTCCAAGGCAGACCGTTCGCGCGAATGTGGTCGGAAACGCCATCGTTGAAGCGTTTCGCCAGGGGAATCATTTTTTCGAAATTGGCGCAGGTAAGAACGTGCTCGAGCGTGGCGCGCATGGCCGCAAGCGAAAGCGCGTTTCCAGCCAGAGTCCCGCCGATGCCGCCGACGTCGCAATCTTCGAGGTGAATGCGCGCGGAAATGCGCTGCGCGACTTCTTCGGTGCAACCGTAAGCCGCTCCGGGAATGCCGCTGCCGATGGCTTTGCCAAACACGAGCATGTCCGGCGCGAGCTTCCATTCCACCGTGCAACCGCCAGGGCCCGCGCAGATGGTATGCGTTTCGTCGGCGATCAAGAGTGTTCCGTACCGGCTGCAGAGCTCGCGGGCGAGTTTCCAGTAACTATCGTCAGGGAGAATAATCCCCACGTTCGTCATGGCCGGCTCGGCGAGGAGGCAAGCGACGTCATGGTGTTTAAGCGCATCCTCCAGCGCATTCAAATCGTTGAACTCCACGACGCGTGTTGTTTCCGCGGGATTCACTGGGGGACCGATGTTTCCGCGGCGCGGTGCGACTAGGCCGTCGCGGAGCGAAGCGAACGATTCGTCGACGGTACCGTGATAGCAATAGTGAAAAACGAGAATCTTCGGACGTTGCGTGATTTCGCGGGCGATTCGAATGGAAAAGCGATTCGCGTCGGTCGCCGTGAGCGTGAACTGCCAATAGGGCAGGCCGAAACGGCGCTTGAGGTCTTCGCCCACCCACAGGGCGTCTTCGGTGGGGAGCATCAGCGTAATGCCTTCGCGAACGCGGCGCGCAACGGCTTCGACAACTGCGTTGGGCGAGTGCCCTGTCATCGCACCCGTATCACCGAGGCAGAGATCAGCATAGTCGCGGCCGTCAACATCCGTGAAATGCGCGCCTTTCGCGGACTGGACGAAGATCTGAAACGCGCCAGCCCATTTCTTCATCCAGTTCATGGGCACGCCGCCGAGCAGCGAATCTTGCGCGCGCTTGTATAGTGCGGCGGACTTCGGATGCTCCGTGGCGAAGCGGTGCTCTTCGCGAGTCATGAGCCTCTTTAATCTTTTTCGGTCGATTGTATTCATGACTTCGTTTGCCACCGTCTAAGTTGAGATCCTTCGCGCATCTTTGCGGATGCTCTCAGGATGACGGCTCACTCTTAAGAAGCGTAGGGGCAGCAAGAACGTTTCATCGGAGTTCGCGGATGATTTCGCGAGCGGCGTTGGCGCCGCTGGCACCAGTCAAGCCGTTGCCGGGATGCGTGCCGGACCCGCACAGAAAGAGACCGCGAATGGGCGTCTTGTAGCGAGCCCAATCCAGCACAGGCCGCATGGTGAAGAGCTGATCCAGGGCGAGTTCGCCGTGAAAAATGTGGCCGCCGGTGAATCCGTAGGAAGTCTCGAGGTCCGCGGGCGTAATCACCTGCATCCCTTCCACGAGCGACGGGAGATTCGGCGCATACGCAGCGAGCGTCTTGATGACCGTCACGCCAAGTTCTCTGCGGCGCGAGTCCCAATCCCCTTCCCGGAGCTTGTACGGTGCAAACTGCATGCAAGCGGAGAGAACATGCCGCCCATCGGGAGCGAGCGAGGGATCGAGTACCGTAGGAATGTTCACATCCAGATACGGTGCTTTCGAAAAGTCGCCATATTTAGAATCGTCGAAGGCGCGCTCGAGATAATCGATCTCCGGACCGATGTGAATTCGCCCGGAAAGCGCCCGCAGCGCGTCCTCGTTGTTCTCCAGTGCAGAGAAACTCGGCAGGCCGCCCAACGCGAGATTTACTTTTGCGACGTTGCCCTGCGCGCGGAAATTCTTGATCCGGCTCGCGAACGTCGGATCAAGCTGCGAGGGATCGACAAGATGAAAAAAAGTACGCTTTGGATCGACGCCAGAAACGACCGCGTCCGTCGCGATCTCTTCTCCGCCTTTGAGCACCAGGCCCGCGACAGCGCCGCCCTTGACGCGAATCCGTTCGACTTCGGCATCGGTTCGAATCTCCGCGCCTGCTTGTTTCGCGCAATCAGCAAGCGCGCGCGTGAAGGAGCCCAGGCCTCCTCGTGGAAAGGCGGCCGAACCAACGGGATGAGAATCTGCCGCGGCGCGCAGGAAGAGGATAGTGGTCGACCCCGCTGACCAGGGGCCAAGTGCGTTTCCAAAAATGCCGCGGGCGGCAATGACCGCACGCAGCAGTTCGGTTTCAAACAATTCCGCGACGAAATCGGCAACCGCCATCGGGCTCCAACGAAAAAGATTGAAGATGCCCGCTTTGCCGAGCCGCCGCACTCCGCGCCCCGTTTGGAAGAGGTTCCAGAAGTCTTCAGGACTGGGCTTGTCGATCGCCGGCGGCGTTATGGAAACAAGCTGCGCGAGCACCTCGGAAATGGCTTCAAGGGACTCCGCAAATCTCGGGTACTTCGCTGCGTCTTTCTCGGAAAAGCCGGCGATGCCAGCTGCGGTCTTTGCAACGTCGTTGTAAAACAGCAGCGCTCTGCCCTCCGGCGTGGGCGCAAATACGCGAGGATCAGGCGAAAGGATCTCGCAATCGAATTTCTCGAGTTGCATGTCCCGCGCGACATCCGTCTGTAGCGGACCGAGCGTGTGGGCCAGCGTGGAGGCGCGAAAACCGGGATGAAATTCTTCGGTGACGGCGCCGCCGCCAACCATTTCGCGCCGTTCCAGCACCAGCGGCTTAAATCCACTCTTGGCCAGATAAAATGCGGCGACCAGTGCGTTGTGGCCGCCACCAATCAGAACCACGCGCTGTCCGAGAGGCATGTCAGTTGGCCGCCTTCGAACGAGATGCGCCGGATTTCCAGTTCTTTAGGATGACTTGGCTGGCCAGCCTCCCATTCGCGCCCATGATGCCGCCACCAGGGTGCGTGGACGACCCACACATGTAAAGGCTGTCAATCGGCGTGCGGTAGTAAGCCCATCCTGCGACTGGGCGCAGGAAAAAGAGCTGTTCGAGCGAGAGCTCGCCCTGAAAAATATTTCCTTGCGTGAGGCCAAACTCGCGCTCCAAGTCGAGTGGCGTAAGCACTTGCTTGTCGATAATAATGTCCCTAATGTTCGGCGCGTGTTCGGCGATGGTGTCGATCACATTGTTGCCAAAGGATTCGCGCTGCTCGTCCCAGTTGCCATCGGCAAGCTTGTAAGGCGCATATTGCACGAAGCAGGAAAGCACGTGCTTGCCGGGCGGCGCGACGCTCGGATCGGTGAGGCTAGGAATCACCATGTCGACATACGGGCGCCGCGAGTAGTGCCCGTACTTAGCGTCGTCGTACGCGCGCTCCATATAATCCATTCCCGGCGAAATCGAAATCGCGCCGCGCAGATGCGCGCCCGGACCGGGCAGGCACTTGAAATTCGGCAGCGCGTCGAGCGCGAGATTGACTTTGCCGGAAGAGCCGCGGAATTTGTAGTGCCGCACACTTTCCAGAAAATCAGCAGGGAGTTCGCTGGGCTCGAGAAACTTTTCGAATGTTAAATGCGGATCGACGCTGGACGACACGACGTGCGCAGCGATTTCTTCTCCGTCCTGCAACACAACGCCACAGGCACGTCCGTTCTTGGTCAGAATCTTGGCGACGGGAGCCTTCGAGCGGATTTCTGCGCCTAGTTCACGCGCTGCCGCTCCGATCGCGTTCGAAATCGCGCCGGTACCGCCCCGGCTGAAGCCCCACGAGCGAAATGCGCCGTCGATTTCGCCCATATAGTGGTGCAACAAAACATACGCGGTGCCCGGCGAACGAATTCCCAGAAATGTGCCAATGATTCCCGACGCAGACATGGTGGCTTTCAGCGCGTCGGTTTCGAACCACTGATCGAGAAAATCGGCTGAGCTCATGGTCATCAGCTGGATCAGGGTGTAGCGCTCGTCTGAGGAAAGTTCGCGGAAGCGCTGGAGCAGGAAATGAAGCTGCTTGAGGTCGCGCGGATTCAGCGTCGTGGGATCGGGGGGGATCATGGAGAGGATGGGCTTCACGAAGCGGCACATCGGCACCATCATCTTGGAGAACTCTTCGTAAGCTTCGGCGTCCACGCGAGAGTGGCGGCGGATCTCCCGGATCGTCTTGGCGTGGTCGTTCACGCGCCAGAGGTAATCGCCGTTCGGCATCGGCGTGAATGTGCCGTCCAGCGGGAGGATTTCCAAGCCATGACGCGGCAGGTCCAGCTCGCGAATGATCTCCGGCCGCAAGAGCGAGACAACGTAGGAGCATTCGGAGAAGAAAAAACCCGGGAAAATCTCTTCGGTCACCGCCGCGCCGCCCAGTACATGACGCCGCTCGAGAACGACCACTTTCTTCCCTGCTTTGGCCAAGTAGGCCGCGTTGACGAGTCCATTGTGCCCGCCGCCGATGACGATGACGTCGTACTGCTGCCCCATTGAGGTTGACTCCGGTTAGCGCAAAAATGCAGGAAGCAAAGACGCAACATTTTACTGACACCCAAGACACCACACAAGCTCTAGCCCCACCGCTATGTCTTGCGACGGCATGGAATTCGCACCTATAATTCCGTGTCTTTCTGCCGTCGCTCTTCATCGCTGCCGAATTATTTGGAGGAATCGTGCCGGTTGGAACTGCATTTCACGAGCGCACCATGGCGCTTTGCGAAAGCCTGAACTATCGCGAGTGGTCAGGCTATTACACCGTCAGCGTCTACGAGATGCACCACGAGCACGAGTACAACGCCATCCGCAATTCCGCTGCGCTTATCGACATTTCTCCGCTTTTCAAGTACCGCGTCACTGGGCGCGACGCCACGAAATTCGTGAACCGCGTCATTTCGCGCGACATCAACAAGGTCGCCGTGGACCAGGCTATCTACTGCTGCTGGTGCGACCCCGAAGGAAAAGTCATCGACGACGGGACGATTACGCGCCTCGGGGAAAACGACTATCGGTGGA
>CAZGBQ010000191.1:0-3437 GCA_964524045.1 uncultured Acidobacteriaceae bacterium
GGCAGCGCAAGGGAGCGCGCAAAGCGCGAATGCAGGCGCGCTTCAGTCACAAGCATCCGCGGTGCCCGCGCGCATCACGCAAGCGATTGACGAAGCCCAACTCTCGCGGCTGAAAGGCAACGTGCATCCGCTGGCGCGCCCGGAGTTTGATCGCGGCGCCGTGGAGGACTGGCAGCCCATGAATCGCATGCTCATGGTCTTGCAGCGCAGCCCGGAACAGCAGGCTGCTCTGACGAAACTGATGGATGAGCAGCTCACCAAGGATTCGCCGAATTATCACAAGTGGCTGACGCCGCAACAGTTCGGCGCGCAGTTCGGCCCCGCCGATGCGGACATCCAAACCGTGACCGACTGGCTCACGCGCCAGGGCTTCCAGCAAATCAAGGTGAGCGCGGGACACACCACGATCGAGTTTTCCGGAACCGTCGGACAGGTGCGCAATGCCTTCCACACCGAGATTCACCGCTTCCAAGTCAATGGCGCCATGCGTCAGGCCAACATCGCCGATCCTCAAATCCCCGCGGCCCTGACGCCCGCCATCGCGGGCCTCGTGTCTCTTCACAATTTCCCTCGCAAATCGATGATGCATGGCCCCCGAATGCTCGCTGGAACAAGACGAAACCCTGCGAAACCGGAGTTCACTACGACCTCCGGCTGTGGCGGCTCGAACTCGCTGCCCTGCTACGTCGTCGGACCCGCGGATTTCGCCAAAATCTACAATTTGCCACCGGCTGCAACGCTGGACGGCACCGGCGTGACCATTGCCGTCGTCGCGGATTCCAATATCGACCCGCAAGACGTCATCGACTTCCGCAATTTGTTTGGCTTGCCTGCGAACTTCAGTTCAGCAAACGTCATTCTTAACGGGCCCGACCCTGGCTTGAACCCAGACGAGGGCGAAGCCGACTTGGACGTGCAAACTGCCGGAATGGTTGCGCCTGGAGCAACGATCAAGCTTGTTGTTTCGGAGGACACAACTTCCGTCCTCGGCATCGACCTATCGGCGCTCTTTATCGTCGATAACAACGTGGCTTCAGTGATGAGTGAAAGCTTCGGCGTCTGCGAAGCGGGTTTAACGGCATCAGGGAATCAGTTTTACAACCTTCTCTGGGAACAGGCCGCGGCAGAGGGCATCACCGTGATGGTCTCCTCCGGAGACGATGGTTCCGCCGGCTGCGACGATTTCACGTCGCAAAGCACCGCGGCCCTCGGGCTCGCCGTCAGCGGGATCGCTTCCACGCCATTCAATGTGGCTGTCGGCGGAACCGATTTTGATGACGCGGGAACGCAAACCAGCGGGGGTTTTTGGAGCAGCAGCAACACTGCCGGAACTCGCCAGTCAGCGCAAGGTTACATCCATGAGATCCCGTGGAACGACTCCTGCGCCGCCGCGGCAACGAGCTCCAGCCTCAACACGGTCTGCGCCAGCGCCAACAACATTGCGGCAGCCAGCGGCGGGCCCAGCGGTGTCTACGCGAAACCTCCTTGGCAAACCAGCCTGACGCCGGCCGACAGCTCCCGGGACTTGCCGGATGTTTCGCTGTTCGCAAGTGACGGCCCGAATAGCGACAGCTTCTACCTGTTCTGCCAGGCCGATGCGCTTTCTGCGGGAAGCCCCCCGTCGTGCGCTTCTTCCGGACAATTCAGCTTTTTCGGCGCGGGAGGCACTTCGGCATCTTCGCCTGCTTTCGCAGGCATCATGGCACTCATCGTCCAACAGCAAGGCAGCGCGCAGGGAAACGCAAACCCTGTCCTCTATAAGATTGCCCAGTCCGAAACATTTTCGGCCTGCAACTCCTCCACAATGCCCCTTTCAGGCTCTGCGACATGCGCCTTTTATGATGTCACCAAGGGAAATAATTCCGCCCCTTGCGCCGGCAATTCCCCAAACTGCAGCAGCAAAACGAACGGAACGAACGGCGTTCTCGTCACCGCGAGCGGCTCGACCACGCCTGCCTGGACCACGGGAACCGGCTACGACCTTGCCACCGGCCTCGGCTCCGTGAACGTCACCAACCTGGCAGCAGCCTGGAAAACCGCCGTGGGCACCTTCAAAGGGACAACGACAATCACCAAAATCAACGGGGGGACCGCACAAGTAACGATCACTCACGGGCAGCCGGTGACTCTCTCCGCCACCGTAACGTCAGGCTCTGGCACACCCACTGGCGATGTTTCATTTCAAGCGCCTACCATAGCAAACGGAGGGATCGGCCCCGCAATTTTGTCTAGCGGAACTGCGACATTCCCCTCTTCATCAACCACTTTGCCTTTGCCCGGAGGCAGTTACAATCTGAAGGCACATTACGCAGGAGACGGCACATTTTCTCCAAGCAGCGATTCCACCGGCGTTCCAGTTGTCGTAAACAAGGAAAACAGCAAACTCCAAATCGGCGTTGTCACCTTTACTCTGAATACGGGAGCCGTAATCAGCGCGAACGCCACGACTTTTGAGTATGGTTCGCCCTACATTTTCCGGATGGACATCTTGAACAGCGCGGGATCCAGCGCGAATTGCCAGCCGGTAACGACTGGCGTAATTACGGGCTGCGCCCTCGACGCAACCGGGAATGTAGTCGTCACCGACAACGGCTCCGCGCTCGACGCTGGAACGTTTCCCGTCAACAGCCTGGGCCACGCCGAGGATCAGCCAATCCAGCTTCTACCCGGGACGCACAACATTTCCGCAACCTATTCAGGCGACAACAGCTACATCGCGCCAGCCTCCGCAAGCACCGCAACGTTGACCGTCACAAAAGCGACTACTGCAACGACGGTTGTCCCAAGCGCCACGTCCATCACATCGGGGAGCACTGTGACCCTCACTGCGACAGTCGCCACAAATAGCAACGGAGTTGGCCCAAGCGGAACCGTCCAGTTCAAGAACGGCTCGAGTTCGCTCGGAAGCGCCGTGAATTGCGTGCCGACTGCTGCATCCAGCTCCTCAGCGGCCTTCTGTACAGCGACGCTGACCACAACTCTGTCGTTCCTTTCGCCTCCAACGGGACCGACGCAGCTTCCGAATCTGCGTTTTCAGCCGATTCTGATGATTGCGCTGGTGCTCGCCATCCTGCTTCTGCTCAGCTTAAAGCACCTTCCAACGCGCAGCCGCCGCAAATATGCCTTTGCCGGCTTCCTGTTGATCGCTGGGCTCCTCGCTGGGCTTGCGGGTTGCAGTGGGGGTGGCGGCAGCAGCGGTGGTGGTCACACCGATAACATCACCGCAACGTACGCCGGCGACAGCAATTACTCGTCGTCTACTTCCAGCGCGGCTCCGATCACGGTCCAGTAGATTCGCGTTTAACTGTTTGCCAGGGCGGCCCCGAGGTTTTGGGGCCGCTCTTTTTTACCGGACATGAGATGTGGGGCCCGCCTTGCGAGGCGGACCGCCAGGGAAAGAGAAAAAGATAGAAGTAGATCCCTCGCTGCGCTCGGGA
>CAZGBQ010000191.1:3537-6639 GCA_964524045.1 uncultured Acidobacteriaceae bacterium
TTCACGATTGGCGGAAAGAAAATATTCCAGAACTGCGGCGCAGGCGTAAGGAACTCCACTGGGACAAGTGAGCCTTCCTGATTCATCTGCGACGGCCGCACCACATTGACCTCCACCCGCTGCTGCGTCTTCGGGTTTTCGAGAATAAACTTCGTTCCCGCGGCCATCCCCTCGCGAAGAATGATCATCGCCCCCGTGGCGCTGACGGTATGCGTTGTTCCGGAGATAGGCTCCGGCTTGTCTTTCAAGTGAACGGTAACCGGCATGCGCAGTAGAACGCGCTGCGCCCGCCGCCGCTCCTCAGCGGTCGGCTGGCGTTGCAAAGCGGGCCGCACTCCGGGTGCCGGTTTGGGGTGCGCTCCGGGTTTCGCGTAGGGACTCGGTTTCACAGCTCCAAGCCCCAAAAGTCCATCTCCGGTGCCACGAGCTCAACGCCGTATTCCCAGCCGTCGGGCCGCGATTGCCCTTTCCATACGATGACTGCGGCATTGCTCGAGTGCGTGGCCAGGTTAGTGAGCGCGATGCGCTGCTCCAGGCTCAGCGAGTGCGGCAGAACCACCATGCAGCCGTAGGGATTGACGATGCGCGTATGGGCTTCGGCGCTGGAGCGCTTACCGGAGGCCTCGTCCCATTCCAGCCGCACAGGTACGCGTGAGTTCATGCGTCGGCCGCGGCGGCGGTCGCTGGACTGCCCGTGCGTGCTCGATTGCCCGTGCGAAACCGAATGCCCGATGATTACCTTGCCTTCCCGCACTTTTAGGGACATTTTTCCCTCTAAGAGGCCATGCTAAAGTTGAGTCAGAAAAGGGTCAATGGTACGAATTCGGGCCAACGCGCAAACGAATAGCTGTACGAACGGACAGGTAAATGCTCCCGGACAGGACAGGTGGACAGGTCGTGAGAAACCTTATCGTCAATGCGGATGACCTGGGATGGACCGAAGGCGTAAACCGCGGCATCTTGGAAGCATTCCATCGCGGCATTGTCACCAGCACGTCCCTGCTGGCTAATGGAGTCGCGTTTGCGGAGGCCGTGCAGGCTGCACAATCGGCGCCAGGCCTCGGAGTGGGCGTTCACCTAAATCTGAGCGATGGAGCGCCGGTGGCGGATCGCGAGAGCGTCACCAGCTTTCTGAATGACGATGGCAATTTTGCCGGCGGCCCGGAGAAATTGCTGCTCCAGCGCGCGCGGGGCGGGCTGATTCTCGAGGAAGTAGAAGAAGAATGGAACTCGCAAATTCAGCGCGTGCGCGACGCTGGCATTCATCCGACCCATCTCGATGGCCACAAGCACGTGCACATGCTTCCGGGATTATTCGAAATTGCTCTACGCCTGGCGAAAAGGCACGGGATTGAAGCCATCCGTGTTTCGCTTGAGGCCTCCGGTCTTCGCGTTGCGCTTGCTTCCGGCACCAAACATCGCGCCGGCGTGGTGCTGAAGCAAGGCGTGCAGGCCCGCGGACTGAAGCTGCTTGCTCGCGACGCGCGCGAACTCGCAGCGCGCGCGGGAATCGCCACTGCCGACTACTTTTGCGGCATCGCGCAAACCGGCGAGTTGACGCGCGCAGGCGTGATCCAATTGCTGAAGAACCTGCCCGAGGGTACCACCGAGCTGATGTGCCACCCTGGTTACGCTGACGAAGCCCTCGGGAAAACGGCCACTCGGCTGCAAGCCTCGCGGCAAGCGGAACTGGAAATCTTAACCGACACCGAAATTCGAAAACTTGTCGCATCCCAGGGGATTCGCCTGATAGACTATGGCTTCGTCCCCCAAGAAGCGTAAACCCGATCCAGGGAATTTGAATGAGAAGTGATTCGCCAATCCAGTTTTCGATTGTCGTTCCGTTCTACAACGAACAGGAAAACATTCCGCCTTTGTACATGAAGCTCACCGAAGTGATGGACGCCATCGGCGAACCTTACGAGTTGGTCTTTGTGGATGACGGAAGCAAGGACGACACCTTCAAGGTCCTTTCGGAAATCTTTGAGCATGACCGTCGCGTGAACGTCGTTCGCCTGCGCCGGAATTTCGGGCAGACGGCGGCCCTAAAAGCTGGCTTTGATTTTGCGCGCGGCGAAGTAATTATCTCTATGGACGGTGACCTGCAGCACGATCCCGAGGAAATACCGCGCTTCCTCGAAAAAATCGACGAAGGCTACGACCTCGTGAGCGGCTGGCGCTACCAGCGCAAGGACGCCTGGCTCACTCGGCGGCTTCCGAGCCGGATCGCCAATTGGATGATGGCCAAGCTTTCCGGCATCGACCTGCACGACTTCGGCACTACTTTCAAGGCCTACCGCCGCGAAATCATCCAGGAAATCCAACTGTACGGCGAACTGCACCGCTTCATTCCCGCCCTGGCCAGTTCCACGGGCGCGAAAATCGCGGAAGTGCCGATCGAAAACCTACATCGCAAGAGCGGAAAGTCCAACTACGGCATCGGCCGCACGATTCGCGTGTTTTTTGATCTTTTGATGGTCAAATTTTTGCTGGATTATTCTACGCGTCCCTTGCAGTTCTTCGGATTAATCGGAGGATGCGGCGCATCGGCCGGCATGCTGATCGCCGCGTACTTGGGGATCGACAAGCTCTTGCACCACACCGACACCATAGCGGAGCACGGGCCGCTGATGCTGCTGGCCGTCGTGTTATTCCTGAGCGGTGTGCAACTGATCTCCCTGGGGTTGCTGGGAGAAATAAGCGCGCGCACGTACTACGAATCGCAGAATAAGTCCATCTATGCGTTGCGCGAAGTCAAGAGTCATCGTAAGGAAACGGGCGATTCGGCCGAATCCCCGCGGACTTCGGGCAGTTCGGAACGTTGACAATTCTCCGAAAGTTCAAGAGTTGAACAGTCAAAATAGTTCAAGATCTCAACGGTTGACATTCTGCGGTTCCTGTCTTTTCAACTCTTGGGTTCTTTTCGCTTTGGCTTCACGCTTGGTGAGATTTGCAGGGACTCAATCGCGAAACAGTTAGCCCAAGCTTTGCTTTGTCAGGTTCTTTCAACTATTACGCCTTCAACTCTTCGACCTCCCTGGAGGGATCGTGAATCGAGAACAGTTTTACGCCCTGATGGGCGGAGAAGGCACTCTGGACTAC
>CAZGBQ010000192.1:0-6617 GCA_964524045.1 uncultured Acidobacteriaceae bacterium
CCAAGTATCGTCGGCGCAATGTCGCGCAGCGAGCCACCAGGCTTCAATTTCAATTGATCGTCCTCGCTGACCAAAATCAGCGGCACCGGATTCGTGGTGTGATACGTGTGCGGCCCGCCGGTCGCCGGATCAATCATCGTCTCCGCATTCCCGTGATCCGCCGTGATCAGCCACGCGCCGCCGCGCGGCTTCAGCGTCTGATAAATCCTCCCCAGCCCTGCATCCACGGCCTCGACCGCCTTGATCGCCGCCTCCAGTTTTCCCGAATGCCCCACCATGTCCGCATTCGCATAATTCATGATGATGGCGTCGAACTCGCCCTTCTCGATCGCCTTCACCACCGTGTCCGTGATTCCCGCGGCCGACATTTCCGGCTTCAAGTCGTAGGTCGCCACTCTCGGCGACGGCACAAGAATGCGCTCTTCTCCGCCAAAGGGCTTTTCCACACCGCCGTTAAAAAAATACGTCACATGCGCGTACTTCTCCGTCTCCGCGGTGCGCAAATTCTTGAATTGCAACTCCGCGAACACCTGCGCCAGGATGTGCTCGATTTTTTCGGGAGCGAGCACGTAGTTCAGCCACGGCCAGCTTTTTTCATACTGCGTCATGGCCACAAAGAAAAGATTCTGCGGCCGCTTCTCGTCGGTGAACTTGTCGAAGCCCGGATCCACCAGGGCCTTCGTCATTTGCCGCGCGCGGTCAGCGCGAAAATTGCAGAAAATTATCGCGTCCTCATCGCGAATCAGCCCGACAGGCACGCCGGATTGGCCATGCCGTACCTCCTTGGTGATGACAACCGGCTCGACAAATTCGTCCGTGACCCCTCGATCATAGCTTTCCTGTAGCGCAACGATCGGACTCATCTCCGAGTGCTGGGCTTCGCCGTGTACCAGAGCGCGGTAGGCCTTCTCAATGCGTTCCCAGCGATTGTCGCGGTCCATCGCGTAATAGCGCCCCACAACCGTCGCAATTTCGCCCACGCCCAGCTCGCGCATTTTCTGCTGCAACTGCCGCACGTAATCGCGCCCGCTGTTCGGGGGCGTGTCGCGCCCGTCCATGAAGCAGTGCACAAACACCTTCTCCACTCTTTGCTGCTTGGCCATTTCCAATAATGCGAACAAATGGTTGATGTGTGAATGCACACCCCCGTCGCTCAGCAATCCCAGGAAATGCAGTTGGCGCTGCCGCCCGCGCTCCATGGCCTGCTGAAACAGCAGAACCTGTTGTAGTTGCTTGTTCGCGATCATCAAATCGATCCGCGTAATGTCCATATGCACGATGCGTCCCGCACCGATGTTCATGTGGCCAACTTCGCTGTTGCCCATTTGCCCCTCCGGCAAGCCCACGAAGGGACCGGAAGTTTGAATCAGGGTGTTGGGGAATTTGCGAAGCAGCTCGTCGTATGTGGGCTTGCTCGCTAGCGCGATCGCGTTCCCTTTCGTCTCCGCGCGGTAGCCCCATCCATCCAACACGGTCAACACAATCGGTTTCGGTCGTTTGCTCATAATCCTTTAGAATTTGATTTGCCTTGTGGAGCCACTGAACGAAAGGTTCTCAGCGCGCGACAAACTCCCGAAGAGCCTCAAACAGGCGGTCCACTTCTTCCGCAGTGTTGTAGTGCACCAAGCCGATTCGCAGGACACCGCCTTTCGGTTCGACGCCTAGGCGTTCGGAAAGATTCATGGCGTAGAAGTTGCCGTCCCAGGTAAAGATGCCACGATCCCCAAGGAATCTTGCAATTTCGGTTGGGTGGTGCTCACCAATCCGCAAGGAAATCGTCGAGCAGCGCTCGTCAAATCTTCTCGGGTCCGTGATGCCGTAAACCTTCACACTAGGAATTGCTCGCAAACCTTCCAGAAGCCTCGTCAACAGCGTCCGCTCGTAGGGCACCGTCCCGCAATACGCTGCCTGCAGCGCTTCGCGGCGGCTCTTCGCGCTGGCGTCGCAATGCCGCCCGACATCAGCGATATAGTCGACCGCTGCCGCAATGCCTGCAATCAATTCCTGCACCTGCGTTCCGGTCTCCCAGCATTCGGGCGCAGTGTCCGTCGCCGGCCGTACTTTATAAGGTCTGAAGCGCTGTAAATGCTCCCGCTTGCCGTAGAGCGTCCCCATGTGCGGTCCGAAGAACTTGTAGGGAGAGCACACTAAGAAATCGCAATCCAGCGCTTTCACGTCGATGAATCCGTGCGGCGCGTAGTGCACCGCGTCGATAAACATCAACGCTCCCGCTGCGTGTGCGAGCTTCGTAATTTCCGCAACGGGATTGATCGTTCCAACCATGTTCGAGGCATAACCAACTGCGACGAGCTTCGTCTTCGGATTGATCTTGCGCTCCAAGTCCTCCAGATCCAGGGTGCAGTCTTCTTCGCGAATATCCACCTGCCGGATCACCACGCCTTTTTCCTCGAGCGCGCGCCACGGCGCAACGTTTCCATCGTGATCCAGCGTGGTCACTACAATTTCGTCCCCGGCCTTCAGCTCTCGCCCAATCGCGCGTGCCAGCGCAAACGTGATCGTCGTCATGTTCTGCCCAAACACCACTTCGTCCGCATCGCAGTTGAAGAAGTCCGCCATCGCCTCGCGCGCCGAACGAATCATTTCATCGGTGCGACGGCTGGTCAGGAATGCGCCGTAGGTATTTGCGTTGGCACTCAGAAAATAACTGTGAATGGCATCCATCACTTGCTTCGGCACTTGCGTGCCGGCTGGGCCATCCAGAAACGCCGCCGGGCAGCCATTCACCTGCAATTTCAGCGAAGGAAATTGGTCGCGCACCCATGCACTATAGAACTCCTGGACGCCTGTCCCCGCCATGACGGATGTGCTCATTTTTCTTATGGCCTCAAACCATCAGTTTCAGTCGAGTCGCTAGTTTCTCACACGCTCTCCAGATGTTGTAGAGGCGCGGCTTTGGCCTGGGCTCGCCTGCCGCCGGCACCGCAGCCGAAGCGATGAAGCGCCCAATTTGGCGCCCGTTTTCCTTATTGCATGAATTGGGGTTTCCGGCCGTAGCAGATTGCCATGTTAAGATTCTGCTTTCGTTCCTCACTCATGCCGCATGGCGCCGGCTATCAACTTCGCGCCACGTTTCTCCATGAGGTGTATCGTGTCCGAAACTCTTCCGCCAACCGAGCGCACGCGCGTGGTGCGCGAGGCGCAGCGCGGCGTCTACGATCGCGAGAGCATTTACAAAATCCTCGACGAAGGATTCATCTGCCACGTCGGCTTTTCCATCAATGGCCAACCCTACGTTATTCCGACTTTGTTCGCGCGCGTGAATGACGCCATTTATTTTCACGGTTCTGCGGCCAGCCGCATGCTTCGCAACCTAAGCGAAGGAATTCCCGTTTGCGTGACCGTCACACTGACCGACGGCTTTGTTCTCGCGCGCTCCGTCTTCAATCACTCGATGAACTACCGTTCGGTCGTTGCGCTTGGCAAAGCGGTTATTGTTGATGAGCCGGGGAAAAAACTGGAAGCGTTGCACGCATTCACGGAAAAGATCCTTCCCGGACGCTGGAATGACGCACGGCAGCCCAGCGAGAAAGAATTGAAAGCCACCAGCATCCTGCGGCTTCCACTGACAGAGGTTTCCGCCAAGGTTCGCACCGGGCCGCCGGAGGACGATGCTCTCGACTACGCGCTTTCTGTCTGGGCCGGCGTGATTCCGGTCCATCTCGCCTACGGTTCTCCGATTCGAGAGGAACGTTGCGACGCTTCCATTCCCGTGCCGGCCTATGCCGCCCAATACAGGCGGTAAACCATGGCCGAATTTGCACCCGCGCCAATCAAGCCAACTGTTGGAATCGCTGCACTCGAAGCCCTCGACATCCGCGTCGGAACCATCGAACGCGTCGAAGAAATCCCGCGTTCGGACAAACTGATGAAACTTATCGTGAATTTCGGCGATCACTCCCGTGCGATTATCGCGGGCATCAAGAAAGAACGCGCAAATCCTCGCGAAATCGAAGGGCAACAAGCCTTGTTTGTAGTGAATTTGGAGCCGCGCAAAATGGCCGGTGAGACTTCCGAGGGGATGCTTTTCGATATCGGCTATGCGGATGGCGTTACGCCCGCGCTGGCAGTTCCGGAGCGTCCCGTTCCCAACGGTACGCGCGCCGGTTGAGTTTCTTTCATCCGCCCGACTGCTCTAACCTCAGCCGAAGTTGGACTTCATCTCGGCTTCCAAGGTCGCCCAATGTTATCCCGACCCTTAGGCCGTGGTCTTCCGCGGCCTAAGGCGGAGGGATCTGCTTCTTAGCTTCGAAACCCAGACCAGGAGTCATCAAGCAAAGCCCAACCCTCTAAAAGAATTTACTTCGCCGCCGCAAGCTTCTGTGCCGCAGATGAAATCAGCGCTGCCTCATTTTCCAGAACCTGCGCTACCACGACGATCGCTTCGTCGGCCTGCTTCCACTGCTTCAGCTCGATCGCTTCGCGGACCGCTGGTACCGTTTTCACAGCATACCCTGTGTAGAAGCCCGGCGCATAGAGTTGATGCTTGAACCACGGCCGGTTCGGAAGTCCTTCCTCTTTTGTTAATCTGCGCTCGCTTTCCATCAGCAGTTTGTTCACTTCCGCAAGCGAACTTGAAGCAAGCGCTGCACCGCCATTACCATTCGCCTGGTCAAACGCCTTGCGGTACTCCGCCACGCTGCGATTGAGCATGTCCACAGCATTTTCGAGGGGCGCGAAATTCAGGTGCGGCGGCACCGTTTCCGCGCGCGGCGCAACAAGCGGACGCCTCGGATCGCTGGTCGCCTGAAACACGCCCTCGGCAATTTCCCGGTTGCGCTCGCGAATTTCATTCTGCTTCTTTTCCGCAAGCGTCTTTAACTCCTTGACGTAAGTCTGTACCGTGTCCGCGAAGTCCCCGAACTCAAAAGGCAGCAGGTCCGCGTCCGCCAGCCGCATCACTGCCGTACCGCCCGCCTGCGTCAGGGCGCGCGCGTAAACAAAATCCGTGTCACTGAAATGCGTGTACCAGTAAAAATCGTCGTAAATCGAATGGTAGATGCCGCCGCCATCTTCCCCGCCAAATCCAATATTCAGCGAGGCCACGCCATCATGCTGCAAAAACGCCGTGTAGTCTGATCCCGAACCCAACGCGGGGATTCGCAAATCGGCGCGCGTGCGGACTTCCTCGCGCTGCTCTGTGGATGCGGCCTCCGCAATTTCATGGAGTTGGTCGCGCTTCCATACGCTTAACTTGGTTTCCGGGTCCATGATGTCGCGGGCAAGGTCGTTACTGAACTTTTCGAGTGTATGCGACCCCTCGACGCCGAAATACCCGCGCCCATTCGCGTCAGAATTTATGTAGGCAACCGCGTGCGCGCGCAGTTCGTCGTAATGTTGCTCGGCCCATTCCGTCGATCCCAGGAGCCCCGGCTCTTCCCCGTCCCACGCGCAATAAATGATCGTGCGCTTTGGCTTCCATCCTGATTTCATCAAATCGCCCAGCGCGCGTGCTTCTTCAAGAAGAGCAATCTGCCCGGAAATGGGATCTTCCGCGCCATTCACCCAGCCGTCATGATGGTTCCCGCGAATCACCCATTCGTTCGGAAAAACTGATCCCGGAATTTTTGCGATCACGTCATATAGCGGCTTCAGCGGCTCCCAGTTCGATTTCACTTTCAGATGCACTTTTGCAGCTCCCGGCCCGACGTGATAGGTGATCCCTAGGCCGCCTCGCCAGCCTTCTGGAGCCACTCGACCGGTCAGCGCCGCAAGCAGCGGCTGCGCATCGGCGTACGAAATCGGCAGCACGGGAATCTTTGTAATCGTGGCTGCTTCGGAAATCTTCAGCCGCTTTGCCTCTTTGGTCGCGCCGACGCCCGGCGTCAGCGGATCGCCCGGATAAAACGGCATGTCCGCAACGCTCCCGCGCTGCACTCCGTCAGGCGGGCGGTACGGCCCATTCGGAAAAGTTTCTCCTTCGACAAAGCCGTCCTCGTGCGGATCCGAATAGATTAGGCAGCCGACCGCGCCATGCTCTGCCGCAACTTTCGGCTTGATGCCGCGCCAGGAATGGAAATATCGCGCGATGACAACCTTGCCTTGCACCGAAACACCCATGCGTTCCAGCTGCTCGTAATCCTCAGGAATGCCGTAGTTCACATAAACGAGCGGCGCCGTCACGTCGCCGTCAACCGAATAGGCGTTGTAAGTGGGAAGCTGCTCGGATTGCTGATCCGAGGAGGGATCCTGTGGCAAGGCCGGCTCTTGAAGCTTGGCGGTAAATCTTGGTCCGCCTTCCACAAGCTCCAGGAGCCGCTCTTTGGGCGTGGGAAACAGAACATCAAACTGCTCGATGTGCGCGTCCAGGCCAAATTCTTTGAATTTGCCGAGTATCCACTCCGCGTTGTCCTTATCATACGGCGAGCCGACATGGTGTGGCCGCGCCGACAGGCGCTGCATGTACGCGCGAAGCTTCTCCGGACTCGGAATCGCGCGCAGTTTTTCTTCCCACTGGCGTTCCGCGCGCGAAGATTCAGCCGAATAACCGTAAAGAGGTTGTTCGTCGGCGACGACGTGGCCGCCAACGGGCGCGAGCGACATGCCAACAAGCAAGAGTGAAGCGAGTGCGGTGCGGCGAAGATGCATGATCCCCCCAG
>CAZGBQ010000193.1:0-4448 GCA_964524045.1 uncultured Acidobacteriaceae bacterium
GTCAAAGGCAATATGGGCTGGATCGAAGTGATCGTCGGCCCCATGTTTTCCGGCAAGAGCGAGGAGCTGATTCGCCGCCTGCGCCGCGCGGAAATCGCGCGACAGCGCGTGCAAATTTTCAAGCCGGCCATTGACGAACGCTACGCCGCCAACGAAATCGTGTCGCACTCGGGTCTGGGTATTTCTTCCGACAACATCAGCAAAGCCGCTGAAATCATGGAGAAATTGTCTCCGCGCACGGAGGTCGTCGGTATCGACGAAGCGCAATTCCTGGGCGATGAAGTCGTCGATGTCTGCAGCAGGCTCGCCAATCTTGGCAAGCGGGTCATCGTCGCCGGCCTGGACACTGACTATCGCGGCCGCCCCTTCGAGCCTATGCCGCGACTCTTGGCTATCGCGGAGGAAATTATCAAGCTGCTTGCGATTTGCGTTCGCTGTGGCAATCCCGCGGTTCATACGCAACGGTTGGTCGAAAGCGAGGAATTGATCGTCGTGGGAGCGTCCGGGGCGTACGAAGCCCGCTGCCGCCGCTGTTTTGAGCCGAATCCCGCACTCGCCGTGGAAAAGAAGGACGGCCCGCAGCTTATCGCCCGCAACCGCGCCGCCTCCGCAGGCAGCTGAGAACCGCACTTCGTGGGCTTCGCCGCGCGCAGCGGGCCACATTACTTTCTGCGGACATCACATCTGTCCTTCCCTTGAGCTTCGAACGCCCTTCCGTCAAACTGACTCGTCCGAAGAAAATCCGTACGTGGCAAGCTCGCATTCATGATCATCGAATCCAAGGCACCGACCCGCGTGGACTTCGCCGGCGGCACGCTCGACATCTGGCCGCTCTATCTCTTTCACCCGGGCGCCGTCACTGTCAATGCTGCCATCTCTCTCTACGCCTCCTGCCGCATCGAAACACACGCCGCTGGTGACCAAACGATTCAGCTCCTCTCGCGCGACACGCAGCGCGAAGAACGCTTTACCTCTTTTGACGCGCTTCTGAAGACCAAGCGCTATCGTCTTCCGCTGCTCGCAGAAATCGCCAAGTTTTTTCGACCTCCAGGTGGGTTCACGCTGCAAACCGATTCCGAAGCCCCCGCCGGCGCTGGTGTAGGTGGCTCCAGCGCCATGGCTGTGGCTATTTGCGCGGCGCTCGATCGCTTCACTGGGGCAGGCAGGAGCAAAGTCGACTGGATCCACATCAGCCGCGACGCCGAGGCCATCGTTATCAACGTTCCCACCGGCACGCAGGACCACTATCCCCCGGCCTTTGGGGGCGCCGCGGCGATCGAGCTCCCACCCGGCGGCGAGCATCGCGTCGAGCTCCGCGTCAATCTCGACGAGCTCGAGCGCCGCGTCCTGGTTTGTTACACCGGCAAACCGCGCCAGCACGGCATCAACAATTGGGAAGTCTTCAAAGCGCAAATCGGTGGCAACCGCGCGGTGCAACATGGCCTCGAACGCATTTCCGAAGTCGCCCAGCACATGCGCCTGGCGTTTGAGAAGCCCGATTGGAAGGAAGCCGGCCGCCTTATGCGTGAGGAATGGTCGTTCCGCAAACGCAATCTCCCGACGATTTCGACGAAAACGATCGATCGGGTCATTGAAAATGCCCGCCGGAACGGCGCACTGGCCGGTAAAGTGTGCGGCGCAGGAGGTGGCGGCTGTGTGGTCCTGCTGATCGAGCCTGACGCCCGCGCACGCGTAGAGAAGGCAATTACCGAAGCTGGCGCTGAAGTCCTGCAAACGACAATCGACCGCCAGGGCGTGAAAGTTGTCTCCCGCTAAGTACTTAAAGCGTTTTGCTTCTGCTGCGGACTAGAAAACTGCTCGCCCCGCACTTGTACAATCCGGGCCGCCTCGGCGACAGGTTAAGCGAGATACCTCTTCTCCCCTTCTTGGCACCTGTTCAGGCGGCTCGCCGCATCATAGAATAGGTGTACGGGCGCCCCTGCCGCCCCGTGCTATTTGTATGCGGAACTGGTACCCCATTCCTCTGGCGTTTCTGCTTTTGGCAGACGCGGATTTGCCGCGCGTCAATAACCTCCGCCCGCCGGAGAAGCCTCTCCTGAATTTTCCTTCGGAAGAGGAAATTCCTCTTTTCCCCAATGGAGGAAGCTCTTCTGACAACAGCCAGTCTCAAACGAAGCCAACTGGTGGCTCGAAAAACGCCGCGCTCCAGGAGAGTTCAAAGCTCTCTCTCCTTCGCTTTGTTTCCGGCGAATTTGCAAAAGCCACCAAAGCCTTGCCCGCCGGCAAAGAGGGCTTTAGCTTTCCCGTCGGCAAGCCGCTTAACACCGAGCTCCTCGACCGGGCTGTTGCTACTCATGGCGCCGCAGTGAATACCGGCGACCACGTACAAATCACGCGGCTGGAGTTCCGCGATCATCAGATTGTCGTGGATGTGAATGGGGGCGGGAGGGGTAAACGCCATTGGCGCGATCATCTGCAGATTGGCCTCGGCGGCCCTCCCATGCCGTCCGTACATAGCAGCTCGACTCAGGATCCTGGCCCTCCGGGAATTCAGCCCGGAACGGGCAGCACCCTTTTCCTGGATTGGAATTCCGCGGTTCCGGACATGACGCCGGACGAATTAAAACAGCTTCTCTCGCCCTTCCTTAACTTTGAAAAGGAGCGCTCCGCCTCCTTGCAATGGTTTGACACTTTGCCGCCGGAGATGAAGAAGGCCATTCAAGACCGCCGGCCGGTCCTCGGCATGGACCGCGAAGAAGTCGTCGCGGCCATGGGGAAGCCAGATCACAGAGTTCGCGAGCGCGATTCCGAGGGCAACGAAATCGAGGATTGGATCTACGGCCAACCGCCCTCCAAGACCGTCTTCGTCCGTTTCCAGGGCGACCGCGTCACCAGCATCAAGCAGTTCCCGCAGTAGTTGCCGCACACAAATACTCTCGGCGAGCTATTCCCGCGGCTCCGTCATTGCCGGCCACTGAAGCACTACAATCCTCCCATCCTCTTCCCGCTCCAGCGTCGGAGCGTAAAGCCCTAACTGCTCCCGCTTCCACCACAGGCTTTGGGCGTGTTTTTCCTCTGGCGTTGTGAACCAATAGTGCCAAAGAACGGCGCGCACCTGCCGCGGCGGCGCCTTCGGAAACGGATTGCCTGCAAACAGTAGCAGCACATCAACGTCTCCTCGCAACAACGCTTGCTCGGTGCGCGGCACGATTGGCTCTTGCCGCCATGTGCTGAGTGATGCAAACCACAAATTCCAGTCAAACCGCGGCTGATAAGGCGCGTATATGCCTGGCGGCTTCGCCGGATCCTGCGGCTTGTAGCGGAAAGGATAGACCAGCCACGTCTCTCCATCCTCGGAGCCTTGAAACTCAATTTCGTATCGCCCGCGCGTCATGATTGCGAACAATCCGTACCGATTTGCGATCCGAAACGGTTCCAACACGGAAACCGGCGTTGTTGGCAAGCCCAGCGGCCTCACCATCCAGACCATCTGCGCCGTTGTGGCGTAAAGAATCCACACCAGCATCACCGCGGAGATCGCCAGCCGCAGCTCGCCCCATTGCTTCCGCAGCGCGGCCTTCCAAGTGGACTCAGCGCCTGCTTCAGCCGGCGAATTTGCTTCCTTCGTCGCAAGAAGCTTGCTCTTCCAGCGCTCGGGCAAGAATCGCTGCAAGAGCTTGTCATCCAGCAGCAGAAATCCCAGCACCAGCACCAAATAATTCAAGAACGTGTAGTTCGCCGAGAGGATGATCCCCACTTGCCACGGCGTGATGATGCAAAAGCACACGATTCGCCACCGCCTGGGCAAAAACATCATCCAAGCTAGAGCCAACTCCAGGGCCAGCGTCCCAAATGCCGTCGCCTCGTGGAACCAGTGCGGCCAGTGCTGCATGTACCATCCGATCCATGTTGGCAGCGGCCCGTTCTGGTAATAGTCGTTCATCGCCGTGAAGTTCCGCCATTCCGGATCGCCTCCCATGATTTTTGCCACGCCTGACTCGAAATAGATGCGGAAGCACTCCCACACCAACAGAAACCAGCTCGCGCGCGAAGGCGGGCTTGTCTCTCCCCATCCCGGCCGAAATCCCCTTGGCGCAAAAAACAGCGAAATAAATCCAGCTTCCAGCAGCATTCCATCGGATTGATAGGCGGAAAAATCCTGCGACGCGCTAACGAACGAAAGAAAACACACAAAACAGATCACTAGCATCCCGCGCGGCCACAGATTCAGCACCAGCAGCACGGACGCGATCATCCCCACCCAGCAAATTCCCGTCACCATGTGCGCGCTGCTCGATAGCCAGAACAGCGTTGGCGCATACCAAAAACCCACATGGCCGAAGCGCTCCGCCACTGCCTGCAAGTACTCCTTGGCAGGCAGAATCCCTTGCGGGCCGATCAACCCTCGAATTTGAAAAACGAGCGAGAAAAACGCGGAGTAATAAATCAGTCCCAGCGCGCGCAGAAAAATCCAGCGGGGAAGCAGC
>CAZGBQ010000193.1:4548-6607 GCA_964524045.1 uncultured Acidobacteriaceae bacterium
CGCGGCCTGGCCAGCGCAAGCAGGCTTGCCGCCGTTTTTTCTTCGCTGAAGCTGGGAAGAGCTCGGGTAACGTGGCGGCCATTGGAACATAGCGCGAAATCTGCAAAGGAAGGCATGCATTCTCGCGCCGAAGTGCGCGCGTTGACTTTTCTAGCTGGTGCCCCTACGATTTTAAGTTCCACACGCGGCTGAATCGCGCTCCCGTGGCCGCCACAATTCAAAAGTTACCGCCCTGCGGTCAACGAACCAATATCGGAGGAAGGTATGCCCATTAAAGTTGGCATCAACGGCTTCGGCCGCATCGGACGCAACATCGTGCGCACGGCCATCAACGACAAAGACATTCAGTTTGTCGCCGTCAATGACATCACGGACGCGAAAACGCTCGCGCACCTGCTGAAATACGATTCCGTTCTCGGCAACCTGCCGAACAGTGTCACGTATACCGACGACTCTATCGCCGTGGACGGCCGTAGCTTCAAAGTTTTCAAGGTCAAGGATCCTGCGGAGCTCGACTGGGCCTCAGTTGGCGCAGAAATCGTGGTTGAGTCTACCGGACTCTTCACCAAGAGCCCCGATGCCAAGAAGCATCTCCGCCCGCCGGTGAAAAAGGTCATCATCTCCGCTCCCGCCGACGGTCCCGACGCCACTTTTGTTCTTGGCGTGAACGACAAGACTTACGATCCCGCGAAACATCACGTTATCTCCAACGCTTCCTGCACGACCAACTGTCTCGCGCCCGTTGCTAAAGTCCTTCAGGATACTTTTGGCATTCAGAGCGGCACCATGACCACGATCCACTCGTACACCAACGACCAGAAACTCCTCGACCTGCCCCATAAGGATCTGCGCCGCGCTCGTGCGGCGGCGATCAACATGATTCCAAGCTCCACTGGCGCGGCCAAAGCGCTACATCTGGTCATTCCTGAGCTGAAGGGCAAGCTCGACGGCTACGCCATGCGCGTCCCCACACCTAACGTCAGCGTGGTGGATCTCACAGTATTTGTTGACAAGCCGGCTACCAAAGACGCCGTCAATGCCGCGCTGAAAGCCGCTGCCAATGGCCCGATGAAAGGGATCCTCGGCTATACCGAAGAAGAGCTAGTCTCCGCCGACTTTAAGGGCAACTCGAACTCTTCTATCATTGACGCCGAGTACACCAAAGTTGTGGGAGATCGCTGCGTCAAAGTTTTGGCCTGGTACGACAATGAGTGGGGCTACTCCTGCCGCTGCCGCGACCTGATCAAGCTCTTGGCTTCTAGGTTTTAAAGGACTTTGCCAGTGACGAGCGCTGAGCGGACACAATTCTCTCGCCACTCGCCACTTCTTGAAGTATGAACAAGCTCACCATCAACGACCTTGATTTCCGCAGCAGACGCGTCTTCATTCGCGTCGACTTCAACGTCCCGCTCAAGGATGCCGTAGTCACTGACGACACGCGTATCCGCGAAACGCTCCCCACGCTTCGCGTCGCCATTCAGAAAGGTGGGCGGCTGGTTCTGGCTTCGCACCTCGGTCGCCCCAAGGGCGGGCCCGATCCGAAGTATTCACTGCTTCCCGCTGCCAAGAAACTCGAAGAGCTTCTCGGAAAGCCAGTGGCTTTCGCGCTTGATTGCGTTGGCCCTGGCGCCGAAAGCCAGAGCAAAGCCCTGCGCGATGGCGAAGTGCTGATCCTCGAAAACGTTCGTTTCCATCCGGAGGAAGAGAAGAACGACGAAGCTTTTTCCAAACAGCTCGCCGCGCTTTGCGATGGCCTTTTTGTTTGCGACGCCTTTGGCTCCGCACACCGCGCGCACGCTTCCGTTGTTGGTATCACGCGTTTCGCCCAACAGTCCGCCGCCGGACTGCTGATGGAAAAAGAGCTCGCTTATCTCGGCAAAGCCGTCAGCAATCCCACGCAGCCTTTCGTTGCGATTCTCGGCGGCGCCAAGGTCAGCGACAAAATTGAGGTTGTCGAAAATCTGATGAAGATTGCTGATGCCATGCTCATCGGCGGCGGCATGGCCTACACCTTCCTCAAAGCGGATGGTCATCCCATTGGCAAGTCTCTCGTGGAGGA
>CAZGBQ010000194.1:0-6505 GCA_964524045.1 uncultured Acidobacteriaceae bacterium
TGGACGGAACGGGAGCGAGTGATTTGCGCTCGCTATGCAGCAGTGCAGGTCGAGCGCAGGCTGCAAGCCAATCTCGATCTCGCGGAGTCGCTCCGCTCCTGCTGACCAAGGCTTTCCCCTGCAGTCTCTGACCGCGTTCGCAAGAGAGCCATATTTGTTTTTGTATGGCCTTTCGCTGAACTCTCCATATCTATCAGAAGTTTATCTCAGCATTTGATGAACGCAACGTGCCCCTCGCTCGCATAAGCCGCTCATAACTCACTATTTGCCGCTGGTTTTACGCTCCAAGGAAGCCCACCGATGAGATGGAAAAGCTCGTGCACTCTCCCCGCGAGGCGGAACGTTGTTGTTCTCGATACGGATGTGTGCTGCGCTTCTTTGCCACGAGCGCGCTTCAGCAAGTTGCGGAATTCGAGTGACGATTCATTTGGGGGAGACATCCATGAAGCTCAGCAATTTCAATATACGCGCGATTACTTTTCTGTTGGGGATTTTGCTGTTCGTCGGTGCGGAAGCTTTTGCGCAGACGAGTAACGGCACGATCGTCGGAACAGTCACGGACAAAAGCGGTGGTGCAATCGCCAACGCGTCCGCCAAAGTTGCGAGCCTGGACCGAGGAGGAGAAATCCGAACCGCCACGACCGACGCTGCAGGAGCTTACCGCGTCTCTTCGCTGCTTCCTGGGAAATACAAAGTGACCATCGAGGCCGGAGGTTTTGCGGAGACAACAATCAATGACCTGGATGTGCGCGCCTCGCTGGAGACGAATGCCAGCGCAGTCCTGGAAGTAAGTACGGCCACTTCCACCATCACTGTGGAAGCTAGTGCCGGCCAGGAACTGCAGACGCAATCGGGCGAAATCACAGGCAATATCAATACGGAGGAAGTTAAGAACCTGCCCTATTTTTCCGGGAACCCCATCGAACTTGTGCTGACGTTGCCTGGTGTCCAAGACGTTGCCAGCCGGGATAATTTCACCAACGGTGTGGGGTTTTCCGTCAACGGGACTCGTCCGCGCGCCAACAATTTTCTGCTGGACGGCCAGGACAACAACGACTCCAACATTACCGGTCAGGCGCTGCAGCCGGTAAATCATGAGGCCGTCGGGGAACTCACAATTCTTGAGAACTCCTACAGCGCCGAGTTTGGACGCGGCGGAGGTTCAGTCACTAATGTTGTATACAAAGGGGGCACCAACAATTGGCACGGAGCCGGCTGGGACATTAACCAACCCTCTAAGCTTTCCGCTATTCCGGCGCAACTAGGGGCCGCAGGCATCACAAGAAACCCGGTTCAAATCACCAACACTTTTGGTTTCGCGCTTGGCGGTCCAATCAAGAAAGACAAGCTCTTCATCTTCGCAACGCCGCAGTGGAACCGCTTTCGCGCTAACGCCGGAGCACAAACTAATCCTCTGCTACTGCCGACTGCCAATGGTGTGGCAGCGCTCCAGCAGGTCGAAACGAATGAGGGTCCGAACGCAAACATCGACTACCTGCTGGCTGCGCTGGGCAATTTCCGTGGCGGTTCTTCCGGAATTCAGTCAATTTCCGCGGGCCTCGATGCAAGCGGAAATCCGCGACCGGCGGTAGAGTTTGGCCTAGTACAGCGCGGCGATGTCGGCATTGTTTCCAACAGCATTCAATGGAGCTTCCGTACCGACTATGTGGCTTCGGATCACGATCAGTTGACAGCGCGCTACATTCACAGCCGGATTACCTTGACTCCTGATTTCTTTAACAATCCAGACGAACTGCCCGCTTTCGAAACCCAGCAGGGCGGACCAGCCGACAATTTTCATGCGAGCTGGGTACACACGGTCTCACCGCACATTTTGAACGAGCTGCGGTTTTCGTATGGAAATATCCAGTTTGAGTTTGGACCTACTGCGGCGACGCTAGCAAATCCGATCGGCACGCATTTTACGGTTGTTCTGACCGATATCATCAACCCGGTAGACGGTGCAAACACAGCCTTTGGTCTGCCTGGCAACGAGCCGACGTTCCGAAATCACCAGACCTACCAATTTCAAGATGCCTTCGCGTGGTCAATCGGCAAGCACACTCTCAAGTTTGGCGGGGACATCGGACTTGTGTTCATAAAAGATGGAATACCTGTAGATCCTCGCGGGACGCTGAACGTAAACCCCGGAGGATTAGCCCCTGCTGGAAGCGGTCAGCCGAACCCCTGTGGTCCAGCGAAATGCACCGGTTTGGCGAATTACATTGACAATTTCGTCGGTACAGGCGGAAACGTGTCGCGCTTCTTCGGTAACACGACGATCAGCCCGTTTGCCCCTAACTATGCGCCTTATTTTGAGGATACCTGGCGCATCAAGCAAAATCTGACCCTCGATCTCGGCCTACGATACGAATACTGGGGAACACCGGAGAACGTTCTGTCTTTTCCGGCGGTGGACTCGCGTTTCCATCAGGGTTTGACTGGCGCTACGTTTCCCGCTGTTTTTGCCGCCCAGCAGCAAGGAGACAAAAACAACTTTGCCCCGCGTGTAGGCATTGCTTATACGCCGCACTTCTGGAATCGCGTGTTCGGTGGCGATAAGACCGTCATTCGCGCTGGATACGGGATCTTCTACGACGGATTGTTTACGAATATCCTGGACAACACGGCCGGCGGTTCCCCCAACGGCATCTTCCAGCTCACGACCGGCAGCAGCTCCCAAAACCTCGGGCGCGGATTCGGAAATGCAACTGGAGTGCTGACGGATCTCCAGCCCATTCTTTCCCCATTCAGTAACGTCTCCACCATTTCGTCAAACCTGCTCAATCCGCTCACCCATCAATGGAACCTGGACATTCAGCGCTCGTTGCCCGGTGGATTCCTGCTTACCACTGCGTATGTAGGCACGCGCGGCGAGCATCTCTTCGTCAACCAGGAATTCAATCCTTTCTTTAACAACCCGAACTTCGGTTCGGTCACGGTTCGCACTAACGGCGGTGATTCTATCTATCACTCAGGTCAGTTGTTGCTAGATCGGCCCTTCAAGCACGGTTTGTTGCTTCGCGGCGCATACACGTACTCCAAGTTCATCGACGATCAATCAGAAGTGTTCATCACAAGCGGAGGGAGTTCACGCTCCGAGGATCTCACCAACCAGCACGTTGATCGCGGTCCTTCCGCTTTCGACCGACGTCATCGGTTTACTCTTGCATATTTGTACGAGCTGCCCTACGTGCACAGCCATAGCAATGCTTTCATGAGTGCTCTCAACGCCATTACCAGCGGCTGGCAGTCTTCCGGCACAATCACATTTTCTACTGGCGCACCGCAAACAATCATTGACGGCTTCGACGCGAATGGCGACACATTCAACAATGATCGGCCTTCATTGGGAAATCCGAGTGTTCCGATCAACTACAGCCAGGCTTGCCTGGATCCAGCTGGTACCTGCAATACCGGCGTTGGTTTCAGCTTCGATGGGACAACGTTTGTAGACTTCAATTCTTCTTTCGGCTTTGACCCTGTTACCGGGAACTTCACGGCCACCAGGAATGACTTTAAGTATGTTGTCGTCCTGGGGCAGAACGGGAGTCTTGGTCGCAATACTTTCACTTCTCCCGGTTTCCAGTTTTGGAACCTGTCAGTGCAGAAGACTATCAAGGTGAAGGAACGCTATAACTTCATCGTTCGTGGCGAGTTTTATGATGCATTCAATCATCCGAATCTCGGGATCCCCAATTTGAGACTGACGAGCAGCAGTTTCGGAGACACGGCTCAAACCATTAACGGCGGCCGCACGGTTGTCTTGTGGGGGAAGTTCAGCTTCTAGTTTTCCAGCCGTTAGAACTGTGGACGTGTCAAGCGCGGAGAGCCGCAGAGATGTGGCTCCCCGCGTTTTCATTCCACTTCTGCGCGGGTGCGACTTCTGCCACGGGCGGCCGCTTCTTCCAGCATTTTGGCGATGCGGCGGTCGCGTGAATCGGGATTGCGATAGTGGAAAATGCTCAGCAACTGATGGCGCCGGTGGGTTGGTGACATACGGTGCCAGCCTTCGTAGGCGCGGGGGTCGCGCGCAAAGGCGGCCTTCAGCACCGGGGGAAGCTCCATTTCAGCTTCCATGGTACTCAACAATTGCTCGGCGATTTGCTCCGCGCGGCGGACGCGGGCTCCGGCGCTTTTCGGCTGGGCAACCTGGTCGCCGATCCATTTGCGGATGGAATAATTTAGATTGTCAAAATAGCGCCGGACGGAGCGGTCCTGCGCGAGGGCGCGCTGGAGTTCCACGGGGACTGTGGCTTTGCGGACTTCAAGGTCCGGCTCAAGGCGAAAGACTGCGGTGCTGCCCGCCTGCACATGGGCACCGGCCTGCATGCGTTTGTTGACGAGGACAAAGTGGTAGCCCTTGCCGGTGGGGAAGAGAGATGTGCGAAACGCGAAGCCGTTGATTTCGCCTTTGACGCGGAGCCTGCCGCGAACGCCCCAGACCTTCAAAACGTCGAAGGGGATGCGAATGATTACCCAGCCGAGATTCGACGAGTGCATCTGTTCAAGCGTGGCTCTGAAGGACTTGGAAACGGTTTTGGGCTTGGGCTTCATAGTGGTTCATGACGTTAGAGCGGGGAGCCAAACAAAAAGAGGGCACGCGCGAACGTGCCCCGCTCTTGATAATCCCCGCAAAAAAGACCGGACTTACTTCGAAAAGCTGGCGACGGCTTCGGCTTCGGTGTTGAAGACATCGAAGACGGTCATCAGCTTGGTGATTTGCAAGACTTCCTGGAACTTGCTGCCCAGGTGGCAGAGGCGCAGCCCGGCGCCTTGAGACTTCGCGCTGTGGTGAGCGGCAACGAGTGTGCCCAGGCCCGCGCTGTCGATAAACGTAATGTTGTCCATATTCAGGACTATTTGTTTTTTTCCGGAGGCGATCAAGCCCTTCACTTTTTCGCGCAGCGCATTGCTTTCCTCGCCGAGCACGATGCGGCCGTCCAGCGCTACGACGGATACGCCGTCCACTTCACGATTTGTCATCTTCAAAGCCACGTTATTTTCCTCCTCGTCGGAAAGGGGCTCCGGCGGCAACCCGGGGCCGGAGCCGTAAAGCTTATCAGAACAGGGGCTATCCCAGGAGCGATGAATCGTAATCGAAGACCTGGCGGCGGTCAAATCTCCGCATGTCCCACGGCGATTCGCAGAGGTCCGAAGCGGCTAGTAGTAGTCCGCGCAGGACATGTAATAACCGCAGACCGAGCAGATCAACTTGCAACGACGGGATTCCAACCGCTGCGAGCAGACAGGACAATAGCGCGAAGCATCTTCACCTGCAAGGGTTGGGTTCTGTGGCTGCTCCGCTGGCTCTTCCCTGCGAGCCGGTAACTGCGAGCGGTCCGTTTCTGCCGAAACAAGTGCTTGCTTCGCTTTGAATTCCACCGCGGGATGGTTATAGCACATCGCCTATCCAGTGGGAAGCTAAGGGCGTGATTTGATCGGGGCAGTCTCTCGCGGACGAACTTACTAGGCACGTTGCCGGTAGCTGGGCACGCTTTTAATCTAAGGCGGGCACGCGGGACGTGACATTATCGCCTAGCAAGGCGCCTAAGGCGCTGTTAGTCTTCAGTTGCACAGTCTATTTAAGGAGGTGACCCATGAAGGCGCTAGCTTGCATCTCTCTGGTAGGTTTGCTCTTGGTGCCTTGCGCCCGTGCACAACAATCTGCGAATCTGACGGACCTAAAATTGTTAGCTGTCGAGATTGAAGCTTTATCGCAGGTAGACCGCGAGATCGGCCTTTCAAGTGAATCCGTGCGGTCATTTGTGTTAGCGAAAATTGATAGCGAGCTTCCCGAAATCGAGGTCGACCCGATTCCGAACGACTTCATCCGCGTAAGAATCATGACCGTGAAGGCCAATGAATCCTCAGTTGCAAGCTATGTTTCGGTGGAACTCGAGCGATACGTGGTCATACTCAGGGATGAAGACAGGCAAGCGATCGGCAATACTAATGCAACAGTTTGGGAAAACAGTGCGGTGCTTATTGGGTCAGCTCAAGAGATGGGTTCTAAAATTCAGGCGGAACTCGGAAGACAACTTACGGTATTTGCGACCGAATACCATCGACAGAATCCACGGTCGTGGTCTTGCATTCCTCGTACAGCTTTCAGAAACATAGCAAAGTATAAGGAAACTTGATTCTAGCCGCGCTCAGCATTTGCCAGCATTCTTGTTGGGCTCTGCAGAGCCCGATCAACGCACTACCAGAAACTGACCGATTACCAAGAGTATTCAGCTAGAGAGGGCTACTGACGAGAGACGTGGGGGAGGCGCGCGTCTACGTGGGGAAGTGGAGGAAATGGGGCGTGGGGTTCGGTTTGATACCAGTAGGCGACGGAATAAAAATTGTCTCCGCGATCGTTTGCGTGGCCGTGCTCGATGGTGGCGCGAAGAGATTTGGTGAAAGGGATCGGCGAATCGAGATGAAAGCGATACACCGACCAGCGCGAACCTTCGAGTTCCGGGCCGACGACAGGCGCGCCAAAAAGGGGATAAGAAAA
>CAZGBQ010000195.1:0-6494 GCA_964524045.1 uncultured Acidobacteriaceae bacterium
TTGGAGATTGGGATTTCCTTCACGCCAGGACTCCTTCTTCAAGAAGGTTACACCGTGGACGGACTATAGTCAAATCATGGTCTGACCATGGTCTGAGGAGCCTTCTCTTACCTCATCAAAAGTCAACCCCTTACGGCTCGTCGTCTCCGTCAGGACTTGCGGATGGGCTTTCCGATGGCGGCTTGGTTGCATCCACCTCAGGTAACTTGGCCTTCTTTAGCTCTTTGTTCAGTGCCGCAATCTCTTCCTCTTTGATTTTCTTCCACTGGGATTGCAACGATTCCAGGGCTGCCTTTAGCTCTGCGAAGACGTTGGTGGCCTGAGTTGTCGGCGCTGCGTCCGCGCTGTCGGCCACGCTGAGGATGCCGCCGAAATGCTGGTTCAACGTTGAGAAATTCTCCGGCCGCTTTCCGCTCGGTGGCAAGCCGAAGAAACTGCTCTGCGCCGCACCCTCCAATTCCGCCGCCTGTTTGTCGAGCACCCCGATTGCGTCAGCCAGCAGGCCCTTCCCTGTTTTGGCCGCTCGCTCTTTCAACTGCGCGCGCAACGATCGCACTTGCGCCAAAGCTTCGTAGCTCTGATTCATTCCCTCAACGGAACTGGATTGCATCTCGAACTGCTTCCGCAAATCTGGCAAAGAAGTAGTGATGCGCGGATCCATTTTCACTGAGAGAGATTGCGTGTAGCTCTTGCCATCAACGGTAAGCTTCACCGTGTAGTTTCCCGGCAAGGCCCACGCACCCAAGGGGTATTTCACCGTGTCGTGAGGAATGGCGGAAATCGGAAATTCGTGCTCCAGCGATTCTGGTGGAGTGTAATGCAGGTCCCATACAAAACGATGCATCCCTGCAACGTTGGAGAGTGTCTGCGTTGGCCGCACCCAATACATCGGAATCGGGTGTTCCTTCGCGATTTTTTCCATCGGTTCCGACTTGTCCGCGCTCGAGTAACGGCGCACCATCTTCTGTTGCTCATCGAATATCTCTAGCGTGACTGGACTGGCCGATGCCGACGCCAGGTAGTAATCAAGAATCGCCCCGTCCGGCGGATTCTTCCCGGCAGGAAATTCCGGTGGCAGCGGCGTGTCCGGATTGCGGTTCCAGCGAATGCGCACCGCCTCTTGCGGTGCAAAAAGATGCACGGGCTCTTTAGCAATCTCAGCATTCAGCTGCCGCAACGGCGTAATGTCGTCCAAAATCCAAAAGGATCTCCCGTGCGTGGCAACAATTAGATCATCTCCATGAATCGCCAAATCCCGCATCGAGGTATGCGGCAAGTTCAGTTTTAGCGGTTGCCAGTCGTCGCCGTCGTTGAACGAGACGTAGACGGATCCTTCTGTACCTGCAAACAGCAACCCCTTTCGAACTGGATCTTCGCGCACCACGTTGCTCGCTCCGCCATCGGGAATGCCCTTCGTTATCTCCACCCACGTCTTTCCAAAATCCCGTGTCCTGTAAATGTGCGCTCGCAAATCATCCAGGCGAAATGAATTAATCGCCGCATACGCTGTTCCCGCATCGAAGCGCGAAGCCTCGATGATGGAAACTTTGCTCCATGGCTTCAATTGCGGCGGCGTCACGTTTTGCCACGACTTTCCTTCATCCCGCGTAATGTGAATCAATCCGTCGTCCGTGCCGGCCCAGATCGTGTTCGCTTCCTTGAACGAAGGCGCGACCGCGTAAATCACGCCGCGGTGTTTTCCTTTTTCCGGGTCGCTGGCGGCAAAAACTCCCAGATTCGGCGGAATCTCGTACGATTCGCGCGTCAAGTCCGGGCTGATCGCCCGCCAACTGTTTCCCGCGTCGGTGGTCTTAAACAGCACGTTCGTGGCAAAGAGCAACGTGTGGGGCTCGAGAGGCGAAAAAACTACCGGCAGCGTTCGCGCGTAGCGGTATTCGCCGCGGCGAATCGCTTCGGGAGCGACCTTTGCATATTCGCCGATATCCTGTTTCGTCCGGGTGAGCCAGTCGCCATACAGGATGTTCGGATCAAGCGGATCGAGGGCCACGTATCCGTATTCAAAAATGCCGATGAGGTGCCAGTCGCGAAACGTAATCTCGCCAAAATCGCTGCGGCTCAGCGTTGCGGCTGAACCGCTCTCCTGTTGCGCGCCATAAACCCAGTACGGAAAGCGATTGTCGGTGGTGACGTGATAGAACTGCGCCGTCGGCTGGTTGTACCAACTGCTCCAGGTTGCTCCGCCGTTCACACTGATCACCGCGCCTTGATCGCTGCTCAAAGCAATAATTTGCGGGTTTTCGGGGCTGATCCAGATGCGCTGGTAATCGTCCCCGCCTGGCGCTCCCTTGAAGCCAACGAACGTCTTTCCGCCATCGGTCGATTTCCAAGTCGTCGTGTTCGCCACGTAAAGGACATCAGGATTATCCGGCGCGACGGCAATTCCCATCGCTCCCGGCCCGCGCCCGCCGATTCGGCGATCTGGATTCACGAGTTTCCAGGACTCGCCCGCATCGTTCGAGACATAAACACCGCTATTCTTGCTCCCTTCCACGGAGGCGTAAATGCGGCTGGGTTCGCTCGGTGCCACCGCGATGCCGATTCGAGCTAATCCATCCTCAGCGCTCGGCAATCCTTTTGTGAGCGGACGCCAATTTGTTCCGCCATCGGTCGACTTGAAAATTCCGCTGCCGCCGGTGATAAACGACGCGCCGCTGCGAATCTCCCAAGGCGCGACGCGCGCGGCCCAAAGCGTGGCGTAAACCGTTTGCGAGTTCGTGGGGTCGAATGCCAAATCCGCGGCGCCGGTGTTTTCGTCCTTGTACAAGACTTTCTGAAATGTTTGTCCGCCATCAGTAGAACGAAAAACGCCGCGCTCGGCGTTTGGTCCGTAAGGATGCCCCACCGCTGCGACAAGGACCCGGTTCGCATCTTTCGGGTCGACCAGAATCGCTGCGATCTGCTGGGCATCGCGCAAGCCGAGATGCGTCCATGTTTTCCCCGCGTCTGTGGACTTGTAAATGCCATCACCTGTCGCCAAATCTGGGCGCTGCAACCCTTCTCCGCTGCCCACATAGATCACGTTCGGATCGGAGGGCGCCACCGCCAGCGCGCCGGCCGACCCCGTTGGCTGATCATCAAAGATCGGATTCCAAGTGTTTCCAAAATCCGTGGTTTTCCAAATCCCGCCGTTGACGGCGGCCATGTAAAACACGTTTGGCTGATGCGGCACTCCGGAAATCGCCACCGTGCGCCCGCCGCGAAACGGTCCGATGCAACGCCAGCGCATCTCGCCAAACAGTTTCTGATCGAATGACGCGCCGCTTTGAGGTTGCGGGCTGGCCGAATCGCCGGGACCGCTTGGCGTAGCGCGAGCACTTAAGACCATGGCAAGAAGCAGCCCGATGCCCGCGGTTGGATAAGCTATCTTCCGTGCTTGATGTCTCGTAGATTTGTGCATTCGGCCCTCCCGAAACCGGAGAGGATACCCCGCCGAATTCTTACGCGCAAATGCTCACTGAATGGAGGACACAAAAAGGGAAGCTACGAGAGGGCAAAAACATTGAGGGCGCAACTGCCTTGCGGCCGCTGCGCCCCCTTTTAATTGTGCCGCAAAGTTTTTGAGGCTTCCCGGCTCAATCTGGCGCAGAAGATAAACCTGGCATTCCAGCTTGGCAAGAACTTTCTTCGCGCCTACCTGTGGAAAGCTGTGCACTCCTGTGCAAAAAGGCAGGCCCTTCAACTGCAAGACACGCCAGGCCGGACCAGGACAGGCTACTCATTGCGAACCAATTCTTTGCCGATGGTGCGGTTCCGGGAAACATTTTCAAGGTCCGGCTCGTACCTCTATCCAACACAGGGAGGCATCTCACCATGTCAACAAACTCACAAGGATTTCTGGCCAGGGTCGCACTGTCAATGGCCGCAGCTCTGATTCTTATTCCGCGTTCCGCGTGGGCCCAGGCCACGACGACGTCTGCAAAGTCCAGCCAATCAACAACTTCCAGCTCCTCGAAAGAAGAGCGCTGGCTGCACGTGCGCGTCATAGCCACCGATGCCAAAGGAGAAACGGTTCGCGTGAACGTACCCCTCGAGCTTGCTGAGAAGGTTCTTCCAGCCGTGAACCACGACCGCTTGCATCAGGGCAAGGTAAAGATTGACTCGGCCCAAATGAATGACGTCGACCTCCGCGCCCTGGTGGAAGCCATCCGCACCGCAAAAGACGGCGAATACGTCACCGTACAGGGCAGCGACAACGATGTGCGGGTCGCCAAAGAGAGCAACCACTTGATCATCCATGTGGCGGACAAGAGCGGCTCGAAGAAATCGCAGGTCGAGGTCAAAGTCCCGATGAAGGTCATCGATGCCTTGCTCTCCGCGGGCAAGGATGAACTCGACCTGGTGGCCGCGCTGCACGCTCTCGGTTCACAAGGGGATATGGAGCTGGTATCGGTGAAGGACAGCGAGAACACCGTGAAAGTCTGGCTGGACTCGAAGAACGTCTCGGACTAACCCTAGGAAGCTCAAGAGTCGGAGGAGGCGAACGTGGTGCTACTTGCCAAAGCAGCACTCGTAGTGGGCGGAACACTCGCGCTCGCGGGCGCGTACACGCTTCATGAAGGTGTCATCCGCGTAGACGTGGACGAATACCGTGCCGGAGGTTCCCATGTTCACGTATGGGCGCCTGCCGCGGCCGTGCCGATAACCATGCATTTTGTGCCAAGGCATCATCTCCGCGACGCCGCTGATCACGCGCGGGAGTTCCTGCCGCTTTCACGTGCTCTGATCAAGGAATTGAAGAAGTTCCCGGATGCGGATCTCGTGGAAGTTGTGGGCGGTTTCCAACACGTGCAGATTCGCACGCACGCCGGGAAGTTGCAGATTGACGTCGAACAGCCCGACGAAAACGTTCACGTTCTCGTACCATTGAGCACCATTGATGACGTGCTCGGGCAACTGGAAGCGAATTCGTCAGGCGGGTAACAAGGCACGTCCCTTCCATCCGCAGATTGCAACTCCTTCAGTCATTCCACCTTCAATCTGGCGAAACTGCGCGGGAGATTACTCGTAGGCGAGCGCCACGACGGGGTCGTAGCTCGCGGCGCGAAGCGCAGGGTAAAGGGCGCCAGCCGACGCGCCGATCACCGCAAGGAGTATTGCAGCGAATATCCAAGTCGGAGAAATGAGCACAGTCAGGCCCGGATTGACCTGTTTCAGGACCACACGCGTGAGAAACGTGAGCCCAACCCCTAGCCCGGCGCCGAAAAAGGTGAGGATAAACGTCTCACTGAGAAGCATTCGCACGATGTCAAATCGGGAAAAGCCCAAAGCTTTCAGGATGCCGATTTCCCGCGTGCGTTCCATAACCAGCGTGTGCATGTTGAGCAAAACCACGATGAAACTGATCACCACCCCAAGAGCCACCATCGTCCGCGTGAACGGGCGCAACTGCGGCAAATTCGAAGAATTCATCAGGGTGACGTATTCGGAGAGGGAGCGGATGCTGTATTGCGGCAACACGGCTGCAATCTGGGCTCGTGTAGCCTCGGTATCTGCTTTGCTCCGAACGTAAAACATGGAGACGCGCCTTTCCGCGCCCGCGATCTCTTGCGCCGTGCGAATAGGAATGAAGAAACGTGCTCCTTTGCCGTGCGCAACGACGCCGCTGACCGTAAAGGAGTGATTCAGCAGCGTCACTTGGTCTCCCACTTTCAGATGGCGCGTTTGCGCGATGATATCGTCTGCAATCACTTCGTCGGGACCTTCGAAAGCACGTCCATCCCGGAACAGGAATCCTCTGCTCAGCGCGTTGAAGCGCTGATAGTCGATGCCGTAGACCATCACTAAGCTCTTTGGTTCCGTCAGGATAACCGTGGGCGCCACTTCGTCCACGCCGCCCAACGCTGTGATCTGGTCCCCGAGCGATTCCTGCATCACCGCGCTGGAGAACGCAAAGAAAATCGAAGAGTTCGGTGGCTGCACCAGGATATCCGCTCCAACGCCTTCAACACGTTTTCCCCATTCGGAAATCACTCCCGAAGTGAGACCGACAATCATCAGAACGAGGATCACTTGAATCGCGATAGCGATCACGCTGAGAAAACTTCTTAGGGGACGCGCGGTGATGCCGCCCCAGAACATTTGCAGCAGAGAAAACGGTCCATCGTAGGATTCGCTCATGCGTCGCAAGCCGAGACCTACTCTAACATCGTGATTTTGCTGGGGTCAAAGAGCGAGGCCTGTCGTTGAGCAAATCGCGTGCCGAAATTCAAATCTGGTATTTCTGGACTGTAAAGTTTTCAACACATGTGTTCATAAGTTTGTGGAAAACGCCGCCCGCCGCTAGGTAACTTCCCACGGCTCAATGCTGTCGACCGCTTTGCACTATTTCTGTGCAACGGAGACGCTCCACGCAATCCGCAATGGCAAAGCACCAGCAACTCACTGATAAATCCTGAACTTGCAATTCACAAGCGGAAATAATTCCAAAGTGAATCGCGTTACCACCACTCCCGGTTCTTTTAATTAGGAAAGAG
>CAZGBQ010000196.1:0-6480 GCA_964524045.1 uncultured Acidobacteriaceae bacterium
CTCACGTTCCCGCTCACGTAATTCGATACCGTCCACGCGGAACCCGTTGTCGAAGTCAGAGCGTTCTTTTGCACCGAATTGCCGTATTGCAGGCCAGGCACCCAGTAACTGTGGCGCAATTGTGAAGTTCCCAGCGTCCCGCTCTGAACTCCACTGACCGGACCACGATCCGGCTGCAATGCTTGATTATCCTGATTAGAATCCTGCTGGTCGCCATTGCCCTCCGGAAGGGGGAGAAGAACGCGCGCAGCGGGCTTGGGCTTGTCTTCGCCCTCTTGCTGCGCCCACAATGACCCTGCGCACAAACTCAGGGCTGCCAAAACATTCAATCCAAAAACTGCTTTCCTATAGACTTTCATCTCACTCTCTCTAAGGCACCACGATCACGTCGCCCGGTTGCAGCTCGATGTTCTGCTCCGAATTCTTTCCGCGGATTGCCTCTTTGTAATTGAATGGAATCTTGACCGGCTTCCCGTCTACCACTCGTAAAATGTAAATGCTTTTTACTCTCGCAAACGGTGAAAACCCTCCGCTCCCGGAAAGCGCTTGGAGCACCGTCATATGCGGGAGAAGTTGAAAGGCGCCCGACTTGTTCACTTCACCATTCACGTAAATTCGCCGGCTGTTGATTTCCGTGACGCTCACCGTTACTTGAGGATTCGTGACGTATTTCTTTAGTTCCTCGCGGATAACGCCGGCGAGTTCCATGGGCGTCAGACCCACGGCCTGCACGTCATTCAACAGCGGAAGCGTGATCTTACCGTCGGGTCGCACGGGAACCGTTCGCGTCAATTGGTCTTCTCTCCAGACGTCGATTCGAAGCATGTCCTGCGCGCCGATCTTGTACGCGGGATCGTCCGTTGCCGCGGTCGCACTATTCGTTGCTCCCTGGTTCTTTGCCTCTTTTGGCTCTTCCTTTTTTTCTTGCTCCGTGGGGTTCTGACCGCGCGCTGCGGTCCCGCTCACCATCAGGAACCCCGCCAGGGCTATTGAAATCACATTACGCATTGCCCTTATTTCACCCCCGATCCTTCTGCTTATCTTCGAGGCCCGTTTGTTTGATCTTGTAAAGGAGCGACTTGTAGCTGATTTGCAGCTCGCGCGCCGCCCGCTTCCGGTTCCAGTGGGTTCGTTCGAGCGCTTTGGCGATCAGGTCTCGTTCGGCCCGCCGCGATGCTGTGCGCGCTGCCGCCTTCAATGAGAATGCCAGCGGCGGCTCCGCCTGTGTGGATTCGAGTCTGGGCATTCTGCCTAATTCTTCCAGTGCCTTTCCGAAATCACCCAACAGCACGATCCTTCGGGCCAGGTTTTCCAGCTCGCGGATGTTTCCCGGCCAATCATGCGTAGTCAGAAACTCCAGCTCTGCTTCAGTGAGCGCGGGCGTTTCACGGCCCAATTCGCCGGCATGTTTCCCCAGAAAATGCCTCATGAAAACCTCGATGTCTTCCTTCCTGTCGCGCAGCGGCGGTAGCCGCAAGCAAACTCCGTTGATTCGGAAGTACAGTTCTCTCCGGAATCTCCCGGAATCGATGTCCTTCTCCAAATCGCGCGACGTCGAAGCGATGATGCGCGCACCGTAAGCGCCGTCTTCATCGATTTCCCCGTCCGGCAGAATCGAAAGCAACGCCTTTTGGTTTTCCAGATCCAGCTCATCGATTCCGTCCAGAAAGAGCGTCCGCAAGCTGTCTTCGCCATGGCCTCCATTTTCACTAAGGTGCGATTTTAGGACGGCGAGAAACTCTCTCTGTTCCACTGCCCGGCAATTCACCTTCTTGAGCGGCCTGTGGCCATGCCTTGAGAGCCGATGAATCAGCCGTCCGTAGACTTCCTTGCCCGTCCCGCTTTCTCCCACCAACAGTACGGGAATATCCGTGCGAGCTATTTCCTCGACTAGTGAATTCAAAGTCTGGACACTCGGGGAGAGACCGCGCACAAACGCAGTGCTTGTGGATGAAAGTGTGGCGGTGGTGGCAGACACGCTCATGGGTCTATCGAGCTAATAAATGCAAGCGCTTTTCCAAGTCCAAAGCACTCTGGAAAGCGTCGAAACTGTATTAACCTGCTTTGGTTCAATAAGTTAGGAGAGAAGCGGCGTCTGGTCCCGGTGCCTCGGATGTTGCCCAAGTCCCAATTATGTGCCAAGAAGTTCCAAATTTTTTTCCTATTGGCTGTCCTTCGTGTTCCCAATTACACATGCACCGAAAACTGGCCAAATGCCCATCAAACTGAGCCGGTTAGCCTCTGTGCTCGGTGCCAGACACTCCTGACTAGGAAAAAAAGACCCGCTCGGTGGACTCCCGGGCGGGCCGAAGAACAAAAATAAAGTTGTCAAGTCGTTAGATTCGGCTGAACGGTCCTGGCTGTCCTTTTGCGTGCCGCGAGCGCCAGCACGCCCAGTCCGATCATCAGCATCAATGTTTCTCCGGGCTCAGGCACGCCAACGAAAATCAGGAACTCTTGGCCCGCGCTGCCGGTTGGACTAAGAATCTCCCATCCTGCCCCATTGAATCCTGCCTGCACCGCCGCCAAGGCCGCTGCTACCAGCGCGCTGTTGGTCAGGTAGGGATTTGGTCCGCCCGTGAAACTCCAAATTGCATATTGATCCATAGCTTTCTGCAGCTGGTTCGTCGTGCTCATCATCTGCGTAATGAGCCAGGCCATCTCGAGGTACGTGGTCTGATTCCCGAGTTTCGTAGCCGAGAAGTTCGATCCTGTGAGGCTCGTGACCGTTACGGTCCACGATTCTCCCGCCCAAATCGGGGTCGAGAAATCGACGCAGAAAAACTGCTGTTGCTGGCCGTTCAGCGTCCCTCCATACGGTGGAATTCCAAACCCGTTGTTCCAGAAGGCCACGCTCCCATTAATATATACAGTGTCGGCCTTTGCTCCTCCCGGTAACGCCAGCATCAAAAGCACAAGGCTGAATATTCCCAACCAAACTTTCCTACTAACCATGCCTTTCCTCACAGTGTTGCGCTCAGACTCCGGCCCCTCGCCATGGTTAACAAGCAATTTCTATTCCAAGTCTTTTCGCAACTCAACACGTTTGTTATCAATAGGCTACAGAAGCGATCTCCAGAAGGATAGCGCACACTTTGGTATGCCCCTACACAACAGCGGTAGTTTTAGTACGCACTAAAGTGCGCGAGCGCGGGTCCACTCTTTCAGGAGGGCACGACAGCGGGGCCAAAACACAAACCCCGCTCCTAAGCTCGGAGCGGGGCCGTAAGAGTGAGGATGAGAGGGTGTTGGGCCGATTAATTTCCCAAAATACGGCGCCCAGCCAGCGCGCCCAAGCCAATCAGCCCCGCGCCCAGCAACATCAGGCTCGAAGGCTCCGGGACATTGGTCGTGGTTATCAGGCTCGAGCTCCACGGGCTAACAGCAACAAGGTTGCCGCTCGAATCCAGCAGGAAGGCAATAAAGATCGTGCCCGCCGGCGCTCCTCCAGGAAGTATCGTTGATTGCCCGATGTTAACCGTACCGGTCCACGCGCCAACCTGGAAGGACGTGGCGTTGAAGCTGCCCGCAGTAAATCCGGTTGCCAACTGCTCTTGGCTGACCGTGCTCGCAAAATTCGGGAACACTTGCGTCGGGCTCACTCCTAGCGTCGCCCACAGGTTTCCGCCGGCTGCGAAGTTACCGCCCGTGCCGGCGTTCGGAGTCAGCATTGCAATCCAAAGCGTCTCGCTGGAATTCGGCGTGCCAAACGACCAAGCTTGCGTAGTCCCAACGCCGATCTGGATCGCATTCCCGGCATTGCAGCTCGTAAACTGATTGATATCGCAAAGATGAATGTTGTCTGCTTTGGCTGGTGCGCCGTAACACAGAGCTACCACTGCCAGAGCCAAAACCACTAAGACCTTCCGAGTCATGCACACCCTCACAGTCCTACAGAGATAGGGACGGGAGGAATAGAGCAATCGTCGTGCCAGAAGACGACTGTCCTCCGCAGTTCGAACCGTCCAACTAAACCATTTAGTATCAAGCAGTTCCATTTTCGCCCCAGAGGTCCAAATCACCCTGTCCTTTAGTACAGGATAGCTTTGGGAAAACTCCTGCACAATTTTGGACGTTTGCACGCGGATCTTGCTTTACGGCTCCGGTCAACATTAGTGCCATCCTCGTGGCTGCAAGAGCCTACCATGGTAAGCCGTTCCTTTCCAGCCCGTTCTGCGTCGATCCCAAGGGCCCTCAACTCAACAGAATGCCGGCAGCAGATTACTCTTCGAACTGAGCGCTTCGGTCTACGGCCGCTATGAATTCAAATTCAGATAAACTCATTAGACAAGAATCCGTTGCCCTTCTTTCCAGGCGACTCAGTGCTGATGACTGACTCCAACCAAGTCCGAGCAAATCCGTGGTTGTGGTATTGCGTCTGGCTCCTGCTCTCATCGCTTCTATTCCTCAAGCCAATCGCCGCAATGGCCAGACTGTCCTTTTCGCAGGATGACTCCTCCTACCTGATTCTCATCCCATTCATAAGTGCTGCCGTTCTCTGGCTCGAGCGCCGCCAAATCTTTCTTCAAGCCTCCACGGATAAGCCTTTAGCCGCCGCCATGCTTCTTCTTGCCGCCTGCTTCGCGTTCCTCTCTCTCTTTGCAGCGAATCGTGCGCTGCCGGACTGGCAGCTCTCCGGCTGGATTCTCACGCTCGCCATTCTCTGGGTGGCGGGTTTTGCATTTCTGTTCGGTCGAACTGCTGTTAAAGCCGCCTCCTTCCCGCTGCTGTTTCTTCTTCTGATGGTTCCCATTCCGGTTTTCTTCCTGGACCGCATCATTCTTGCTCTTCAGGAGGGCTCCGCCTGGATAACCGGAGCCTTTTTTGACCTGACTGGCGTCCCTGCTTTGCGCGATGGCCTCGTCTTTCATCTCCCGCGAGTCAACATAGAAGTCGCGAAGGAATGCAGCGGCATTCGTTCGAGCATGGCGTTATTGATTCTCGCGCTGCTGGTGGCGCATTTTCGTTTGAAGGACTTCTGGCACAAAGTCTCATTTGTCGCCTGCGGCCTGCTCATGATGATCGTCAAAAACGGAATTCGCATCGCCAGCCTCACGCTTCTGGCAATCTACGTCGATCCGGGCTTTCTTTTTGGAAGATTGCATCACCAGGGAGGGGTTGTCTTCTTCATGTTAGCGTTGCTCTTGCTTCTTCCCTTGCTCTCTTTCTTGGAACGGCGCGAATTCAGACGCGTGCGCCTATAAACCGGTCTTCAGCTTAGGGCGGGGAGTTTCCAGTCAGTGCAGGTGATTATGCGACGAGGGCACTCTGGTTGACTGGGATGGGCCTCGGGCGTATAAGGCTGCTCTGGGCGGTCAGAATCGAAATCCCGCTTATCTACCTGGCCAGGCATCACATGCGGAGCGCCTGATGAGCGAGGCGCCTACCTGGCGCGCGGCGAGGGCGAGGACAAGACCGCGTTCCCGCGATAAAAAGTGGACGGAGCCATATGGCAAAGTCAGCGGCTGGACTTTTGATGTTGATCGGAGTGCTTTTTTATATGCCAGCGTCGTACTGTCAAGCGGTGCCCACATTTGTTGGGGTTCGCACGTTCTTGGGGGCACCCTACGAAAGCAATCTCGACCAACTCCACGCCGACTTTGCGGTTCTTGGTATCCCGTTTGATGAGGGAACCTGGGGATGGCCAGGCGAACGCTACGGCCCTCGCGCACTGCGGGAGAGTTCTCAAGAATACAACCATAACCTCTCCGAAGGCTTTTACTACATCGACGGAGAGCGTACCGTCCTCAAAGGCAAACGCTGGGTGGACGTCGGTGACGTTCCGGTGATGCCTACGGTTCCCTCGCAGACGGACGACAAAATCACCGAGATGGTCCGCAACATTCGTTCTAAGGGAGCATTTCCGATCATATTGGGTGGCGACCATAGCATTACGTTTCCCATTTTGCGCGCCTTTGACGCCCCTCTCATGGTCATCCATTTCGACGCTCACCTGGACACTTGGACTGGAGCACCAGGAAATCTCGATCACGCATCCTGGGTCAACCGCGCCGTGAAACTCCCCAATGTGAAGAAGGTGATCCAGGTGGGACAACGCGGCTTAGCCAATGACCAAGAGGCGATGGAAAACGCTCACAAGGATCACACCACAATCATTACCGGAGAGCAGGTTCATCGCAAAGGAGTCGAATGGGTGATTTCGCAGATTCCCTCGAGCGAGAACATCTATATCACCTTCGACGTTGATGTAATGGACCCCACGCTAGCGCCCGGCACCGGGACGCTTGAGCCCGATGGGCTGAACTTTTCAGAGATGGACGGACTGCTCAAGGGTGTGACGTCCAAAGGCCGCTTAGTTGGGATGGACATCGTCGAAGTAAACCCGATGCGCGATGCCAGCACGCGCACCGAGCAGACCGCCATCCGGCTGCTGATCGACACGCTGGGTGCTGCATTTCATTGATTGCTCGCTTGCAAATTGCGCAGGACTTTTCTGGGATTTGCCGGTAGCCGAGACGT
>CAZGBQ010000197.1:0-6410 GCA_964524045.1 uncultured Acidobacteriaceae bacterium
ATGTCGGCTTCGAGATTGACAGCGTCACCGGGCTTGCGGTCGCGGATGTTGGTGTGATCGTAGGTGTAAGGAATGATTGCGGTCTCAACAGTACGGGCATCGGCTACGGTCGGGGAGGAGTTCCGCCAGCGCACAACAGTAAGGCTGATACCGTCGATTGTGATGGAGCCTTTGGGCACGATATAGCGCGCGAAATCTTTGGGGACGCGCACGCCGTACCACCAGTCTTCGCCTTCAGACGTCAAATGAGTTACGTAGCCGACGGTGTCCACATGTCCGAGGACAAAATGGCCGCCCAATTCCTTGGCAGCCGCGAGCGGCTGTTCGAGATTCACGCGCGAGCCAACCCGAAGGCCACCCCCGTTTGCGCCAAAGGAAGTCTTGCGCAATGTTTCGCCGGAAAGATCGGCGGAGAAGCGTCCATTGTGGAGCTCCACAATTGTCAAGCAGCAGCCATTCACGGCGATGCTGTTCGCGACGGCGAGCGATGGTCCAAGCGATGGCGCGTGAATTCTGACGCGGCCGCCATCGGCTTGCAGATCGAGGGACTCCACGGTCCCCAGATGTTCGATGATGCCAGTGAACATGTTTCTTCGCGGCGCGCCTTCCAACTGAGTGTACAGCATTTCGTTACGCAGTCTGAACGGCTTAGACTGGAGCGCAGTGGCTTGGTAATTTCTCAGAGGTCAACGGATGAAAGCCTGCGTTTTGCGAACACCGGCGAAAGTGGGAACAAACCCACTGGAATATGCAGATGTTGCAGTTCCAGGGCCGGGCGAAGGAGAAGTTCTCGCGCGCGTGAAAGCGTGCGGCGTTTGCAGGACGGACCTGCACGTGATCGAAGGCGAATTGCCGCAGCGCAGGTCCCCGCTCATTCCGGGACACCAGGTTGTGGGCACAGTTGAGAAGCGGGGAAAAGGGGCCGCGCGCTTTGGAGTCGGGGAACGTGTCGGAATTGCGTGGCTCCATAGAACCGATGGAACGTGCGAATATTGCCGGGCGGGCGCAGAGAATCTGTGCAATGCGCCAGAGTTTACCGGCTACACGGTGAACGGAGGCTACGCGGAATACATTGTCGCGCCGGAAGATTTTGCTTATGCGATTCCGGAAGGGTTTCCTGACGAGCAGGCCGCGCCACTTTTGTGCGCGGGCATCATCGGATTTCGATCGCTGCGGCTCTCCGGGATCAAGCCGGCGGGAAGGCTGGGGTTTTATGGCTTCGGCGCGGCGGCTCACGTTGCGATTCAGGTGGCGCGGCATTGGAATGTGGAAGTCTTCGCGTCCACGCGCGACGCGAGGCATCAGAAGCTGGCGCTGGAATTGGGCGCAGTGTGGGCCGGTGGAACGTTAGATGAGCCGCCGAAGAAGCTGGATGCGGCCATCGTGTTCGCGCCAGCGGGGGAAATTGTGCCCGCCGCGCTCAAGGCGTTGAAGAAAGGCGGCGTGCTGGTGCTCGGCGGGATTCACATGAGTCCGATTCCTTCGTTCCCTTATGACCTGCTGTATCAGGAGCGGATGATCCGAAGCGTGGCCAACAATACCAGACAGGACGGCGAGGATTTTCTTCGCGTGGCAGCGGAGATTCCGATTCGAACACGCGTACAGATTTATTCGTTGCGCGACGCCAATCGCGCGCTCAATGCGCTCAAGAACGACGCCATTCCCGGCGCCGCAGTACTACGCATAAACGAATGAACTTGTCAGTTGGAAGAAGAAGACGATGCGGTTTTCACAGGTAATTTTGGCCGTTCATCGCCGGGCGATATTTCTGTCAATTTTTGGTAGTAACGCTTGGCGATCTCCTCATTCCCTGAGGCTTGCGCAGCGCGCGCGGCTCCATAGACGGCATTGAAGCGGTTTGGTGCGACTCTGAGAACCGCTTCGTATTCGGCAAGCGACTGCTGCGGTTGATTTCCTGCCAAAAGGAGTTCCGCCAGCATCTCTCTGGCGGGCGTGATGGCGCCCGGCGTGACGGCGTCCTTATCCATGCTCTCTTCAAGCTCCGCTGCGGACCGCATCTTGGAAACTGCGTCGCTCTTGTTTCCGGAATTCTCCGCCATCCAGGCTTCTACCTCGCGCCGCTGTACTTCGATTTGGTTGGCCCAGTAGACATTATTCAGCTTCGAGGTCGCATCGTGCAGCGTGGCAAGCATGCGCTCGGCATTGGCGGCGCGCTCTCTATTTCCGGCGCGAGCGCTGCCTTCCCCGATGGCTGCCCAGGTGATCGCCTCCGCCCAAGGTACGGCGCCCTTTCTTGCGGTCAACATGCTGGCCTGCTGCCAGTTGCCAAGCTCAATCGCTGCACGCGCGGGAATCGCGGCAAGCGCGTAGTCGCCCGTAAGGGTGAGCCCTGAAACCGGCGATAGCGCGTTCATTTCGTCCAGCACGGCCGTCGCCTGTTTCACCCGGCCGGTTTGCAAATACGCGTATTCGAGATAATCCATAGCGTGGAGATGCTGGTCGCGCGCTTCCCCGTTCTGGGAAGTGGGTTCGGCAGCGGCGGCAAGGTGCGCGGACTTGATATTCGAGCTTATGGATTCGTCCCAGGAGCCGACGCGCGTGAAGATATGCGAAGGCATGTGATTGGCGTGAGCTGAAGCGGGGGCAATTTTCGCGTACATGCGCGCGGCAGAAAGGCCCTTTTCGGCAAGCGCAGGATTGTCATAGCAATGGATGATGTAATGCGCGATGCCGGGATGGTGGGGCTGCTTCGGGAAGAGAGATTCAAGGATTTCGCCGCAGCGGCGATGATTCGCAAAGGTCTTGTCCGTCTTGGGCGCGGTGATGTAGAGCGTAATCGCGTGGAAAATGGCGGCCTCATTATCGCTGGGATAAGCCGCCTGCAGTTCGCCCATCTTTTTTTCGAAAGCGAGGTCATGGGTCGTCACGGCTTTGCCGCGGTCATACGCTGTAGTGTCTTTGGCATCCTCAGCATAGACCTCAGCCAAAGCATCGATATACGCTTTTTCACGGGTCGTAGTAGCAGTGTTGGATGCGGCGATTTGTTGTGCCTTTCTAAGGGCAAGTCTTCCTGCGCTCGTATCGCCGTTCCTCCACAGACCGTGGTAGTGCGACATAGCCACGCCCCATTGGGCCATCGCGCAGGATGGGTCTTGCTTTGAGACTTCGTTGAAAGCTTCTCTCGCTTGCTCGTATTGAAAAGAGTGCAGCAGGGCAACGGAGCGATCAAAACTCAACTCGACCGTTTTGGAGCAGGAAGTCAGGAAGTGGACCGAGCCTACTTCTTCGGCGGAAAGTTCGTGATGGTGTTCTTGGGCGGCCAAGCGTAGCGACGTGCAACAAAGCAGGGCGGTCAAGAAGACTGGAATACGGCGCATAGGGAAGGCTCCTTCTTGCAGACAAATCGAACCTAAGAAACAGATATCGAAGAATGCTTAAAAAGTATGTGCGACCACGTTTCGCTAGTCAATCCTTGAAGACGTCATGCAAGTACCCCTCGATGGCGATGTCGGGGCCGAATTCCTGCGTGCGAACATTTCCCAGCCGCGGAAGAGCCAGGTTCGCGCACAGGGCGAAGGGAACGCGGTTGCCACCGGCTATTCTAAGGGCGTAGAAAAGGCGTAACTTGCCGACGACGTCGGCTTGCAACGCAGCGCCGTTGAGAGTGGGGCCGGCTTCGAGCAAGGCGCTGAGAATGTCGCGGCGGCCGAGTTCTGCAAGAACGGCGTGCAAATCGATGCGGCCGCGCTTCGTTTTCGCTCGAGCCAATTCGACGCCAGCGTTCTGCAGCTTCCGTGCCTTGGCAGATTTCACCGAAATGGCCGTAAAAACGAGAAGATCGTCGTCAGCCGTTGCGACGACGCGGGACTTCGGAGATAGGCGCAGCCTCGAATCGAGGACCACGCGGAGGAGGCGCCTCCGGCGCGGCAAGCCGCTGCGATCGGTGAGCAGTGGATCATCTGCGAGAATCGTTCCGATTCCGGTGAGGAGAGCATCGGACGCGTGGCGCATTCGTTGCACTTCGGCGCGTGACTCTTCGGAAGTGATCCACGCGGACATGTTGCGTTTGCCCGATCCCTTAACCGACTTTTTCGACGTGGGCGGTAAGGCAAGTTGGCCATCCAGCGTCAACGCGGACTTTAGCGTGACAAAAGGCCCTTTCGTGCGAATCCAGCATGCAAACGCTTCGTTGAGGCGGCGAGCTTCTTCATCACAAACGCCCGAAGTAACTTCGATGCCTGCTTCGCGCAGCCGCGCAAAGCCGCGGCCCGAATTGACTGGATTTGGATCCTCCATGGCGGCGACTACGTGCTGCACACCTGCGGAAATTATCGCTTCGGTGCAAGGGCCAGTGCGTCCAGTGTGGTTGCAAGGTTCGAGATTTACATAAAGCGTCGCGCCGCGCGCTTTTTCGCCCGCCGATTTCAGCGCCACGATTTCCGCATGGTCGCGCCATTCGTATTGATGAAAGCCCTCGCCGACGATCTGCCCTTCGCGCACGATCACGGAGCCCACGGTTGGATTCGGGCTGGTGAGGCCAACGCCTTTGCGCGCCAGCTCCAGCGCGCGTTGCATGAAGCGAATGTCGTGTTCGTTCACGAGCTAGTCGAAGAGGGAATTAGCGTAGGCTTCGGCGTCGAAGGGCACAAGGTCATTGATCTGCTCCCCCGTGCCGACAAAACGAATCGGCAGTCCCAGCTCGCGCGAGATGGCCACGACAATGCCGCCCTTAGCCGTTCCATCGAGCTTGGTGAGAATGATTCCCGTCACGCCAACGGTTGAAGTGAATTCGCGCGCCTGCGCTAGACCGTTTTGGCCCGTGGTTGCATCGAGCACGAGAAGAACATCGTGCGGGGCGCCGGGAATGACTTTGGCGGCGGTGCGTTTCATTTTTTCGAGTTCGGCCATCAGATTGGATTTGGTGTGCAGGCGTCCCGCAGTGTCCACAATGACGACCTCGGCGGAACGAGCTTTAGCCGCCGCCACCGCATCGTAAACCACCGCAGCCGGATCGGCGCCAGATTTCTGCTTGATGACTTCGATGCCGTTGCGCTGGGCCCAGATTTCGAGTTGCTCGATGGCTGCGGCGCGAAACGTATCGGCCGCGCAAAGTACCACACTGCGATTCTCCTGCCGCAGCCGGTTGGCCAGCTTGCCGATGCTGGTAGTTTTGCCGGCGCCGTTGACGCCAACGATGAAGATAACGCGCGTACCAGCGCCGTTAGGTGAAGAAGCAATGCCGCTGGTCACGGCTGTGTCTGGCTTCGCCGAAGCATTGAGAATCCGCTGGATGTGCGATTTGATTTCACGCTTGAGCTGCACGGCGTCCGCGAGCGCATTGCGGTCCATTTTTTCCCGCACGGCGTCGAGGATTTCGCGTGTTGGCTTGACCCCAAGATCGGCGGAGATTAGCGCGGTTTCCAGTTTTCTCAGAATTGACGGATCGATCTTGCGCTCGCCTTGAAAAATCGTATCGACCGTCTCGGAGAGTGCCGTCTTGGTCTTGCTGACGGAGGCCTTCAGTCGTTCCGTGAGTGTTGGTTCCGGTTTTCCAAAAAGCGTAATCATGTTCAGGCGTGGGTTGCCGCCACTGCCAACCCTAAGTTTAGCAGAAGCCGACGATCGGTCCTGTGACTCTCGGCCGATGTTTAGGGCGAAACCGAAATTTTGTCGCGGCTATCATCGTATCAACTACCGGGGGTGCACTATGAAGAAAATCGCGCTTTTCCTGGTTTTGATGTTGTTTGCCACCAGCGCTTGGGCCGGGCCAGTGCAGGAGAAGAACAAAGCCATCGCGCGTCGCGTTTTTGAGGAAATCTTCAATCAGGGCAAGTACCAGATAGCTGACGAAATCTACTCGCCCGACTTCATCAACCACGGTTTCCGATCTTCTGCTGGACTTAAGGAAGATCAAGCGGCGGCGCGCGGCTGGAGGGAAGCTTTTCCGGATCTGAAGATGGCCGTAGTCCTCACGGTAGCGGAAAATGACTTGGTTACGGTCATATGGACGGCGACTGGGACAAATACTGGCCAGGGAAATGGCCTCCCTGCAACGGGAAAGAAAGCGGCGGGCAGGGGCATAACGGTTTGGCGCATCGTGAACGGCAAGATTAAGGAAGAGTGGAGCGAATTTGATACCATGCGGCTCATGCAGCAGCTAGGTCTTACGCCAGCTGAGAAGTGAAAGGAAAGGTTCCCGCTGGGTGCTAAACGTGGACTTCGACGGCGCTGAGACGGAGCTTGCCGTGCTGGATGGCGGATTCGAGAGCATTCACGACCACCGCATCGAATTTCGTGCCAGTCAGGCTGCGGATGCGCTCGAGCGCGAAGTCCAAATCCATAGCTGTCTGGTATGGGCGGTTCGTGGTCATGGCATCGAGCGTATCCGCCACCCCGATGATGCGCGCCATCAGCGGAATTTGCGGTCCCTGCAACCCGTAGGGATAGCC
>CAZGBQ010000198.1:0-6378 GCA_964524045.1 uncultured Acidobacteriaceae bacterium
CAGGTCGGACCGGCCGCCTTCGACATACCCCATGCTTTTACCATGCATGGTTTGTGGGAGCTTCCCAAGCTGAAGGGTCAGAACGCCGCAATGCGCGGAGTCCTCGGAAACTGGCAGTTGAGCGGTACCACTACGTTGCAGGGGGGCTATCCGTATACCGTAGTCGATTGCAACCATCACCCGACCGGCAACGGCGGCTCTTGTGTTCTACCCAATGTATCGGGGTCCGCCATCAAGACCTGTGACCGTTCGCAATGGCTCACCGGTTGCATCAGTGCCACCAACTTCACACTTCCTTGCTCACTGAATGCAAACAACCTATTGAATTGTGGCGCTGGACCGTGGGAGGGAAATGTGAAGCGCAATTCCTTCCGCGGCCCGGGCTATGCCGACGTGGACATGAGCCTAGCCAAATACTTCCATATTCCCTGGTTTTCGCACGAAGGGGCTCGGCTTCAGGTTCGCGGCGAATTCTTCAACCTGTTCAATCGCGTAAACCTAAACTTGCAGAATAATCCAACATTCAATCCAGCACTTCAGGATCTTGCTCTTAATTCTGGAGGATCATCCACCAACGCTGTTTTCGGCAAAGCCATCGGAGCGTTCTTTCCGCGCACCCTCCAGGTCGGCGTCCGAATCGAGTTTTAACCCCGGGGAAGTCAATGGCCACACCCCAGCGCCCTCTCTGGTCTCTCCGGAGAGGGCGCACTTTTTTCAGCCGTCATCGCGGCAGTCCAGGGAAGTCACGGCCGCTCAGTGGGCCTTGTCATTTCAAGGAGCGAAGCCTACCGAGAGCAGGCAGGAGACGAAAAATCTCTTCGTTCCTTCATCTTTGCATCCAGAGGGATTTCTCGCTACGCTCGAAATGACGGCAAAATACGTCCTTTTAACCGACCACTAAGCAATGCGCACATTTCGACGATGGTTTTTGCGGATCGCTGGTCCCTCGCTGCTCGCAGCCGCTCCAGCAGCTTTCTCCCAATCCTCGCCCGATTACTCCCAAGCCGAAACTCTCGTCCGCCAGGGCCGGCTCGACGAAGGCATCGCCATTCTTCGCCCGCTGCTTGCTTCTGAGCCCCGCAATCTCAAGGCCCTGAACCTCCTCGGCATCGCTCTTACGCAGAAAGGCGACCTCGCCGCGGCCGATGGCGAATACGCGAAAGTTCTTGAAGTCGACCCGCGCTTCTATCCAGCGCTGAGCAATCTCGCCATCAATGAATTCACCCTCAAAGACTTCGTCGCCTCCGAAAAGCATTTCCAGCAAGCCTCAGCCCTCAAGCCTGACGATCCCGTCGTCAACTCTTTTCTCGGCAAAATTACCTTCAAGCGCGGCGAATATGCGCGCGCAGGGCAATATCTGCGCAAGGCAGAGTCTCTCTTCCCGCAGGAGCCGGCCCTCGCCGTCGCTCTGGTGGAAAGCGAGCTGGAAACCGGAGAAGACGCACGCGCCCTGCCAAGGCTCTCGCAAATCAACGCGCAAACCACTCCTCTCCGCGCCCAGTTCCAGCTTGGCTTAGCGCTCGCCAACCACGGCTACTTTGCAGAAGCGGTCCCGTACTTTGAAGCTGTCCAAAAGCAATACCCCGACTCTTACGACGCGGCCTTCAATCTGGCGACCTGCCTTGTCGAGACTAAGCAGTTTCTTCGGGCCATCGAACTCCTTTCCGCCCTCAAGTCTCGGGGCCACAAGACGGCTGAGGTCGACAATCTTCTGGCCGAGTCCTATCACGGCACAGGCCAGCTCCAGCCAGAGATTGACGCCCTTCGCGAGGCTACGCAACTCGCTCCTGAGGACGAGAACAACTACATCGACCTCGCCGCTCTTTGCATCGATCACGACACCTTTGATCTGGCTCTCGAGGTTCTCAACGTCGGTCTGCACTACCGGCCTCAGTCCGACCGCTTGATCTTTCAGCGCGGCATTGCCCATGCCATGAAAAATGAATTCGATCTTGCCGAGCGCGACTTCCAGCTCGCCAGCCAGCTTGCCCCAGACAAGAATCTCAGCTACGTGGGCCTAGGCGTCAGCTACTTGCAAACGGGAAACGTTTCCGAAGCCATCCACACTTTGCGCCAGCGCATCAAAGAAAAACCGGCCGACGCTACCCTTCACTACCTTCTCGGCAGAGCTCTCATTTGGACGGGCGCTGCTCCTGAAGATCCCGAATTCGCCGAAGCGCGCCGCGCCATCGAGACTTCCGTCAAGTTAAATCCCAAGTTTGTTCCTTCGCTGGTTGAGTTGGCCAAGATCAACTTGCACGAAAACCGTGTGGAAGAGGCTGTCCCCCTGTTGGAGACGGCTCGCTCCCTCGATCCCAACGACAACCCCGCCTGCTCTCAGTTGGCCATCGCCTACCGCCGCCTGGGAAAAATCGACAAGGCCAAGGAGGTTCTTGCGGCCTTGGCCAAATTGAACGAGGAGCAACGCCTTAAGACCACCAGTGGCCGCGTCCGCCTGGTCAAGCAGGATCCCTCCCCGAGTCCGTAGGACCAATCCAGGGGAGACGCAAGCGCTTGCAATGCAGCATATTGTATGTATTATGCAATCGAAATGAGGTTGCGCCAGACTTGTGCGAGACGCGACTGAGGGCAATGGCAGCGCTTGCAGACACTGCGGCTTAAGCCCGCCCGCCGGGACAGAGAACAATCATCAGAAGGACCTCGAAATGAGCTACACGATGCGCACTGCACGACCCAAATACGCGACCCTGCTCGTGCTTGTCCTGCTGGTTGGCGCGGCAGCGGTTTGGGTTGCGGTGGCGCGGGAGCAGCAGAAGAAGGAACCGCCGACGCCTGGGCCCATGCTGGAGCAAGGTTTCCTTGATCTCGATACGCCCGCGTTTTCCCTGCAGCTGGTGCGCTCTTCGCAGACGGTGGCCGCTCTCAAACCCAAGGGCGCGGGGAATTTCGACTTTACTCCGGGAGACCTGCTGGTCGAGCGGTCCAGGGACGGCTACTACCATCTAGGAGACATCGATCTGCGGTTACGCTCTGGGAATTCGCGGGAATGGCAAAGTTACTCGACGGCGCTGGCACGCAAACCCGTCACGGTCCTGCCGATGTCGCCGCAGATTCTCGCCTCCGCCGACCTTGGCCCAACCTTGCCGCCCGACATTCCCTTGCAGGTCACGCGGACCTGGGCGCTCGAAGATGGAAAACTTGTTCTGCGGTTCACACTGAAAAACAAGACCGCGACGGACGTGCAAATCGGCGCGTTAGGCATTCCAATGATTTTTAACAACGTGTTGAACGATCGCTCCCTCGAGCAGGCCCATGCGATTTGCTCCTTCTACGATCCTTACATCGGCGAGGACGCAGGCTATTTGCAAGTGACCCGGCTGAGCGGGCATGGACCTGCCTTGCTGGTTTTGCCGGATGGAAAGACTCCTTTTGAAGCGTACAATCCGATCCTCGATGCGCGCCGCGCGGAAGGCGCTACCCTTTTCCGTGACCTCACGCCTCGCGGCATAACGTTTGAAGGTTTCTACGATTGGATGGCGCACAGCGCCGCGTTCGCGGAAAACGAATGGAAAAAGGCGAGCCCCTGGAACCCGCCCACACAATTGACGCTGGCGCCCGGCGAATCCAAAACCTACGGCGTGAAACTCGTCCCTTCAGACACGATTCGCAACATCGAGAAAACTCTTGCGGAAAACCAGCGCCCTGTTGCAGTCGGAATCCCGGGCTATGTTCTGCCCATGGGTGTCGAGGAAGAAGTTTTTTTGAAGTACCCGGAGGCCGTCAAGTCGGTGACCGTAGAGCCTGCGGGAGCGTTGACAATCAAGGAAGAAGCAAGTGCGGGAGCGGGCTGGAAAAAATACAGAGTGCAGGGAAAATCGTGGGGCCGTGCGCGTCTGACGGTCACCTACAAGGATGGTCTGATGCAGACGATCCACTATTTTGTGATCAAGCCGGAGGTCCAGGCACTCGCGGACATGGGCCACTTTCTGGCCACGAAGCAATGGTTCGTCGATTCCAATGATCCGTTTCACCGCGGTCCCTCCTTCATGAGCTACGACCGGGAAACGAACGAAATCGTGATGCAAGACAGCCGCGCGTGGATTGCCGGGCTTGGCGACGAGGGCGGTGGAGGCGCATGGATATCCGCGATCATGAAGCAGTTGGGCGCGCCGAATAAGGACGAACTGGACAAGTTTCAGCAGTTTGTGGACGGCGTGCTTTGGGGCGGACTGCAATACAAGGATGGCCCAAAGAAGTTCGGCGTGCGCAAAAGCCTTTTCTACTATCAGCCCGATCAGATGCCGCCGAATTTTTATCGAAAAGACTTCGACTGGAGCTCCTGGACCAGTTGGAACAAGGCGCATGCCGAACGCGTGGATCGCTCCTTCGATTATCTGCACGTGGTGGCCGCGGATTGGGTTTTGTACCGGCTGACGCGCAATTACGAAGGATTGGTTACGAATCATCCGTGGGATTGGTACCTGACCAACGCGTATGAAACATCCGTGGCGATGGTGAAATTGGCGCCGGAGTACGCGATTTTCGGCCAAATGGAAGGAGACATTTTCCTGCAGGTGCTCGCTGATCTGCGGCTCGAAGGATGGAACGCCCAGGCGGATGACCTGGAAGCAAAAATGCGCGTGCGCGCGAATCGCTGGAAGGACGAAGCGTATCCATTCGGAAGCGAAATGCCGTGGGATTCGACGGGGCAGGAAGAGGTCTACGCCTGGATGAAACACTTTGGCTTCCAGGAGAAGGCGGACGTCACGCTCAGCGCCATCCTCGGCTACGATCCAACGATTCCGCATTGGGGATACAACGGCAGCGCGCGCCGCTATTGGGATTTCATATTTGCGGGGAAGCTTCGCCAGCTGGAACGGCAGTTGCACCACTACGGCTCGAGCCTGAACGCGATTCCTCTTCTCTCGGAATATCGCGAGCATCCCGAAGATTTTTATCTTTTGCGCGTAGGATATGGCGGCACCATGGGCACCCTGACGGATATCGATCAAGAAGGATTTCTGGCTCCCGCTTTTCATGCGTTTCCGGATCTTCTGAGGCCTGACAAGATTTCGGGAGACGATGGACCAAACCTTTTCGGACACGCATGGAACACGGCGACCTATGTTGTGCATCATCCCGAATTTGGTTGGGTGGCTTTTGGCGCCAACGTTCGCGAGGAAGGGCAAACCGTGAAGGTCACTCCGCTCGATTCGTTCCGGATGCGAGTGTACGTGGCGTCCGCGGGTCTGTGGCTGACGCTGGATTCTGGGCAATTCGAAACTGTCGAGGTAAACGCGAAAACGGGGGCGGTCCGCGTGGAGCTCGCAGCCGCAACGCAGTACCTACACACAGCGCGGCTTCGCATCGAGCAACCGGCTAAGGTCAAAGGCGCAGGCGCGTACCGCCCCGCCAAACTCTTCAAGCAAGAACGCGGCGCCTTCGTGATCCCGCTTGGAACTGGAACTACCTGGGTGGATCTCAGCGGGGGTCAGTAGACTCGAACCGAAGAATGCAGTCAAACACCAGCGGGATGGCCTAGCGCGGTTGGATCAGAAATTTGGCTGGGAGGCCTGGACTCGAACCAGGATAGCCAGATCCAGAGTCTGGAGTCCTACCAATTGGACGACCTCCCATCCGCAGGGTTGGCCACGAATCGTTCGGGCAACCGGGAAGGAACAAAAACGAATCGCGGCAGGTTCCCGAGGATCGGGACAGCCACGATTCTACTATCTAATTTAATCGGGATTCCACAGCGCGTCAACCGCGCGCAGCCAGAGAAAGCTATCGCGGCCCCTTCAAATTGCTCGATGGCTACATCGCCGCTCTTTCAGGTCTCTCAGCTCTGTCCACCGGTGCCATCCTGCCCTTACGGATAGCGTATTCAGCCGAGCCCCACCGAATGCGATTCGAGCCAAAGCTCGCCAGCCAAACCACAAAATGGATGGCGTCGCGAACCGGTACCAGCCAAAGATTTTTGCGCAGGACTTCGTCTCCAATGCCCCAAACGCCAACCGTCCAAGCCATGGCCATTCGCAGGACGAGGTACGCAGCCAAATAGGTTCCCGCAATCCACGGCGTAGGCGCGAGCAGAGCCGCCAGCACAGCCCACGGCAATCCCTGTGTGAAGAGCAACCCAAGGTAGGAAAGCGGACGGCACAACCGCACCGTGCGCGCCCAGCGCATTTGATGATCCCAGAAGCCGCGCCCTGTTTGCGCGGGATACATGGTCCAAACCGGTTCGCGGGACAAGACAATCTCGCCTCCCGCGTCTGCGATGCGCAAACCGAGTTCGTAATCATCCGCCAGGAAACCCGCGATCGCCTCAAATCCTCCGACTTTCTGAATCCATTCTTTCTTCGTCGCAATCGAGGCGCCCAGCGCGAAGCGAATCCCCTCCGTCCACCGGGCCATCAA
>CAZGBQ010000199.1:0-2901 GCA_964524045.1 uncultured Acidobacteriaceae bacterium
AAGGCCAGCCATGCAACGCGCAATCGCCTCTCTCGCCTTGATTCTTGCCACGGCCATTTCCGCACACGCCCAGTCCAAGCCTCTCGTGCCTCCCGCCGATTACGGCCAATGGGAAGCACTCCAGACCTTCCGCGACTACGGGGGTCTCTCTCCCGACGGTAAATGGCTGGCTTACGGTATCAATCGCTCGAATCGCAACAACGAATTGCTCGTCACGAACATCGCCGACGGCACTACCAAGACTGTTGCCTTCGGCGCGTCTCCGGTTTTCTCCTCCGATTCCCATTGGGTTGCTTATTCCATCGGCATTTCTGAATCGCAAGAAGATAAGCTGAAAAAGGATAAAAAGCCGGTCCCGAAGAAAATCGGCTTGTTGAACCTCGCTTCTGGCGAGCTATCCACGGTGGACGGGATCGAATCCTTCGCGTTCAGCCCTGAGGGCGCTTGGCTGGCCATGCATCGCACTCCGCCCGAAAAAAAGGAGTCCGAGAAAAAAGATTCCGATTCGTCTGCAGCGGATGTAGAAGAAACTCCCGTCGGCGCCACTCTGCTCCTCCGCCAACTTGCCAGCGGCCGCGACACTTCCTTTGGCAATGTCTCGCAATATGGTTGGCAGGACCTGCCGAAGGTCGGCACTCTCCTCGCCATGATCATCAACACCGAAGACAAAACTGGAAATGGCGTCCAGATCTTCGACGTTCACACAGCCTCGGTCCGCGTGCTCGACACCTCTGCTTCCGTATACTCTGGCCTCTCCTGGCGCAAGAAGAGCGCGGACCTCGCTGTCCTTCGCTCCAAGTCTGACGATCACCGCGACGGCCCCACCCAAGTCGGGCTTGCTTGGACCAATCTCGGTCAGGCCAACGAATCAGCAAAAGTCTACGACCCCACTGCCGACACAAAATTTCCCGCCTCCACCCGCACCGTTTCGTATCGCAAGCCAGAATGGGCTCTCGACGGCGGTGTCGTTTTTCTCGGCCTTGCCAAATGGGACGACAAAATTGAATCTCCGAAGCCTGCAACGACTTCTGCTGCTGAAGCCGCGAAACCCTCCGACACTTCAAGAGCTGCCGAGGTCTCGAAAGACACAAAAGAGAAAGACGCCGACAAAAGCAAGGACAAAGAGGAAGACGAGCCGCCCGCTGTCGCCGTCTGGAACTGGCGCGATGTCGAAGTCATGCCTAAGCAAAAGCTCAACGCCAAAAATGACCGCCAGAAAAACATGCTGGCTGCGTGGCACGTCGAAAAGAACTCTCTCACTCCCCTCGGCAAAGACTTGGACGAGGAGGTCACTCCGCTGAAGCACCAAAATTCTGCAGTCGCCTCCAACTGGTCTGCCTATGCCATGGAGCGTTCCATCGGCCGGCCCGCCGCGGACGTTTTGCTTATCGATGTTGCTTCCGGCACGCGCACCAAGATTCAAGAGCGGCTCAACGACGACTACTATCTCGAAACCAGTCCCGGCGGCCGTTATCTTCTCTACTTCCACGACGATCACTACTGGACCGTCAACACTGCGACGCGCGCGGTCGTCAACATCACCAAGAACGCGCAGACTGCTTTCGTCAATCGCGAATCCGACTGGACCATCAAACAGAAGCCGCCCTTTGGCGTCGCCGGCTGGACGAAGAACGACGCGGCCGTCATCCTCAACGATAAATTCGATCTCTGGCAGGTTGCGCCCGATGGGTCACGCGCGGTCCGCCTCACTGACGGCGCCGCCGATCAAATCCGTCATCGCTACGAGAAGCTCGACCCTGAAGAGGAATGGATCGACACGGAAAAGCCCATCTATTTAGCTCTGTTCGGCCTTTGGACGAAAAAATCCGGCTTCGCGCGCCTTCACCCCGGCGCTAACGGCGCGCTCACCGAAGAGCATCTACTCTGGTTCGACAAAAGCCTCGATCATCTTGCCAAAGCCAAAGACGCTGACGTCTTCGAATACGTCCAGCAAACCTTTGTGGAATCACCAAACGCATTCGTCGCCGGTCCCGATCTGAAAGATGCGAAGCCAATCACCAAAACAAATCCTTTCCAGAACAATTACGCCTGGGGCCGCGCCGAGCTCATCGACTACCAAAACATTCACAAAGAACGCCTTCAAGGCGCGCTTTTCTATCCCGCGGGGTACGATCCAGCGAAAAAATATCCCATGATCGTGCTAATTTACGAAAAACTCTCCGACAACCTTCACCGCTACAGCCAGCCATCCGAGCGCAGCTATTACAGCGTCGGCGCCGCCACTCAGCACGGCTACTTCCTTCTGGAGCCGGACATCATATTCCAGCCGCGTGATCCTGGCGTTTCAGTCGTGGATTGCGTCACTGCCGCGGTGAAGAAAGTGATTCAGATGGGCGTCGTCGACCCCAAGAGAATCGGCGTCATGGGCCATTCCTGGGGCGGCTTCGACACAACTTTTCTCGCCACGCATACCTCGAATTTCTTTGCCGCAGCCGTCGCCGGGGCGCCCATCACCGACCTCATCAGCAACTACGGCAATCATCACTGGAGCTCCGGCATCGCGGAAACCGATCACATCGAGACCGGCCAGCAGCGCATGCAAGTTCCTCTGTACGAAGACCTGCAAGCCTACATTCGCAATTCCGCTGTGTTCGGCGTGCAAACCATGACCACTCCGCTGCTCATCGAAGTTGGCGACAACGACGGCACGGTCTTCTATCACCAGGGCGTCGAGCTTTACAACATTGCCCGCCGCGCGAAAAAGGACGTGGTGCTCATCGAGTATGCCGGCGAGGATCACGGACTGCGCAAGAAAGCCAACCAGATCGACTACCAACGCCGCATTTACGCCTGGTTTGGGCACTACTTGAAGGATGAGCCGGCCGCTCCGTGGATCAGCAAGGGCGAGACCTTTCTCGATCACGAAAGGGAACTGAAGAA
>CAZGBQ010000199.1:3001-6328 GCA_964524045.1 uncultured Acidobacteriaceae bacterium
TCGCGCGATACCGGTAATTCCTCCCCTCGCCTTCCTCCGTTCGCTCCATCAACTCCAGCATCTTCAATTCGCCAAACTCTTTCAGCGCTGGTCCCAGTTCCTTCATCTCGTCCGGAAAAAGCAGCTTTCTGGCTTCCTCGGTAAACTGTTCCGGCTTTGGCTTCCCGTCAGCGACGTCCCGCAGCAACTCTCTTATTCTCTCGGTTATTTGCGGCTCTTTGTCCGCAATGGGTTTTTCTTCCAACGGTTTCACCGCAGGGTTGTAAATCGCCGCTACGCCGGACGCTATCTTGCTTGGATTGGAATGCCCCGCATCCAGATTCGTCAGCGCTACAACCGTCAATCGGTCATCCACGTACCGCGTAATGTGCGTCGTAAACCCTTGCCAGGCCCCGCCGTGCCCGATCACCCTGTGCCCATTAACGTCCTGGATTCGCCATCCGAATCCGTAGTTCGCCTTGTTCGGCTTGCCATTGTTGAGCTTCTCCACGGCCCACATCCGGTCCAGGCTCGATTTTTTCAGCAGTTTATCCGTGTACAGCGCCGCATCCCACTTCTGCAAATCCTCCACGGTGAAATACAGCGCGCCGTCCGCAGTGGAATTCAGTGACGGCGACACCCATTCCTGATTTTTCAACTCTCCCTTCTCCAGGCGGTATCCCGCCGCCCTCCTCGGGATGATGTCCTCCTCGCTGATAATTCGCGTCCGGTTCATTCCCAGCGGCCTGAAGATCCGCTCCTGTAGGAAATCTCCGTAGAATTTTCCCGTCACTTTGTGAATCAAAATCCCTAGCAACACATAATTCGTATTCCGGTAACTCCAATCCTCCCCGGTCTTGAAATCCATTGGCATCTCGATGATTCGTTTGTAGAGATCGTCTTCCGTGTAGTCTAGGCGCATGTAAAATGGCCCGCCGGCCTTCGTGCGAGCTGCATTTTCATATTTTCCCAATCCTGAAGTGTGGCTCAGCAGGTGTTTTACTCTGATTTCATTCCACGCCTCCGGCGCATCCGGAAAATATTTCCTGATGGAGTCTTCGAGCCCCACCTTGCCTTCTTCCACCAGCATCATCACCGCGGTCGCCGTAAACTGTTTTCCCATCGACCCGGATTGAAAGATTGTGTCCGGCGTTACGGCTGCATTCCACTCCAGGTTCGCGAGCCCGTAGCCCTGCGCCCTTGTCAACTTTCCATCCCTAAACACACCGAGCGCCACGCCCGGAATGTGTTGCCTCTTCATTTCACTTTGGACAAACGCATCCACCTTCCCGTCTACTTCCTCAGCCTCTCTGAGCTTGTCTCCCGCCGCAACCACGTCGCTGCCCAAAATACACGCCAAGATCATGAGAATTTTCTTCACGAATCCTCCGAATGTCGAGGGATCTTACACCTTTCGTTCTGGCTGGTGATTCCTTGGGCGCGGCCGTGTCGGGTCGCAGAAATTGCTACTCCTTTTGATTCCGCGCTCCCATTGTTGTGGCGGTCGCAATCGACAACGCCAAAAACAGCAGCCCCGCCTTGTAAAAGCTCATATACCCGATATTGGCTCCCGCCGGCAGGAAATCCGTAACGTACAGCCCCAACGCTTGCAGGCCCCGAATGATCAATGCAATTGCCGCGCATGCGAGGCCCGCCCAATAAGTCCATTTCACCACGAGCTTCTCCACAGGAGTTTCTCCTCTCTTTTTGACTCGGACATGCTCTTTAGGGACAAGTCTGAAAGTTGCCTTACGCTATTCCCGCTGCCCTTTCCTGTCAACCGCTTGTTGCCCTCCGTTTTGCTCGTATGGTTCGCCTCGTGCTCCCGGCGGCATGAGAAATTACACCTGCATCTCGCCCTTTCTCGCCACCATCAGGCCATAGACAAAATTGCCCGAGGCGTATCCAGCGCGCATGTCCTTGAACGCGCGTAGGAACCGCACGAAGTCGGGTCCATTCTGCACCGCCAATCCCCACAACGCTTTGTCTTTGATGATGTCCAGGCAGAAGTCCCACGTTTTCGCGCAATATTTGTTCAGCACTTCACTGCGCACCACTTCTAGACCGCCGGCCGCCAAATGTTCTGCGTAATCCTCCATGCTTTGCAGTTCCACCATCATGCCGTATTCCAGGTTGTGCAGATACTTTTTGCATTCGCGCGGCGTCAGCCCTTTTTTCTTGAACCAGTCCGTGATCGCCAGGATTCCTCCCGGCTTCAGTAGCTTAGCGGCAGCGGCGAAGAACTTCGGTATGTCCTGGTAATGCGAAATCGATTCCACCGACCACACCACGTCGAACCGCTCCTCAAACGTCATGGCTTCCGCGTCCATCAACAGGAATTTCGCATTGAGGCAGGCTTCTTCAGCCGCTTTGTTTGCCATTTCCACTTGCACATTAGAAATAGTGATCCCCGTTGCTTGCACTCCGTACTTTCGCGCCAGATAAATACTGCTCGCGCCAAACCCGCACCCAACATCCAGAATCTTCGCGCCCGGCCGGATCCCCGCTGCCTGCGCCAAATGCTGGATCAGTTGCAGCTGCGCCTCTTCTTTCGATTCATCCCCGCGAATCCAGTAGCCGTGGTGAATGTGTTCGCCCCACAACGCACGGTAGTATGGACTCATGCGGTCGTAGTGCTCGCGCACTTTTTCTTTGTCATTCGCCCGGGTCGCTGTGGCCATAGCCGTAAAGGTTGACATCTTGCCTTTGTAAGGGGCCGCTTTTCAAATTTCGATATTCGAATTTCAGTTTTCGAGTCTTGCCTCTCTCTAACCCTTCAACCTTTAGACCTTCTTTTTCTCATCCAAATGGGCTGACAAACAATGACCGCGTGATCCAGTCGCCTGTCCGTGCCAGAAGTTCCAGGCCAATCGCAAAGGTCCGGTCGGAAAATGGCTGGCAATAGACCACTTTCCCGCGTGCCCAAAGCTCGTTTGTCGAGGATTGCACGATCACGTGCGTGTCCCGCTTCCACGGCCGTTCTGTGACCACGCGCATGCCATGTGCGCTGACGTTTTCCGTCGAGGCTCGCTCGATCAGCAACGGATCGGCCATGCGCGAGAGCAGCACGGGGAGCCTCTCGGGATTGCGGTTTTCTTTGCGGACCTCACTCATGGCGGTCCTACGTTGTTAGATGGGTGAACGAAGGAACGTCACCACGGCTCGCGCAAGCATAAAACCACAACGCTTCAAGGTCAAACGCGGCTGCATCTGTGCCGTAGACGTTGGGTCCCTTGTGCGCTACCATCTTTGACGCCTACAGAGACTCACCGGCGGTATGAGATGGCACGTCTGCGAGGTACCGCCACAAACCCTCCCGTCCCGAGGATTAGCCTCGCGGACAGTTTT
>CAZGBQ010000200.1:0-6266 GCA_964524045.1 uncultured Acidobacteriaceae bacterium
AACCGCTGACGGGAGACGGGACGCTCATCGCGCGCGTGGTGAGTGTGCAGGGGAGCGCCGCGGCGCAGGTGGGCGTGATGATGCGCGAGACGCTGGATGCAGGAGCGAGCCATGTATTCCTGTTCGACTATACGTCGTCGATTTTAGCGACGGAGCGGACCAGCTCGGGGACGAGCAGTTCGTATCAGTCGGTGGGCAGCGGGACGGCGCCGAACTGGCTGAAGCTGGTGCGCAGCGGGAACGTATTCACGATGTACGGGTCGAGCAACGGAGTGAACTGGACGCAATTGGGGGCGAGCCAGACAGTGAGCATGGCGGGGAGCGTGTACGCGGGCTTGGCGGTGAGCAATCGCACCACGTCTTCCTTGGCCACCGCCACCTTCGACAACGTGTCTCTCACCAAGCCGTAGTTGCGGTTCCAAAACTCGGTATAGCAAGAAGTCGCGCCGGTCAGAACTGGCTGATCATTCGCACCGATGGCACCGCCCTCGGCTCCCAAAGCGTCACCGGCAGCTTCGAATAATTTACGGAAACAGAATTCGAGTTCTTCGCTTAAGGTTGAATCGTTATCCAGATGACTTGGGTATCGCGCTGAGATACTCGTAGATGCCCGGCAGCTCTGAGCTCCGTCGTCTCGTCGTTCGACCAAGCCGTCCTTCCTAGAACGGGCAGTTGCCAGAGCTTGAAGCGTCAATACGGCGCGTCGAGTCTGCGGGAATGAGCTGGACGGTGACCGTCTGGGCCACGACGCTGCCTTCGTTTCGCACAATGTGCACGTGACCGCCCCCAGGGTCCACAAACCCCATTCCTACGGTGTATATGTGCGGGGTACAAGCGGGATCGTCCCCCTCGTATGCAGTTATCGCTCCCGCCGTGACCGTAATCAGGCTATGGCCAGGGTGCGAGTGCCCGCCGGTGGTTCCTCCCGGCTGCCAAGTATTATTCAGCACATATAAATCTGACAAGCCCTTCGTTTTCTGTAACGATAGCCAAACGTTGCCGTTGTTTCCTGGCTGCTGGGCGTGCGGCGGATCAACGAGCTGGTTGAAGACATCCATTTCGCCGAACCGGCCCAGGGCAAGCGTTTTTGCCGTGAACCCGCTAGCAGGGGTCGCCCGGATATTTTCCACATGATAGAGCACCGTGACCACAATCGCGGCACTCAGCAGTGCGAACCACATTAGCCTTCGTTTCATATTGACCTCACTTTTTTCTCGCTGGCGCTTGCCAAATTGGCGATGTCCGGACACCTTCGGACACCTCGCAGGTCGTCGTCAAACAGCAAGGCGCGGAATTGCGAGCCTTCCTCTTAGTTGCCGTCGAATGCTTTGCTTTGCCGTCCTTTGCCGGCGGAGTTACAATCAGGTTAACGGGCTCTCTCCAACTAGGCCCCATCAGGAGAGCGCGATGAGCGAACCATTCCCTAGCACACCCCCACCAGAACGACCGCCCGAGGACCGCTTGGATTCGTGGAAGGAAATCGCAGTCTACCTCGACCGTGACGTGACTACCGTTCAGCGTTGGGAGAAGCGGGAGGGGATGCCCGTTCACCGGCACCAGCACGACAGGATAGGCTCGGTCTATGCCTTCCGTTCGGAGCTCGATGTCTGGTTGCAAGGCCGCAAGCTGCTTTTAGAGAGGGAAGAGAAGGAGCGCGCGCCGGAGACGCCGTTAATTGCCGTCACAGCGCGCAGGCCGGCTGGCACTCTGGCCAAGCGTCGCGGGCCCGTGCTCGCTGGTGTGGTTGTAGTCCTCCTGCTTTCAGTCACCGACCTGATGTACCGGAGCCGCGCCACGAATGCGTCCAGGCCTAAAATCCAATCGCTCGCCGTCCTGCCTCTTAAGAACCTGTCGGGAGACCCAAACCAGGAATATCTTGCCGATGGGATGACGGAGGCACTCATCGGACGCCTGTCAGGCATCCACGATCTGCGCGTCATTTCCCGTACCTCGGTCATGCGCTTCAAGGACACCCAGCTCTCGGTCCCAGAGATCGCCAGAACGCTCGGAGTAGATGCCCTCGTCGAAGGCTCGGTCATGCGAGAGGGGAGTCGGATTCGAGTCCACGCCCAATTGATTCGCGCCGCAACCGACGAGCACTTCTGGTCAGAAACCTACGATCGCGAGCTGCAGGACGTTCTTGGCTTGCAGAGCGAAGTGGCGCAATCTATCACCAAAAAAGTCGAAGTCACCGTCACAGGAAACGAACACGCGAGGCTTATTGCAGCGCATTCCGTAGCACCGGAAGTCTACGAAAGCTATCTCAAGGGTCAGTTCTCCTTGGCCAAAAGCAACACTGGGGCTGACTTCGACGAGGCTATCCGTTACTTTGAGGAAGCCACCAAGAGAGACCCGACTTTTGCACCCGCTTACCTTGGTCTGGCAAACGCGTATGTCGACGTCAGCTCGGTCTTTGTCGGCGCTCCCCCCGAGCAACCCCGCGCAAAAGTAGTGAGCGCGGCCCAAAAAGCACTGGAGCTGGATCCGGAGCTAGCGGAAGCGCACTCCCTGTTGGCAGCAGTGCATCAGGAACATTGGGAGTGGACCCAGTCAGAAACCGAATACAAGCGGGCTCTCGAGCTGAATCCAAACGATGCCGGTGTTCACAACGGACTTGCCCGGTGGTTGATATGCCAAGGGCGAACGGAAGAGGCGCTGAAGTGGGTCAAGCGCGGCCGCGAACTGGACCCCTTGGCGGTTTCTGGCACGAGTGTCGGATGGATTCTGTTCCTCGCCCACCGCTACGATGAGGCCGAACGCGAGTTGCGGGGTGTGCTGGCAGTTCGACCCAACGATGCCTCTGCACTCTGGTTTCTTGGATTCGCATTAGTCGCTAATAATCAAGCGAAGGAAGCAATTCCCTTTTTGGAGAAAGCGCTTTTTGTTTCGGACCGCAGCCCCGGCGTCATTGGTGTGTTAGTGAGGGGGTATGCTCATGCGGGACGACGCACCGATGCCCTTCGGTTCCTCGACGAACTGAAAAGGCGGAAACAATCAGGTTATGTTCCTGCCGCTGCTTTTGTGAACGCGTATCTAGGACTCGGGGAAAACGATGAGACAGTTGCTTGGCTCGAACGTGCTTACCAGGAGCACTCGAACATTCTTCAGTGGCTAAAGGTGCATCCCTACTTTGATCCTTTGCGCGATGATCCGCGCTTTAAGAATCTGCTGCGCCGCGTCGGGCTTGCCTAAGGCCCGCTAGCGGTGTCTTGTTGCGCAGCTCAGTTTTTCTTTGTGACGGTGAAGTCTGTGGCGCGCGGGAAGCATGACCACCCTTTGCTGTTTTCAAGCTCCTGACATACTCTGTCCACAGACGTGCTTAACAAAATGCTTTCCAATACACCGGTTTCCGGGCTGCTGACGGATCTCTACGAACTTACCATGGCGGCGGGCTACGTCCAGAATCGCTTCGACGCCACCGCAACTTTCGAGCTTTTTGTCCGGCACCTTCCGCATCGCCGGAATTACCTAGTGGCTGCAGGGCTCGAGCAGGCGCTCGACTTCCTGGAAAACGTCCGCTTCTCCGCCGAAGACGTCTCCTACGTGCGCGCGCTGCCCGCTTTCAAGCATGTCCAGTCTGATTTTTTCGACTACTTGTCGCGATTCCGCTTCAGTGGAGACGTTTGGGCTTTGCCCGAAGGCGCGATTTTCTTTCCCGGTGAGCCGCTGCTTCGCGTGACCGCGCCGATCGCCGACGCCCAACTCGTCGAGACGAGCCTCCTCGGCATTCTCCACTTCCAAACACTCATCGCCAGCAAAGCTGCCCGCGTCACCACCGCGGCTGCGGGACGCCCCGTTGTCGAATTTGGCTCGCGCCGCGCTCACGGCATGCACGCGGGTGTCCTCGCTGCCCGCGCAGCGTTTATCGGCGGCTGTGAGGGCACCTCGAATACCTACGCGGGCCGGCATTTCGGAATTCCTCTGTACGGAACGCAGGCGCACTCGTGGATCATGGCCCACGCCGACGAAACGGAAGCCTTTCGTGATTTCCTGGATGTATTCCCGGAGCAGTCCACACTTTTGGTCGACACCTACGACGTGCACGCGGCCATCGAGAAAATCATCGCGCTTGACCGCAAGCCGGGCGGCGTGCGCCTCGACAGCGGCGACGTGCTTGCGGACAGCCTTTGGGTACGAAAGCGGCTCGACCGTGCGGAATGGAACGACGTGCAGATTTTCGCTTCGGGCGACCTCGACGAAGACCGCATTGAAACTCTGGTGCGCAGCGGCGCGCGCATCGACGCGTTCGGAGTCGGCTCTGCGCTTTCGACTTCGTCCGACTCGCCCTTTATCGGCGTGATCTACAAACTCGTCGAAGTTGATCTTGGCGATGCGGTGCGCAGTGCAGCCAAGTTCAGCCAGGAAAAAATCACCTACCCGGGGCGCAAACAGGTTTTTCGACTTGCTTCCGAGGATGGAAAACTTGCGAGCGACGTGATTGGACTCGATACGGAGGCTTTTCCCAGATCGGAACCTTTGCTGGTTCCCGTGATGCGCGAAGGCCGACGGCTCGAAGCACGCGGCCAAGATGCGGCAAGCGCGACGAAATTGGCGCGCCAGTGTTTTCTCGCGGGCCGCGAGCGCCTGCCCGGTCACGTTGCGGCTTTGCGCCCTGCGGTACCCGCGTTTCCGGTTCGCTATAGCGCCCGCCTGGAGGAGCTGTGCCGGCAGGTTCAGCAAGCCCTCGTAAAGGCGGCTCCGAGTTAACATAATATAGTCTCATTTTAGAATATTCTGAATTAGAGTATCTAGACGGTCTAGGGGAGGGGAGGCGCGCCCCATGAAAACGATCCTGTGGGAGGTGGACGCCCAAGCGGACTTCATGCTTCCCCGTGGCAAGCTCTACGTTCCTGGCGCTGAAAAAATCATCCCCAATCTCGACCGTCTCGTCGATCTTGTGCGGCAACGGCGGAATTTGTTGATTTCCTCAGCCGATGCGCACCATCCCGATGATCCCGAATTTCGCGACTGGCCGCCGCACTGCCTGAAGGGCACGCCTGGTGCGGAGCTGATTCCCGAAGCTCGCGTCGCTCGGCAACTTGTCATTCCGAATGAGAAAGACTTCTTCCTTCCGCGGGATCTTGGCGCTTACGACCAAATTATTCTCGAGAAGAACACGCTGGATGTTTTCGAAAATCCCAACACAGATGCGCTGCTCGCGCGGCTGACTTCCGCGACTGCGTCTCAGGCCGGCTCCGGTCCCGGTTTTCTGATCTTTGGAGTGGTCACAGAACTTTGTGTGCGCTGCGCCGCGATGGGCCTGCTGCGGCGCGGCTTTCGCGTCAGCCTGATCACGGATGCGATTCGGTCCCTTGACGAAAAAAAAGGAAGTGCGATTCTCGACGAACTTCAAAAGCAGGGCACCCGCCTCAGCAGCACGCAGGAGGTACTCGCGCGGATCGGCCGGGATGCAGCAGCGGCCGGAATCGGCGCGGGTTAGATTCCAGCGGTGTAGAGTCCGGATGAGAAGAAGATTTGAGAAGAAGAGGAGATTCAATATTTCGCTTCGCACGCGGTTCCTTGCCTGAGAGCAAAACGCTCGACAGAAAACCACTTTTGAATATAATGGCGGCGGAAACAACGCCACACCGGCAAACCTAGCGTTCACGCCTTCGCGGAACATGGAGAATCCCCGCCGCCATGAACCATTCCCCAGAGCTCGAATTCGTGCTCGTGTCCAGCGACTACGCAACCGTGCAAGCGGTCTCGAAAGGCGTGAAGAAGCTTGGCGCCAAGTTCCTTTTGGTTCCCACGGCGAACGAGGCGCGCGAGTCGCTCAACCGCAGAAAAATCGGTGGCGTATTCGTGGACATGGAAGTGCCGGGAGCGCTGGGGCTGATCGAATCCACGCGCAAAGGCGCCTCCAACAATAAAGCAGTGATTTTTGCATGCCTGGGGGACGCGAAGGATTCTTCGCTGATTCTCAGCGCGGGCGCGAACTTCCTGTTGCGCAAACCGTTGAGCGAAGAGAGTGTGACGCTGCACATCACGATCTCGAAAGACTTGCTGCTGCGCGAACTGCGGCGCTATTTCCGGCATCCCGTAAACTTGCCGGTGACTTTGAAGGAAGCAGAAGCCGAGCAGCAGGCGCGCATGACGAACTTGAGCGGCGGGGGAATGGCCGTGCGCACCTCGAAACCGCTGAAACACGGAACCATCGTGGACTTCGTGTTCGACCTGTCGATGGGGGTGCAGTTGCACGGGAAAGGGCAGGTCGCGTGGGTCAGTTCGGACGGGCAGGCGGGAATCCTCATGCAGACGCTGCG
>CAZGBQ010000201.1:0-6250 GCA_964524045.1 uncultured Acidobacteriaceae bacterium
CGCTCGGCGATTTCCTCGCGCCGCTTCTGGTTGGCGGTCCTTCCGGCACGATGATTGCCAACGTGGTGCAAAGCCTCTTTGGCGCGGCGTTCGATTGGCCGCTCGGGGCGGCGATTTCTGTCTTCATCCTGATTCTTACAGTTTCCCTTCTTTTCCTCAGTGAGCTTCTGGAAAAGCGCTGGGTCTTGAAATGACCGGAATCTCCTCAATTCGACGCGCGCCGTTGCTTGCGCTGTCTTCCTTTCTCGTTTTTGCTTTCATTTACTTGCCGATCGTCGTGCTCATCCTCTATTCCTTCAATCGCGATGGCGTCGGAGGTTTTCCGCCACGCCATCTCACGCTGAATTGGTATGCACAACTCTTTCGTGACTCGTCCATCTGGGACTCGGTCCTTAACAGCATCAAGGTTGCAGCAGGTGCCGTCGTTCTTTCTCTGACTCTCGGTTTGCTCGCTGCTCTCGCCCTTGACCGCGCCGTTTTTCCCGGCAAAGCTCTTTTTCGACGCCTTGTGCTCTTGCCCCTGATTCTGCCCGGCATCATCACCGGCCTTTCGCTACTCATGTTTGCCGTTTTCGCACACGCCCAGCTCAGCCTCGTCACGGTATTTCTCGGCCACGGCACCGCGCTAATCTCCGTGGCCACCACCGAGCTCTTCGCCGGTCTCCAGAAAATGGACCGCGCCCAGGAAGAAGCCTCGCTCGACCTCGGCGCGACTCCCTGGCAAACGTTTTGGCGCATTACGCTGCCCAATCTCAAGCTCTCCTTGATCGCCTCCGGCCTGCTTATCTTTACGCTCTCCATGGACGAAATCGCCGTCACCTTCTTTCTTATCGGCCGCGACAATACTCTGCCGCTTGAAATCTGGGGGCGCCTCCGCCGCGGCATTACCCCGGAGATCAATGCCGTTTCCACGCTGATCTTCGCTGTTTCTGTCGGCCTTATTGTCATTTGGTATCACGTTCGCAACCGTGGCCTCGGCGCGCGAACCCAACAGCCTTTCGAACAACTCGGAGAGTCTTCATGACCCAACGCAACTCGCAGCGGCGAACGTTAGCACTCCCGGCTCTACTTCTTTCACTGTTGATCCTCCCGCGCGCGGCCGCTCAGTCTCTTGCCTACGACATCGTCATCACCGACGGCCGCATCCTCGACGGAACTGGCTCACCCTGGTTTTCCGGCGACCTGGGAATCCGCGCGGGGAAAATTGCCGCCATTGGAAATCTCACCTCTGCGGCTCGCACTCGCACGATTGACGCCCACGGCCAAGTCGTCGCTCCCGGCTTCATCGACATGCTTGGCCAGTCCGAACTCACCATTCTCGTGGACCCTCGTCTGCCCTCGAAAATCTATCAGGGCATCACCACGGAAATTACCGGCGAAGGCGAATCCGTTGCGCCACTCAATGAATTCATTCGCCGCTCCAGTCAAAAGGGACTCGAGCTCCTCGGCATTCAAGCCGACTGGCAAACCTTACGCCAATACTTTGCGCGCCTCGAAAAACAGGGCATTGGCATCAACGTCGCCGATTACGTTGGCGCGACAACGGTTCGTCGCATCGTTCTCGGCGATGATGATGTTCAGCCTACGCCCGCCCAACTTGACCAAATGAAGCAGCTTGTTCGACAGGCTATGCTCGACGGGGCCGTCGGCGTCTCTACTTCCCTGGAATATCCGCCCGCTCCCTACGCCAAGACCGGCGAATTAATCTCCCTGGCCTCCGAGGCTTCGCGGCACGGCGGCATCTATGCCACGCACATGCGCAGCGAGAGCACCGCTATTTTGCAGTCCCTCGACGAGGTGATCCGCATCTCGCGCGAAGCACACATCCCCGTCGAAATTTGGCACTTCAAAGTCGCCGGCAAACCCTCCTTCGGTCACATGCCCGAAGCGGTGGCCAGAATCGAGGCGGCCCGCACGCAAGGCGTAGATATCGCGGCAGACACTTATGCCTACACTGCCTGGGGCAATGGCCTCTCCGCCTTCATCCCGCCATGGGCCCATGACGGCGGCACCTCCAAGCTGCTCGCGCGCCTGAAGGATCCCGCGACGCGCGACCGCATCCGAAAAGACATGCTCACTCCTTCCGACGATTGGGAGAACGAATGGCAGCAAATCAGCGGCCCGGAGTCCATCCTCATCGGCTCGGTGCAAAATCCGAAACTGCTGCCTCTTCAGGGAAAAACGATGGCAGACGTCGCAAAGCTCTGGAACAAAGGCCCCATCGACGCCATCTTCGACCTGCTAATCGAAGACGATGCGGCCACGGGCGTCGCCGTCTTTGGCATGTCTGAGCCCGATGTGTCGCTTGCCCTTCAGCAGCCGTGGGTATCTATAGACAACGACTCTTCGGGGGCTTCGCCTGAAGGAATTCTGGGACGGGAACACTCGCATCCTCGCGCCTACGGCACTTTCCCGCGCATCCTCCGCAAATACGTTCGCGAGGAGCACAAGCTCACTCTTGAAGATGCGATCCGCAAATTCTCTGCGCTCCCAGCGCAGCGTTTGCGCCTCGAAGGCCGCGGCTTGCTTCGCGTGGGCATGTGGGCCGATATCACCATATTTGATCCCGCAACCATCCGCGACCTCGCCACCTTCGACAATCCCAACCAGCTCTCCCAAGGTATGGACTACGTTTTGGTCAACGGTGTTCCTGTCATCGACAACGGCAAAATGACCGGCGCGCGTCCAGGCAAAGTTCTCCGCGGCCCCGGTTACGCCCCCTGATTTTCTCTCAGCCCTCGTTTGCAACCGGCCGTCATCCCTCGCGCGGCTCGTGGTCATCCGCAGACTCTTGCCGAGCGTTCTGTTCTTCAATTCAGAATCCGTATCGCGCCCGGAAAAGTTTGTTACGTAAAACTGCCAATTTGGTATGACGTCGCCGACAAAGGCGCAATCCTGAAACAGAATTGAGTGCTGGTAGAATCGCTTATGGAATCCATGGCCCATCGCCCCGCCTGGAAAACCCTGCTGGCCTTCGCGATTATCTATCTCGTCTGGGGCTCTACATTCCTTGCGATTCGCATCGGCGTCCGCGAAGTCCCGCCACTTCTTCTGGCGGCCATGCGGTTCTTTATCGCCGGGCTTGTTCTCTATCTCTGGGTGCTCGCCCAGGGCGAACGCTCACCTACGCGCCGCCAGTGGTTTTCGACGTTTTTGCTCGCCCTGATGATCTTCGTCTTAGATTACGGCCTGGTTTTCTGGGCCGAGCAGCGCGTGCCTTCGGGAATCACCGCGGTCCTTCTGGCAATCATCCCGGTGTTTATGGCGCTCTCGGAGATTTTTCTTCTGCGCACGCAGAGGCTCACCGCGCGCCTCGCCTTAGCCTTGCTGGTCGGACTTGGCGGCGTGGCTGTGCTGATGAGCCGCTCTCTGAATCTCGGAGGGGAGCCCGTCAACCGGGCCGGCGCCGCGGCTTTGATAGTCGCCGCAATGAGCTGGTCGGTCGGGGCTGTTCTTTCGCGCAAGCTCTCCCTTCCGCAGTCCAAAGTCATGAGCTCCGCCGTGCAGATGCTTGCCGGCGGGTTCATGTTGTTTCTCGCCGCGGCGGCGCGGAGGGAATTTCGCGGTTTCCATCCGGGGAATGTTTCTCGCGGCGCGTGGCTCTCGCTGCTTTATCTAATTGTCGCCGGATCGATTGTCGCGTACACCGCGTACGTCTGGCTGCTGCACCACGAATCGCCAACCAAGGTCGGCACCTACGCCTACGTGAATCCAGTGGTCGCTGTCGTGGTTGGACACTTCTTCGGCGGCGAAGCGCTAGGCCCGCGAACTATTCTGGGAACCGTGTTTGTGTTGATCAGCGTCGTGGTCATCACTACCGCGCCAGTCCCCAAACCGCAACCAGCCCTCGCCGCGGAAGACACCCGCGTGATTGTGGGCGCTCCGGCGAGCGGTACATCCATACCCCCGCAGCCCACAAATCGTTCATAATAGCCGCGCAGTTGCTTCCGTGACCGAACCGTCCCGGGGCGGAGGATTCATGGCCGATCATCTCGAAGACTTTGAGAGATTTCGCGCCGACGTGAACGAGGAGATTCTTGCCTGTGGCCATCTCGGCATGAAACGATTCTTTGCCCTCGACCATCAGGCCTACGAACCCGGCCCTCTCAGCACCAAGACCAAAGAGCTTCTCGGCCTCGTTGCTTCCACCGTGCTCCGCTGCGACGACTGCATCACCTATCACCTGGTTCGGTGCGGCGAAGAGGGATGGAAGCGCGACGAAGTCATCGACGCGCTGAACGTCGCGCTCATTGTTGGCGGCTCCATCACGGTTCCGCACGTCCGCCGCGCATTTGCCCGCATGCGCGAAATCAAGAGCCTGCAGCCATGACGCCGCCGAAGAGCATAACCCGATGAGCGCCAGCCCCTCCTCTCTTCAGCCGCAAACCACCGGCTCGTCGCTTCCTAGCAAGTCTCGCTGGATACTCCTGCGCATCATCCTGGCACTTGGGGGAGCAACGCTCGTTCTTTTTCCGATTGCTTCGGGCAACAACTATGCTTTCTCAATTGCGGGCCTCTTGATGTTTGTGGCCGCCATTCTTCTGCCGCCGGCAAAGCCGCGGATCACTCTTGAGCAAAAGGCCCGCGAACTCAGCGCTCTCGCGGTAGTGGATGGCGGCCGGCTTCGTTTTCCAAACTCCTCTTCTTCTGCGCCCGTTCGGCTTTTCGTCACCGCGGCCTGCATCCTCGCCCTCGACACGAATTTCCGCGCGCTCCTGGAAATTCCCGCCGCGGAAATCACTTCCTTTCTCGCCATACAAGCGCAAGAGGGCTGGTTCCTCGAGATCGCCTGGTCAAGCCACGCCGTGGAGTTCGCTTATCGAGGAGATTCCGCTGAGCGCCTCGCGCGAGCCGCCGAAAACGCCATTCGCGGCGTGACATCGGTTGGCGGCCCAGTTGTTCCGCAGCGCCGCGCCGCCGGTGCTTAATCGCTCTTTATCGTTTTAAGCCAGCCGAGCGCGCCGAGGCAATATGTGTCAAGATATGGCCATGGCGCGTGGTTGGGAAAGCAAGGACGTAGAATCCCAGGTCGAGGCAACGCAGACTGCGCAACAAAAAACCGTCCACGGCCCAAAAACTCCGGAACAAATCCAACGTGACCAGCAGCGCAAAGACTTGCAGCTGTCGCGCACGCGCGTCCTCAATGACCTCGCCGCCGCGACTCACCCCAACCATCGCAAATCCCTCGAAGCCGCTCTCAGCCATCTGGACCAGAAACTCGCCGAACTCGAGTAAGATTCACCTTCGAGATGAATGTTTTGAGCAGTCTCATCGCTTCAAAATCACTTGAATCTCGCACCCGAAGCAGTATCGTTAAGCCCATGGGCAACTCCGATTCCATCGAAAAAGCGCCCGCGTCCGTACTCCAACGATTCAAGGTGGCCGTTGTTCAAGCCTCTCCCGTGGTATTTGACCGGGATCGTACCCTACAAAAGGTTCGCGTCCTCGCGGGCGAATCGGCTCGCAAAGGGGCGCAGCTTGTGCTTTTTCCCGAGGCGTTCGTCTCCGGCTATCCGCGAGGTCTTGATTTTGGCGCCGTAGTCGGTTCACGGACGGAGGAAGGCCGTGAGGACTTTCGCCGCTATTGGGACAGCAGCGTCGATGTGCCTGGCCCCGCAGCTGACGAACTCGCTCAAGCCGCGTGTGATAACCACATCCATCTGATCATCGGCGTCGTCGAGCGTGACGGTGGCACCCTCTATTGTTCGGTTTTGTTCTTTGCTCCTGACGGGAACTTCATGGGGAAGCACCGCAAGATTATGCCCACCGGCTCGGAACGCCTTGTATGGGGCTTCGGCGACGGTTCGACAATGCCAGTTTTCGAAACCGTTCTGGGCAAACTTGGCGCGGTTATCTGCTGGGAAAACTACCTGCCTCTGATGCGCGCCGCGATGTACGCCAAGGGCATTGAGATTTACTGCGCCCCGACTGCGGACGCGCGCGACTCCTGGATTGCTTCGATGCGCCACATCGCGGTCGAGGGGCGCTGTTTCGTTCTCTCCTGCAACCAATTCAATCGCCGGCGCGACTTTCCTTCAGAGTATCGTTCCATTCTTGGCGAAGACCCCGACGCGGTTGTCTGCCGCGGCGGCAGTTGCATTGTGGATCCCTTCGGCAATTTTCTTGCCGGACCCGATACGCAGAGCGAATCTATCCTTGTCGCGGAAATCGACCGCGCGCAAATTGTCCGTGGGAAGTACGATTTGGATGTTGTAGGCCACTATGCGCGGCCGGATATCTTCCAACTCCA